>JBARCH010000117.1:0-26158 GCA_049793875.1 Pseudolabrys sp. | reverse complement strand
GAGGAGCCGGCCGCGCTCGCGGTGCCGGCAACCGCATTGCTGGAGCCGACCACGTTGATGTTGTCGCCGTTGCCGGCAACGTTCGGCCCGTTGACCGTGTTGCCGTCGCCGAGCACGAAACTGCCGTGGCCGTTGACCGTGTTCGGATCGCCGAGGGCGAAGCTGCCGTTGCCGTTCACCGTCTGCCCGGTGCCGAAGGCGCCGCTGCCGGTGCCGGTCACGCTGTTGTTGAAGCCGACCGCCGCGCTGTTGCCGCTATTGGCGTTGATCCGCGATTGGTTGCCGATGGCGATGCCGTTGCCCGACGTGGCATCGACGAAGGCGGCGTTGCCGGCGCCCGTGGAGGTATTGCCGCCGATGGCAATCGAGTTAGCGGCGTTCGCTTGACTGTTCGAGCCATAGGCCGAGCTGTCGGCGCCGCTCGCGGTGCTGAAGTCGCCATAGGCCGAGCTGGCGACGCCGCTCGCGGTGCTAAACAAGCCATAGGCTGAGCCTTCGTTGCCGCTCGCGGTGCTAAACGTGCCATAGGCCGCGCTCTCAACACCGCTCGCGGTGCTGCGCGCACCATAGGCTGCGCTGATGTCGCCGCTCGCGATGCTCAACAGGCCATAGGCCGCGCTCTGAATACCGCTCGCGTTGCTGCCGTCGCCAAAGGCCGAGCTGTTGGTGCCGCTCGCGGTGCTGTTCACGCCATAGGCTGCGCTGGCGTCGCCGCCCGCGGCGGCATTGGTGCCGCATGCCACGGCGGAAATACCGGCCGTGGCGCCGTCGCCGGTTTGCGGCTCGGCGCCGCTCGCACTGCCGCCGCAGACGAACTGCGCCGCCGCCGGCGATATCCCGAATCACAAGGCGATCAGCAGGCCGAACGCGGCGGAACGGCAGGCAAGCACAAGCGGATTCAACAGCTCCTTTGCCATGACAAGCTCCCCACAGCGTAAAACTGACCGAGGATAGCTCACCGCCGCTAGAGTCGGTACCGTCGATTGTCGCGCGCTCACCGATTCCAGCCGCTTGATGCGCGCGCGCGACACGCGGACCTAGCCGCAGCCCGCGCTTCTTCTTCGTCATCATCCGCGAAAGCGGATGATGACGAAGCCACGGCGCCCTCTGTGATTACTGGATTCCCCGCTTGCGCGGGGAATGACAGAAACGCAAGCAGCGTGGGGAATGACAGAAGGAGCCCGTAAGGTGGGTTAGCTCGTAGGGTGGGGTTAGCGCCGAAGCTAACCCGCCGCCGCTTTTGCTGCGATTGCGGTGATGGGTTACGGCGCGGAGCCTACAGAGCTTATTTCGCTACCGCTGCGGGCTACGAGACTTCCGGGTCGCGCGCGGAACATCAAACGATTTCGGTTTGCTCCGTCTGCTGCGGTGCCCTATATTTTGACTTATGACGAAGCTGTTGGAACAGGCTATCGAAACCGCTCGGGGGCTACCGCCGGACGAGCAGGACGAGATCGCCCGCGCCGTATTGCAACTTACAAAGGCAAGCGATTTTCCACCTGTTCCTCTCACGCCCGAGGAACGCCTGGCGGTTGCGAAATCGAAGGCCGCCGCTGCGCGCGATGAGTTCGCTACCGATGACGAAGTGCGCGCCATCTGGGGCAAGCATGATCGATGAGGCTGCGCTACACCCGCCCGGCGCTTGCCGATCTTGATGCCATTCTCTCTTACGTCGTAGCCCACTCACCGCAAGCCGCATCACGCATTCGCGCACGCATCCAGACAGTGACCAATCTTCTGCTCTCGCATCCTCGCGTCGGCGCGCAAACCGACGATCCGGCGATCCGGCGGATCAATGCCTTTCCTTATCCGTACCTCGTTTTCTACGAGATCGCCGGGGACGACGTCGTCATCCATGCCGTGCGACACGGTGCACGAGACCCGTCCGACATGCTGGGTAGTCGATAGCTTTAGCTGCACACAATCTTACTTATCGATTGTCATGGCCGAGCTTGTCCCCGCCATCCCGATTCAAGAGGCACTGCATTGCCATCGTAAGCAGGGTCACCGGGACAAGCCCCGTGACGACAATGTTTTTGCCTTGCGTCCGGTTGGAGCGCTTCTGTAGCGTCGCGCAGACAAAAGTCGTCGTGGGGAGGAAAAAACAATGCCATCATTGCAGCAACGTATCGAAGTCCGCGACGGCATGCGGATCGACTTCGACGTCCCGGTCACGATGGATGACGGCCTCGTCCTGCGCGCCGATGTTTTCCGCCCGGTGAAGGACGGCAAGTATCCGGTCATCCTCAGTTACGGCCCTTACGCCAAGAACCTCGCCTTCCAGGACGGTTATCCGAGCGCATGGGAGCGCATGGTGACCAGGCATCCCGACGTTACCGCAGGCTCGAGCAACCTTTATCAAAGCTGGGAAGTCGCCGATCCGGAGAAATGGGTGCCGCACAATTACATCTGCGTGCGCGTCGATTCCCGTGGCACCGGTTGCTCGCCCGGCTTCATCGATCACTTCTCGCCGCGCGAAACCAAGGACTATTACGATTGCATCGAATGGGCGGGCCAGCAGCCTTGGTCGAACGGCAAGGTCGGCCTCAACGGCATCTCGTATTACGGCATCAACCAATGGCACGTCGCGTCGTTACAGCCGCCGCATCTCGCCGCCATCTGCATCTGGGAGGGCGCGGCCGACTGGTATCGCGACATGACGCACCACGGCGGCATTCTCTCGACGTTCTGGGAGAACTGGTACGACATGCAGGTGAAGACCGTGCAATACGGCGCCGGCGAACGCGGCAAGCGCAGCCGCGTCCATAACGATCTCGTTTGCGGCCCGGATACTCTGTCCGAGCACGATCTGGCGAAGAACCGCGCCAATTTCGGCGACGACATCCGCGCCCATCCTCTCGACGACGACTACCACAAGGCACGCTCGCCGATCTGGTCGAAGGTAAAGGTGCCGATGTTCAGCGCAGCCAACTGGGGCGGTCAGGGCCTGCACCCGCGCGGCAACTTTGAAGGCTTCGTGCGCGCGGCGTCGAAGGACAAATGGCTCGAAGCACACGGCATCGAGCACTGGACTCATTTCTACACCGACTATGGCCGCGAGCAGCAGCGCCGTTTCTTCGACTACTTCCTGCACGGCAAGGACAGCGGCTGGTCGAAACAGCCGAAGGTGCTGCTGCAAGTACGCCATCCAGGCGAGAAATTCGTTCCGCGCGCGGAAGGCGAATGGCCGCTCAAGCGCACGAAGTGGACGAAGTTCTATCTCGATCCTGCCAGCAAGACGCTCACGACAAAGAAGCCGTCCGGCCGCGCGCAACTCAAGTTCGCGGCGATGGGTGACGGCCTCACGTTCCTGACGCCGCCGCTCGACGCCGATACCGAGATCACCGGACCGTCCGCGCTCAAGCTGTTCGCGTCATCAAGCACCAGGGACGCCGACTTCTTCATCGTGCTGCGCGTGTTCACCGGCGACATGAAAGAGATCGTGTTCCAGGGCGCGATCGATCCGCATACGCCGGTCGCGCAAGGTTGGCTGCGCGCCTCGCACCGCAAGCTCGATCCAAAATTGTCGACGCCCTACCGCCCCTATCACACGCATGACCGCATGCAGCCGCTCAAGAAAGGTGAAGTGTCCGAACTCGACATCGAAATCTGGCCGACCTCGATCGCCGTGCCCGCGGGCTATCGGGTGGCGCTGTCGATCCGCGGCAAGGATTACGAATACGGCGGCGGCAGCGGTGGCAAGCTTTCGAACTTCAAGAACGAACTGACGGGTTGCGGTCCTTTCCTGCATAACGATCCGGCCGACCGGCCGGCAAAGATATTCAACAATGTCACCACGCTTCATTTTGGCCGCGGCAAATCACCCTACCTGCTGCTGCCGATCGTGCCTCCAAAAAAGCGGACAGCATCCAAACGTGCGAAAAAATGACGTTGCGGCTGCACCAGGTCCGCCCGCAGCCCGCAGGTGGGCATGTGTCGCATCGCGCCGCGACATCCGGGCTTTACAGGCCGTAATACATTAGTCGATGATGGGCGTCGTTCGCTCGTCACGACGAGGAGCGGGGGGCGGCAAGGTATTCGGTTCTAGAAATATAACTGGCTCGCCAAGGCCAGCCAGCTAATCAGCCCGCAGCGGGCGACAGAAGGAGGAATAAAATGTCTCGTAAGATCACTCGCCGCAAAGTCCTGGCTGGCACTGCCGCCGGTGCTGCGCTGGCGACATTCAAATTCCCGGCTCCGGCGATTGCGCAAGCTGCGCCGTTCAAGCTTGGCCTGCTGACGGTGAAAACCGGCCCGCTCGCGCAGGGCGGCATTCAGATGGAACAAGGCATCGTCACCTACCTGAAGGAGAAGAATTACAAATTCGCCGGCCGCAAGGTCGAATTCATCTCCGCCGATACCGGCGGCAATCCGGCCGGCGCCAAGACCAAGGCGCAAGAACTGATCGAGCGCGACAACGTCGACACCATCGTCGGACCGCTCGCCGCCTTCGAACTTCTGGCGATCACCGATTACGTGCGCCAGCACGAGACGCCCCTCCTGAGCCTCGCGGCGGCGGAAGACGTGACGCAGCGGCATGTCAATCCGTTCGTGGTCCGTCCCTCCGCCACATCGGCGCAATGCATGCATCCGCTGGGCGACTACGCCGCCAAGGAACTGAAGTACAAGACCGCCATTACGATCTCGGAAGACTTCGCCTTCGGCTACGAGCAGATTGCCGGCTTCCAGCGGGTATTCCACGACGACGGCGGCAAGGTCGTGAAAAAGCTGTGGCCGCCGTTGGTGACGCCCGACTACACGCCTTATATTGCGCAAATCAGCGACGTCGATTGCTGCGTGAACGGCTTTGCGGGCTCCAACCCGGTGAAGTTCATGAAGGCCTATCAGGCGATGGGCATGAAGTCGAAAATACCGCTGCTTGCCGGCTGGACCGCCATGGACGATGCGCTGCTGCACAGCCTTGGCGATGAAGCCATCGGCGTGAAGTCGGCGCACTGGTACTCGGCGGATTTCGAGTCGGAGAGCAACAAGCGCTTCGTCGCGGACATGCAGAAGAGCTATAATGTGCTGCCGGGCGGCTATTCGGCGGGCATGTACATCGCCGGCATGTGCATCGATGCGGCGCTGGAGAAGAGCGGCGGCAAGGCCGCCAGTAAAAAGGCCTTTGCCGAAGAACTGCACAAGGTGTCGCTCAAGGACAGCCCGCGCGGGCCGTTCCACTTCGACCAATACGGCAACGTGGTCGGCACGGTGTTCATCCGCAATTGCGAGCGCAAGAACGGCAAGCTGGTCAACACGGTGATCAAGACCTATCCGAATGTGAGCCAGTTCTGGACTTACGACCCGAAGAAATTCTTGTCGCAGCCGGTCTACTCGCGCGACTATCCGCCGTTGAAGCCGTAGGCAATTTCGGTCGTCCACGGGCGCCCCAAAAAGGCGCCCGTGGTCTATCCGGCGCAATCATGAGAACAAGGTCGCGATGAGCTTCTATCTCGTGCTAACGGTGAACAGCATCACCTTCGGCGGGTTGCTGTTCCTGCTGTCATCCGGCTTTTCGCTGATCTTCGGTCTGATGCGGATTCCGAACCTGACGCATGGATCGCTGTTCATGCTCGGGGCGTATTTCGGCGCTACTTTTGTGGGCGGCTTGCTCGGCTTTGTTTTCAATTTCTGGATCGCCGCGCTGCTCGCGGCGGTTCTCGTTGCCGCATTTGGCGCCGTGTTGGAACGGCTGCTGCTGCGGCAGCTTCCAGGGCAACCCTCGGCGCAGGTCCTCGTCACGCTCGGTCTTTCCTTCATGGTCGCCGACTTTTGCCTGATGGTGTGGGGCGGCGATCCGCTATCGGTGCAGACGCCGGACAGCCTGGTTGGCTTCGTCCGGCTCGGACCGCTGGCATTCCCGCTCTATCGGCTCGCCATCATCGGCATTGCCGCCGTCGTAGCGATCGGGCTCTGGTTGTTGCTCGACCGCACGCGCATTGGCGCCATGATCCGCGCCGGCGTGGACGATCCCGACATGGCGCGCGTCGTCGGCATTCGGGTATCCCAGCTTTTCACCACCGTATTTGCGCTCGGCGCCGGACTTGCGGCCTTCGCGGGCATCATCGGCGCACCAATCCTTTCGGTGTATCCGGGACTCGACCAGGACATGCTGCCGCTGGCGCTGGTGGTGGTCATCATCGGCGGCTCGGGCAGCCTGCTCGGCTCGTTCTTCGGCAGTATCATCATCGGTTTCATCTATAATTTCGGACAGGCCTTGCTGCCCGAACTTGCCTACTTCGTCCTTTTCCTGCCCATGCTGCTGGTTCTCTTGTTCAAGCCGCAGGGCCTGTTCGGCCGGTTTGTCCCATGAGTGCTCGCATCGTCACCCTGGTAGTCGGCGCTGTCCTGCTCATCACGCTGCCGTTCTGGATGCCCGGCGTTTATTATCTCAACGTCGCCAGCCAGATTCTTTTCTACGCGGTCTTTGCCATCGGCCTGAACATCCTGGCGGGCTATGGCGGACTCGTTTCGCTCGGCCATGCCGCGCTGTTCGGTATCGCCGCCTATGCCACCGGCTATCTGCTACAGCACGGCTTCGGTCACCCCGCCGCGATCCTGATTGCGCTGGTCGTCGCCATGGCGTCGACGGCGCTTTATGCCGTTCTGTCGCTGCGGGCGAGCGGAATAGGCTACATCATGATCACGCTGGCGCTCGGCGAGATCGTCTGGGGCCTCGCCTATCGCTGGATCAGCGTGACCGGTGGCGACAACGGCATCAGCGTGCACGTGCGGCCGGAACCCTTCGGCATCGCCCTCACCTCGGCCAGCGCCTTCTATTATACGTGCCTGATCGTCTTCGCGCTCTCCACGGCGATGATCGCCATATTCGTGCGTTCCCCGCTCGGCGCCGCGCTCAAGGGTACTCGCGACCAGCCGCGCCGCATGAATGCTCTCGGCTATCACGTCTGGGCCATCCGCTTCTGGGCGTCCATGCTCTCCGGTCTGTTGACCGCGATCGCGGGTATCCTGTTCGTCTATTACAATCAGTTCATCAGCCCGCAGACACTGGCGCTCACCGCCTCCGCCGAGGTGGTGCTGATGGTGATTGCCGGCGGTGCCAGCACCTTGTTCGGGCCCGTCGTCGGCGCGGCGCTGGTCGTGATCGTGAAGAGCGTGGTCAGTGGCTATTTGACCCGCTGGAATTTCCTGCTCGGCGCTATTTTCGTCGCCATCGTCATCCTGATGCCGGAGGGTCTCGTGCCCGGCACCGTGCGGCTGTGGAAACTCGGCTGGCGCAAGACGATAGCGCGCCGCCCGAAAATATTTAAAGCCGGAGGACCGCCGGCATGAGCGCCCTCACCGTTTCAGGCTTGCGCAAATCGTTCGGCGGCCTGCACGTCACCAAAAACGTCAATCTCAATGTCGAACCCGGCGAGCGGCGCCTCATCATCGGCCCAAATGGCGCCGGCAAGACTACTTTGTTCAATCTTATCACCGGCGAAATCGCGGCCGATGGCGGCTCGATCCAACTCCTTGGCAAGGACATTACGCAGGTGCCTGCGCGGCGGCGGCCGCATCTCGGCATGGCGCGCACCTATCAGATCATCACGCTGTTCGCGCAAGACTCCATCATGCACAACGTCTTGCTGGCGCTTTTGGGATTGTCGCGATCCCGCTGGAATCCGCTGATGGATCTCGGACGCCAGCGTCATCTGGTTGAAGAGGCGCATCAGGCGCTCGAACGCGTCGGCCTCGGCCATATCGCAGACCGGCCGCTGGCGCAGACGTCCTATGGCGAGCGCCGCCGTGTCGAGATCGCCATGGCGCTCGCGCAGAATCCGAAAGTGCTGTTGCTCGACGAACCGTTCGCCGGCCTGTCGATCGATGAGCGCCGCGACGTGCAAAAGCTGCTGCTGGCGATCCCGCGCGACGTGACCATGGTGATGATCGAGCATAACATGGATGTGGCGCTGGATTTCGCCGACCGCATCACGCTGTTGCATTTCGGTGAGGTGATCGTCGAAGGCACCCGTACTGAGGTTGTCGCCGACCCACGCACCAGAGAGGTCTATCTTGGCCACTAGCGCGCTCACGTTGCAGGGGGTCAACGCGTTTTACGGGGACAGTCATGTCCTCCAGAACGTATCGTTCGAGCTTGGCGAAGCGCGCATGCTCGGCCTGCTCGGCCGCAACGGCGCCGGCAAATCCACCTGCCTCAACGTCACCGTCGGGTTGCTGCATCCGCGCACCGGCGATATCGCGATATTCGGCAAGCGCGTGACGGACCTGCCGCCGGAGCAGATCGCCGCGCAGGGCATCGCGCTCGTTCCGCAAGGCCGCCGCATCTTCAAGAGCTTGACGGTGCGCGAGAACCTGATTGTGGCTGCGCGCAAACCCGATCCGGGGAGCAAGCACGCGCCGTGGACCATCGATACCGTCTTCTCGATGTTTCCACGACTGCGCGAGCGCAGCAGCCAGATTTCCGCGCATATGTCGGGCGGCGAACAGCAAATGCTGGCGATCGGCCGTGCGCTGATGGGCAATCCGCGCGTGCTGCTGATGGACGAGCCGTCCGAAGGCCTGGCCCCGCAGATCGTTGCCGAAGTGATGGCCACCATTCGCAAGCTCAAGGCCAGCGGCTTGTCGATCGTGCTGGTGGAGCAAAGCCCGAAACTGGTGTTCGACATCGCCGACGACATTGTCATTCTCAACAGCGGCCACGTCGCTGTCGTCTCCACCCCCGCGGAATTGACCGAGAAGAACGTCGATCTCACGCAGCATCTGGGTGTGTTCTAGAAATTCCCACATTGCCGTGGCCGGGCTTGACCCGTCATCCACGTCTTGAAAAAAGCTACTTGGAAAGGCGTGGATGCCCGGCACAAGGCTGGGCATGACGCAAAGGAAAGGCGCGCGAAATGGCCGACATCTGGAACAAGTACGACAACACCGCTGCACGCAAGCACGGCAAGCCCGGACGCGACGTGCGGCCGAAAAGCGTGACGATCGACGCGCACACCCACGTTGCCGTTCCCGCGGCCGCCGCATTCATCAAGCCGCATCTCGATCTTTCGACCATTCCGCTGGCGCATTTCTCGTCCGAGGAGACGAAGGCCGTCAACGCCAAGCAGGAAGCCGACATTCGAGGCTGCATGACCGGCTATGACGAGCGTTTCGCCACTATGGACAAGATGGGCGTGGACATGCAGCTCATCATGCCGCCGCCGCCGCAGTGCTACCACACCGTCGCCGTCGAATACGCCGTGCCTGCCGCGCGCATGGTCAACGATGGCATCGCCGAATTCGCCTCGCGCCACAAGGACCGTTTCATTCCATGCGGCACGGTGCCGATGCAGGATGGCCACGAAGCGGCGAAAGAACTCGAGCGTTGCGTCAAGACGCTCGGCTTCAAGGGCGTCGAGATCCTCACCAATGTCGCCGGCAAGGAATTGTCCGATCCGGCATTCGCGCCGTTCTGGAAAAAGGCCGAAGAACTCAGCGCTGTCGTCATCATCCATCCGAACGGCTTCACCGAGGGCAAGCGGTTCTCGCGTTTCTATTTCAACAATGTCGCCGGCAATCCGCTGGAGACGACGCTCGCGCTGCACTACCTGATTTTCGACGGTGTGCTGGAGCGCCACCCCAAGCTCAAGATCTTCGCGATGCATGGCGGCGGTTATCTCGGCGCCTATTCAGGCCGCATCGACCATGCCTGGGGCGCGCGCTCGGACTGCCACGCGAACCTGCCCAATCCGCCGTCGAGCTATCTCAAGAAAGTCTATTTCGATACCGTGGTGTTCACGGCGTTGCAGCTCGAGGCGCTGGTACGCACGTTCGGCGTCGATCACGTGGTCATGGGCACTGACTATCCCTTCGACATGCTGGAAAACGATCCGATCGAACACATTGCATCGGTCGACACCTTCGACGACACGACGCGCGCCGCGCTCGTTGGTGGCAACGCGAAGAAGATGCTGGGGATGTGAGTTTACCGGAACCCGAGGCTGTCATCGCCCGCGGAAGCGGGCGATTCAGTATTCATAAGCGGCGGCGACGGATACCGGATCATCCGCTTACGCGGATGATGACGGTCAGAGCGCGGGGCGCGGACTACGCGTACAGAAAATCCAGTACGGCGGTTTCCGCCAGCACGGCGTCATCGGTGCTGTGGCGGCCGGCGCGAGCCTGTTCCGCCTCGGTCTGCGTCGCCTGCAGATAAGCGCCGAGATGACGCGCCCGTTCGATGATGCTGTGGTTCTCGCCAAGCCGCGCCGCTTCAAAGCGCTTGAGCGCGCTTTCGACATCGTCTTCGGCCAGTAAAGCCTGCGCCAGCGCCGCCGCATCGTCGGCCGCCTTCGACACGCCGGCGGCGACATGCGGGCGGGCAACAAAGGCAGCGTCACCCATTACCGCCACCCGCCCGAAAGCCATGCGCGTGCTTTCCAGGTCGTAAATGGGCTGCAGGATCGGTTCGTCGATCAATCGCACAATCTCACGGAATTGCGGCGCCAATAGCCGTTCGGCGTCGGCGCGCATGTCCGCGATGGCGGCACGGCGGATCAGCGGTGGCGGAATCGAAATCGAATGCGTGTGTCCGGTCTCGTCGGTGAGCAGCCAGGCGAGCTTGGTCATCTCGTCCGCCGGACGGTACCAAATGATATTTGTCCGGCGATGGCCCGGCCGCAGATCGTTGTCGGGACCTGCCACCGGATAGATCAGGAACTGCTCACCGGGCGGCAGCCCGAAAGCCATGAACTCGAATAAATCGCGGTGCGCGGCCGGCGGGATATCGCTCTCCGGCAGCAAGGCCCGCCATGCGGCATAGCCGGCATAAAGCGGCGCCACGGTGGGCGCGCATTGTTGGCGAACGGTCGAGCGGATTCCATCGGCGCCGACCAGCAGGTCGGCCGTCGCCATTTCGCCATCGGAAAAATGCGCTGTTACCGCGCGCGCATCCTGGGTGAAACGCACGAGCCCGCGAGCGCGATGATAGCGCTCCGGTGGAAACGCATCCCTCAGCAGGCGATAGACCCGCTCCCACGCCGTCAGCACCTGCGGGCATTCGACTTCACTTATGAGATTCCCGGCGGCATCGAGGCATTTCCGGATCGTGATCTGAACGCCGAGATTGTCGGTTGCAAGCCCGAGCGAGCGCAGCCGGGCGATCAACTCGGTTTGCGCGACAATTCCCGCGCCTCGGCCGGATAATTCGCTTTCCACACGCTCGTAAATATCGACGTCCCAGCCCGCGCGGCGCAGCAGCAATCCACACAAAAGGCCGCTCATCGAGCCGCCAATGACAATCGCCCGCCTCGCCGACCTCGCCACGTGCTGCCCTCAACCTTCCGATTTTCCTGGATATGCTATATATAAACGCAAATAGCAGCGGAGGAATACCATGGCCCTGTCCATGCTCGATAAGACCGCAGAGAAAAAGGAAAAGTCGCAGTGGCCGGCGGACATCGTCGCCGACTTCGAGCGCGAAGCCAGGAACCCGGACCCGTGTGTCGGCAACATGCTGTTGTCGGAAACCGAGCGCACCCGCGTGTGGATGATCCGTCTCGCGCCGGGCGAGCGCATCGGTTTCCACCGCCACGTGCTGGATTATTTCTGGACCTCGGTGAGCGGCGGGCGCGGGCGCCAGCACGTGCACGACGGCACCACGGTCGAATACACCTACAAGCCGGGCGAGACGCGCCACGAGACTTATGGTGCCGGCCAGTTCAAGGTTCATGATCTCGAAAATCTCGGCGACCGCGAGATGGTCTTCATGACGGTCGAATTCAAAAACAGCGCCAATCAGCCGATGGCGTTACCGGACCGCGTACGCGCCAGCGCAGCGGCCTGATCGACTTTTCGACGGGCGCCCGCCCCGGCCTAACGCCGCGGCGGGCGTTTCATTTTGCCGCGCCGTCTTTTTCCGGTTGAAATAGCAAGAGACTAGCCAACACACCGCCCTTCCTGCACACTGGCGCAAAAGCCCGCTACGGTAAAAGAATGGGACTGGGGAGGAGATGGATTTTCCGTTTGAGCTGCTGATCAACGCCGTCGTCGCGGGGTTGCTGATCGGGGCCTTTTACGCCGCCGTGACCGCCGGCATTTCCATCTCTTTCGGCATGCTCGATATCGTCAATATCGCGCATCCGGCATTCGTCATCCTCGGCGCCTACATCGCCTACATCGTCAATATCAAGCTCGGCATCGATCCGATCATTGTCAGCGTTATCATGCTGCCGGCATTTTACGCGCTCGGCATCGCCGTCTACCAAATCTACTATCTGTCCTTCGAGAAACGCGGACAGGAATCGCTGCGCGGCCTCGCATTCTTTTTCGGCGTGCTGTTCGTCACCGAGGTCGTCCTGATCATGACGTACGGTGTCGATTACCGTTATGTCGAAGCGATCTATATCGGCCCGACGCTGCACCTCTGGTTCCTCGACCTTCCGCTGCGCATACTTGTTCCCTGCATCGCATCGCTGGTAATGTTCGGAGCGCTGCATATTTTCATCACGCATACCTTCACCGGCCGTGCCGTGCTCGCCGTGTCGCAGGATCAGTTCGCCCTGCAACTCATGGCCGCCAACCCGGTAAACATCAAACGGATCGCCTTCGGCGTATCGATCGCGACCGCATCGGTCGCCGGCGCGTTGCTCATTGTCATTCAACCGGTCGAGCCATCGGTTGGCCGCGAATATATCGGCCGTGTGTTCGCCATCTGCGTGCTGGGCGGGCTGGGCAGCATGCCGGGTACCTTGATCGCCGCCCTACTGCTCGGCGTGCTCGAGAGCATCACGGCCACGTTTTACGGACCCTCATGGGCACCGGCCGTCTCATTCGGCGTTCTGCTGCTGACGCTGGCATTCCGCCCTTCCGGATTATTGGGACGCTAGCCCGTGCGCACAGCAACATTCACCCTCATCTCACTGGTCGTCGCACTGGCGCTGTTTTTGCTGCTGCGCGCCGCCAATATCGAATACCTGTTCGTCGCCGGCTACGTGGTCGTTCAGTACGTTGTTCTGGCGACCGCCTGGAATATCCTCGGCGGGTATACGGGGTATGTGAACTTCGGTTCGGCGGCCTTTTTCGCCATCGGCGCCTATAGCTCGGTCGCGCTGATTACTTTCGACGGCGTCATCGACGATTGGTTTCCGGCGAACATCGCTGCCGTTCTGCACACGGTATTTCCATTGCCGATTCCGGTGCTGATCCTGTTCGGCGGGGTCGCGTCCGGCCTGGTCGGACTGGGCACCGGGTATTTGACGCTGCGGCTGCGCGGAGCGTTTTTCGCCATCGCCACCTTGGCGCTGTCGGTCGTGCTGCAAACGCTGGTGGTCAACTGGGATTTTGTCGGCGGTTCAAGTGGCGCTTACGTGGTCCGCCCTGAGAATTTCCCGCTGCTTGGCAGCTACACGCAATATCTGTTCGGCCTGATGCTGCTGCTTGCCGTATTCTCCATCATTGTCGCGCGGACCATCGAGCGCTCACGCCTCGGCTACGGCTTTGCCGCAATCCGCGACGACGAGATGGCGGCCGAAGCGTCCGGCGTGCCGACGCTCCGGCTCAAGCTGGTGGCGACCGTTGTATCCGGCGCGCTGATGGGGATGGCCGGCGCGCCGTTCCCCTACTACATCGGTTACCTGCAGCCTCAGTCGGCGTTCGGCCTCGAATACGCGGTCAACTCGATCGCGATGCCGATGATCGGCGGCACCATGAGCTGGATCGGACCGCTGGTCGGCTCGGTTCTGCTCGGAACCCTTCAGCAAGTTGCCACCGTGACGATCTCCTCGGCGGCCAACTTGCTCCTCGTCGGCCTCCTTCTCATCGGCTTCGTGATCGTGGCGCCGAATGGCATCGTCGGGCTGGTGCAAGAGTATCTGCACAAGCGGAGGCGGAAATGAGCCCGCTTCTTCAGGTCAAAGGCCTCGGCAAGCGGTTCGGCGGCTTTACCGCGCTCGAATCCATCGATCTCGACGTGCAGGCGGGCGAGCGGCTCGGGTTAATCGGGCCAAATGGCTCGGGCAAGAGCACCTTGGTCAACTGCATTTGCGGAACGCTCCGCAATGACAGCGGCAGCGTGCATTTCGACGGTCAGTTGGTCGATGGGCTAGCGGCACATCAACGCACGCATCGCGGGCTGTCGCGCAGCTTCCAGTTGCCGCGCCCGTTCCCAAGCCTGTCGCTCGCCGAAAATCTGTGCATCCCGATGCTTTACACGGTGCACAAGCGATCGGGTCCACTGCATGCCGACAACATCGACGCACGCTGCAACGAACTGTTGCGGCTGGTCGGACTCGACGCCAAGGCGAAACATCGCCCGCGCGATCTGACCCAGGTCGAGATGCGCAAGCTTGAGCTTGCCCGCGCCATGGCGGCGGAGCCGAAACTGCTCATTGCCGACGAGGCGATGGCAGGCTTGTCGCATTCCGAGATCGACGACATTCTTGCCCTGCTGATGCGGCTGAACGAGAGCGGCATCACGGTCATCATGATCGAGCACATCATGACCGCAGTGATGAGCTTTTCGCAGCGGCTCGTGGTGCTGGTCACCGGCAAGAAGATCGCCGACGGCGCGCCGCAAGACGTCGTCAAGGACCCTGAGGTCGTGAGGGCTTACATTGGCGAATAGCATCACCATTGAAGGCATCCACGCCGCCTATGGCGCGGTCCGCGTCATCGAGGATGTCTCGATGAAGATCGGCGGCGGCGAGACCGTGGCCTTGCTCGGCACCAACGGCAACGGCAAAAGCACGCTGATGAAATGCATCATGGGTATCGTGCGCCCGTCTGCAGGCCGCATCGTCGCCGAAATTGACGGGAAACAGCACGACCTCATTGGCCGAACCACCGAGCAGATCGTCGATCTTGGCATCGCGCTGGTGCCCGAAGGACGCCGCCTGTTCCCCAAACTGACGGTGGAAGAAAATCTGCTGCTCGGCGCATTCCGCAAGACGGCACGCGCGCAGATCAAGCCGAACATGGATTTCTGCTTCGAGGCGTTCCCGCGTTTGGCCGAACGGCGCAAGCAACTCGCCGGCAGCATGAGCGGCGGCGAGCAACAGATGCTGGCACTCGCGCGCGCGTTGATGTCGGCGCCGCGCATCCTGCTGGTGGACGAACCTTCAGTCGGGTTGGCGCCGCAACTCGTGAGCCGGACCATCGACGCCATCAAGCAGCTCAAGGATCACTATAAACTCACGGTCCTGATGGCCGAACAGAACTTCGTCCAGGCCATCCGCATCGCGGACCGCGGTTACGTGATCGTGCACGGCAAGATCGCATTCGAAGGCCGGTCTGCCGACGAACTCAACAACAACGACTTGATCCGGAAATTTTATCTCGGCTTGTGAGATTTTCCGGGGCCCTCCACGGCGCGCCGGCAGCGTAAACCCCGAAATCCAGAAACGGCGTCATCGGCTCCCACATCGCGGGTTCGCTGGCTGCACCCGCGCCTCGGAACGGCAAACAGAAACGGCGCGGGATTGCTCCCGCGCCGTTGTCGTTTGAAACGAAAATCCGGCGATTATTGCTTCGCCTTCTCGTATGGATAGATGACGTTGCCGGTCTTCAGGTTCGCGGGGGTGAGCACCGTCTGGGTCTGCATACCCTTGAACTGGTCGAGGCCGTGGCCCTTGATGCCGTGGTACTGCACTTGCAGCATCCCGGACTTCACCCATTCACCGGTCGGCCCGAACCGCACATCGCCCATAATGGTCTTGGCCGGATTCTTGTGCAGGTAATCGGCGAGCTTGGCGTCATCGAGGCTCTTGGTCCCGGTCACGGCGTCGGCCAGAACCTGAAGATAGGCATAGCCCCAGGTGCCGAGATAGTAACCGAGCGGATCGACGCCCTCTGCTTGCGCGCGCGACTGATAGATTTTCAGGAACGCGTCGGATTCAGGTGTCGCCATTGACGGCACCCAGGTCTCGTAGTTGACGATACCGTTGAGCGCCGGGCCGAGCTTCTGCTTGAACACGGTGGCCTGCAGACCGACCATCGCGCCGCCGACCATCTTCGGCTTGTAGCCGAGTTCGTTGATCGCCAGCGTCATGCCGACCGCATCGAGCGGATACGAACACAGGGTGACGATGTCGGGGTTAGCGGCCTGCAATGCACGCACGATCGGCGTAAAGTCGGTCGTGTTGCCGGGGTAGCTCTTGTCGTAGATGACCTTGATGCCATACTTCTTGGCGTTCTCGCGAGCGCCTTCGCATGCGTTCTTGGAGAACTCCAGATCCGACCACGCCAGAGCGACCGTCTTCGGTTTCGGATTTTGCGCAGCCGCAACCTCGAAGAACCCGGCCGTGAAGGAAGGCTTGGTGTCAGGACCTGACGGGATCATCGCAAAGTAACGCGGATACTTGAATTTGCTGTTCACCGCGAGGCCGAACAAGCCAATGAACATTTTCTTCTTCGAAATCACGACCGGCATCGCAGGCGCGATCATCGCGGTGGCGTAAGGACCGACGACGAGGTCGACTTTGTCGACGTCGAGCAGCTTGGTGTAGATGCCCGGCACCGTCGACGAATTGCTCTGGTCATCGTAGTAGATGAGCTTGACCTGACGGCCGAGCAGCCCGCCCTTTTTGTTCGTCTCTTCTTCCCAGATCTTGGCGCCGAGCAGCGCCTGCTTGCCGTTGGCGGCGAGCGGACCGGTCAACGCCATGCTGAAGCCGATCTTGATCGGCTCCTTGCTTTGCGCATTCGCCGGGCCCGCGAAAATCGCAGCGCCAGTCACGGCAAATGCCGCACCGGCGATACACGCGAGAACCCTGGATTTCAGATTAGTCAGCATTGTCTACCTCCCGATTAAGCTTTGTTTTGCGGCATCTTACGCGTATTCCGAATGGCGAAGCTAGTGGAGAAATGCAGCACTTTTGCCCACTCAAACCCCCTCGACCATGATCGTTTCCACCTCGCCGGCCCCGCTGCGCCGGAATGCCGCGGCGCGGTCGTATTCAGGCGATTTGAAGCAGGCGACGCCCTGCTCCAGGGTGGGAAATTCGATGACGATGAACCGGTGAAATTTGTCCGGTCCTTCCATAATCTGAAAACGGCCGCCCCGCGCCAGCACCTTGCCGCCGAACTTGGCGATGATGGCGGGTACCTGGTCGGTGTATTTCTTGTATTCGACCGGATCGTTGACCTTCGAACGCGCAACCCAATAGGCAGGCATAGTCCACTCCTTACGTCTCTGCTGTCTCACCTATAATGAAGACGTGGCCGCCAAGCGCAACTCGGGTTCGCCCACCTTGCGCAAAATAGATTGACCATTCGCCACGCCGGGCAAACCCGGCTTTGCGATCACAAGACCGGGCCTGACAAGGAGCGTTCAACCATGCCCCGCAAGCTCATCGACATTTCAGTCCCGCTGGAAAATACCGTCACCGCCGACCCGCCCGGCTATGGACCCGCGATCGAATATCTCGATCATCAGGCCACGGCGCAGAACGTCTTGAATTTCTTTCCCGGTCTCAAAAAGGAAGACTTGCCCGACGGCGAAGGCTGGGGCTTCGAGTGGGTGAAGCTGTCCACGCATTGCACCACACATCTCGACGCGCCGTATCACTTCGCCTCGACGATGGACGGCGGCAAGCGCGCCATCACCATCGACGAAGTGCCGCTCGAGTGGTGCCTGCAACCCGGCGTCAAACTCGATTTCCGTAAATTCCCCGACGGTTATGTCGCGACCGCGGCCGATGTCGAAGCCGAACTCAAGCGCATCGGTCACACGCTGTCGCCGCTCGAGATCGTGGTGGTGAACACGTCTGCGGGCAAGGCCTATGGCCAGCCGGATTATGTCGCAAAAGGTTGCGGCATGGGGCGCGAGGCGACACTCTATCTCACCGAGCGTGGCGTGCGCGTCACCGGCATCGACGGTTGGAGCTGGGACGCGCCGTTCATTTACACCATGAAAAAATACGCCGAAACGAAAGACCCGAAATTGATCTGGGAAGGTCACCGCGCCGGCCGCGAGATCGGCTATTGCCATATCGAGAAGTTGCACAATCTCGAACTGCTGCCGGCAAAAGGTTTCATGGTGAGTTGCTTCCCGGTGAAGGTCCGTGGCGGTTCCGCCGGCTGGACCCGCGCGGTGGCAATTATCGATGGGTAGCGCTGACGGGTGTTGACCGCCCCTCCGGTATCGCTACCATCCACCCCAATAATAAAAAAAGTACACACAGGGGGAGACTCTCATGGACAGACGTACTTTCGTCGCCGGCAGCGCCGCTGCGGCTGCAGCACTCACGACCTGGGCAGCCTTTGCCGAGGACGCTTATCCGTCGCACGCAATCACCATCATCAATCCATTCCCGCCGGGCGGCGCATCGGACGTTGTGACGCGCCCGCTGGCCGCGGCGATGGAGACGATCGTCAAGCAGCCTGTGGTGATCGAAACCAAGGCCGGCGCTGCGGGTCAGGTTGGCGCACAGGTTGCCGCGCATGCCAAGCCCGATGGCTACACGCTGCTGTCGCACATCACGTCGATCTCAGGCTTCGCGGAAGTCGACAGGCTGTTCGGCCGCACGCCGAAATTCACGCGCGCCGACTTCATCCCGCTGGCGCGTTTCGTCGCGGATCCTTGCGTGTTGCTGGTCAATGACAAGCAGCCTTACAAGAACGTCAAGGAACTGATCGACGACGCCAAGAAACGCCCCGACGCAATCATCTTCTCGTCGTCGGGTCTCTACGGCGCGCTGCACATTCCGACTGCCCTGTTCATGAAGGCCGCCGGCGACCTGAAGCTGCGCCATCTGCCGACCAATGGCGGCGGACCGGCGCTCACAGCGTTCCTGGGCAACAATTCACAGGTGCTGGTCTCGTCAATCTCGGCGGCGCTCGCGCAGATAAAGGCCGGCAAGGCGCGCCCGCTCGCGATGTTCGGCGACAAGCGCTCCAAGGCGCTGCCCGATGTCCCGACCATGAAAGAGCTCGGCTACAACATCGAGTATTACCTCTGGGTCGGCATGTTCGCGCCCAAGGGAACGCCGCCGCAGGTCGTCACCTATCTGCGTGGCGCCCTCGACAAGGCCGCGCACAGCGACATGTTCAAGACCGCGATCACCAATCTCGGCCAGGAACTCGGCTATCTCGATCAGCCGGAATTCGCTGCGTTCTGGGACGCGGATGCCGCCCGCATCGAGAACGCGGTGCGCACGATCGGCCGCGTGCAGGGCTAAGGCCCGGAACGGCTTTCTTTTCGCAAAAGACTCCGCCGCGCAGGATCGCGGCGGCATGTGCCGGCCGCGCGTTCAACGTCGCAGGGGGAATGATGGGTCGCCATTGCGATGGAGGAAAGACGATGAAGTCAATCGGTCGTATGCAAGGATGACACTCCGTTCCGATCATGTCGCGGGCGGCGCCTTCGTCTTTTTTGGCGCTCTCATTATCGCGCTGAGCGGCGACTTGCCGTTCGGGCAGCCATCGATGCCGGGCTCCGGCTTCCTGCCCAAGATCATCGCCTCGCTCATGATGCTCTTCGGGCTGGCACTCATCATGCGCGGCCGCGAGAGCGAACCTTACGCGGACATCTCCTGGAGCGACGGCAAGCACGCCGCGATGGTGACCGTGATCACAGGCACCGCGGTCGCGCTCTATACCGTGCTCGGCTTTATCATCACGATGGTGCTGATGATGATCACGCTGCTGGTGGTCATCGAGCGGCGCAATCCGCTCTATGCCGGCGGCTACGCCGTCACGATTACCCTGATCACCTATGTCGCATTCGAATATCTGCTCAAGACGCCGATGCCGGAAAGCCCTTTCAGTTATTAGGTCCTCATGGAAACGACTCTTCTGAGCTTGGCGCACGGGTTTTCGGTGGCCATGCAGCTCGACAATCTCTGGTACGCCTTTCTTGGCTGCCTTGTCGGCACGCTGGTTGGCGTACTGCCGGGAATCGGCCCGTTGTCGGGCATCTCGATCCTGCTGCCGGTTACTTTCGGCCTCAACGCTACCGAAGCGGTCATCATGCTCGCCGGCATCTATTACGGTTCGCAATATGGCGGCTCCACCACCTCGATCCTGATGCGCATTCCGGGTGAGGCTTCATCGGTGATGACCTGCATCGACGGCAACGCCATGGCCAAGAAGGGCCGCGCCGGCGCCGCACTTTGCATCGCCGCCGTCGGCTCCTGGGTCGCCGGCACGTTCGGCGTGGTCATGCTCACCATCGTGGCGCCGCCGCTTGCTACCATCGCGCTGAAATTCGGGCCGCCGGAATATACGACCCTGCTTATGCTCGGCCTGATCTTCCTCGCCTATATGTCGTCGACCTCGCTTGTGCGGACGCTGCTGATGGCCTGCCTCGGTCTGATGTTCGGCATGATCGGCATCGACAACATGACCGGCCATTTCCGCTACAGCTTCGACCTCGCCGAACTCGGCGACGGTATCGGCATCGTGCCGGTGGCGGTCGGCCTGTTCGGCCTTGGCGAGATCCTGTCGACACCAAGCCACAAGGTCGTCGGCGAAGTGATCGCACCGAAATTGCGCGAATTGCTGCCGAACCGGCAGGAATGGAAAGAAGCGACGATGCCGATCGGGCGTGGCTCGTTGCTCGGCTTCATCATCGGCATCATTCCGGGCTCGGCGCACATCATCTCAAGCTTCCTGTCCTACGCGCTGGAACGCCGCCTCTCCAAGCATCCCGAGGAATTCGGCAAGGGCGCGGTGGCCGGTGTCGCCGGACCTGAATCGGCGAACAATGCGGCCTCCACCGGCGCGTTTGTGCCGATGCTGGCGCTCGGCATTCCCACCGGACCGGTGCCCGCAGTCTTGATGGGCGCGCTGATGGTTCATGGCGTATCGCCCGGTCCGCAACTCGTTACCGAGCACCCGGACGTATTCTGGGGCTTCGTTGCCTCGATGTACGTCGGCAACCTGATGCTGCTGGCGCTCAATCTGCCGCTGGTAAGCCTGTTCGTGAGCGTATTGCGCATCCCCTATTCATATCTCTATCCGCTCATCATCATGTTCTGCATTGTCGGCGTCTACGAAGTGAGTCACTCGATCGTGGACGTCTGGATCATGCTGATCATGGGCATCATCGGCTACGCCTTGCGCAAGTTCAACTTCGACCCCGCACCGCTGGTGCTCGGGCTGGTGATCGCACCGATTCTGGAACAGAGCCTGCGTCAGTCGCTGATCATGTCGAACGGCAATTATCTCATCTTCTTCAACCGGCCGATTTCGCTGTCGCTGGTTGTCGTCAGCGGCTGTCTGCTGGCGCTTTCCGCTTACACATTCATGCGCAATCAGGCGGATTGGCGGACCAAGCTCGCCGAAGCGGAAGCCGGCGAGGCGGAATAAAGGACGCTATATCCGCCCCGGCGCCGCGTCGCGCGCGTGCAACGCCATCGCGATCAGCGCCGATCCGCCGAACACCAGATTGATCCCGACGAGAAGGCCGATCGCCCAGGCAGCGGTGCTCGGCAGGCCGCCAAATATCATCGCGCTGAGAACCAGATCGACGATACCGCTCGCCAGCATCCAGCCCCAGCGGCCGGACAGTTCGCGCTTGTGTTCGAGCGCGAACATGATCGAGGCCACGCCCTCGATAATGAAGAATGCGACCAGCACGATGGTAAGCGACAAGGCCGCCCGCAACGGCGAAGCCAGTAGCAGGATGCCGACAACAATTCCGACGAGCGCGGAAACCAACGACCACCAGAAGCCCGGTGCCTTGCGCATCCAGAAGGTCGTGAACAGGCCCATGACACCGCTGACAAGAAACAGCCAGCCGATGATGACGGTCGCCGCGATGGTCGCGAGCGGCGGTAAGGCAATCGCGGTCAATCCCAGGACGAAGAGGACGACGCCTTCGACGAGAAAAAGCACCCAATGCTCATGCAGCGCGCCGGCGACGGCCCGCTGGACGCTTGCGATGTCGGGTCGGTTGATGGACATGGCAATCTCCGCCTTTTGCTATGGCGGGATCATACGCCTCTGCCGAGTACTCCGATACGGCGCTTCAAGCACCCTTGAAAGCTCGCTCCGCGTGGCGGCGAAACCGTTTCCAGGGCATCTCGCCTAGCGCATGCCAAGGACTGTCGGGAGCCACAGCGTCAGCTCCGGCCAATAAGTGACGAGGCCGAGGAATATCAGCATCGTCACCAGCCATGGCCAGACAGCCACAGCGAGATCCGTGATGCGCATGCCCGCTATCATCGATGCGACATACAAATTGAGGCCAACCGGCGGATGGCATAGGCCGACCTCCATATTGACGTCGATGACGATGCCGAAATGAACGAGGTCGATGCCCAGCTTCTTTGCAGCCGGGGCAAGAATTGGCGCCATGATCAGGATGATCGAGTTCGGCTCCATGAAGTTGCCGGCCATCAGCAGCAATACGTTGACGAGGAGAAGGAATCCGAACCAGCCGAGATGCTGCGCCAGAATCCAGTCAGCCAGCGCCGAGGGAATGTTTTCGTTCGTGAGCACGAAGGAGAACAACACGGCATTGGTAATGATGTAGAGCAGCATCGCGCTCGTGTTGGCGGCACGCAGCAGCACACGCGGCGTGTCTTTAATCTTGATCGCCTTGTAAACAAAGACGGAGATGAAGAACGAATAGACGGCAGCCATTGCGGCTGCTTCCGTCGCAGTAAACAAACCGCTGTAAATACCGCCGATGATGATGACGACGAGCATCAAGCCCCAAACGCTTTCCCGGAAAGCGTGCCAGCTGTCCATCCAGCTTGATTTCGGCATCCGCGGATAATTTCGCTTTTTTGCGAGATACCACGTCACCGTGCACAGCATGACCGTCAGCAGCGAGCCGGGCAGCAAACCGGCGACAAACAGCGCGCCGATCGAGGTATTTGTCGAGACCGCATAGACGATCTTCGGAATCGACGGCAGCATCAGGATGCCGAGCGAGCCGGCGACCGTGATGATACCGGCACCAAATCGCATCGGGTAACCGTGCCGCACCATCTCCGGCAGAACGATTGCGCCGATCGCCGCGACGGTGGCGACGCTCGATCCACAGACCAGCGCGAACATCGCGCACGCAACGATTCCGGCAAGCCCAAGCCCGCCGTGCCAGTGCCCGATGAGGGACACTGCGAAATCGATCATTCTGCGCGCAACGCCACCATGGGTGAGGAAACTGCCGGCCAGGATGAAAAACGGAATCGCCATGATCTCGAAGCTTTCCAGGCCGGTGAAAAGCTTCATGGACACCGACTCGATCGGAACGTCGGTGAGGATGAACAGGAACGTCAGCACGGTAAGGCCGAGTGCGATCGAGATCGGCATGCCCGTGATCATGAACGCGACCAGCAAGGCGAAGATCGTGAGCGCGCGCACCGCCTGCGGAAGCACGATGATGCCGGTCTTGTGCGCGAGGCAGACACCCAAAATCAGGATGGGCAGCATGATCAACGTCAGCGCCAGCGGGGTCGACCGGCGGCTGGAGACGGTGCCGTGTGCATTGTCCGACAGATGCAGCGCATCCGACGCCTCGATGCCCTCGACACGGGCCTCATTGTGATGCGGCAGGTGGTCGGTCCAGTAGTACCACCACGCCACCTGCAGAAAGCGGAAGCACATGAGACCGGAGCCGAGGGGAATCGCTGAATAGATGGCCCACATCGGCCATTCGAGATCGTTCGACTGTTGGCCGGTCTTGAACATCTCGCCGACGAACGTGACGCCGAAGATCGCGATCGTCGCAGTGAACAATGCGCCGCACCCGATGGCGAACAGGATTACCTGCTTGCGTGACTTCGGCGGCAGCATGTTGACCAGCACATCCACGCCGACGTGGATGCCGGTTCGCACGCCGTATGCGGCGCCGAACTTCGCCATCCAGATGAACATGTAGATGCACAGTTCCTGCGCCCAGGACAGGTCACGGTCGGCGAGCCACGAATAGATCGCATGCAGCACGCCCGGCAGCACGGGTACGCCATGCGCGGCAGTCCACTTGGCGAGGTCGATGGAAGCGCCGGTGCTGTAGCGATGCAGCACGGCGATGAAAATCAACGCAGTCGCAGCCGCGATGAGAGTGGCAATCAGCCACTCCTCGAGATGATCGAGAGCGCGTCCCAGCACGTAACCCCCCTCACGCAGTTGCGGCCGGGAGCGTTACTCCCGACCGCTATTCTTATTTGTTATTTGCAGCGTAACTTGCCGTCAGTTCATCTTGATGTCGAGTGCCTTCGACAACATGTCGAGCACTTCGCCACCGACGCGGCCCCTCGCCCACTTGTAGGTCGGAGCCATCGCCGTCTTCCAGGCTTTGCGCTGGTCGTCCGTCAGATAGTGCAACGTGGTTCTGCCGGAAGCCTTGATGGTCGCGAGCGCGTCCTCGTTTTCCTTGACGGCGATCGAGTTGGTGTAGTCGGTCGCTTCGTCCATCGCCCTGTCGAGCTGCTTGCGAATATCGGGGGGAAGCCCGTTCCAGAATTTGGAGTTCACGATCACCGCATATTGCAGGTGAGCGTGATAGGAGACAGTGATGTGCTTCTGCACCTCGTGGAACTTCTGCGTCAGATAGTTCGATGGCGTATTCTCGCAGCCATCGACAACGCCGGTCTGCAGCGCCTGGTAGACTTCCGAGAAGGCCATGATCTGCGGCAGCGCGCCGAGGTCACGGAAATAGCGGTCGGCAACCTTCGAACCGGAAATGCGGAATTTGAGGCCCTGGAAGTCGGACGGGTTCAACAGAGGCCGATTGGCCGAAACCATGTGGAAGCCGTTGTCCCAGTATGCGAGGCCGGTGATGCCCTTCGACTCAAGCTTCTTGAACAGCCATTTTCCGACCGGACCTTTCATGGTCTTGGTGTAGGTCGCCTCGTCCTTGAACAGCCAAGGCAGATCGAGCGCCTCGAATTCCTTGGCGCCGAGCGGCGCGAATTTCGCGGTCGACGGCGCCAGCATCTGCACCGAACCGAGCTGCAAGGCTTCGATCTCTTCCTTGTCCTTGTACAAGGAAGAGTTCGGGTAGACTTCGACCTTCACTCTGCCGTTGGTGTATTTCTCGGCGAGTTCCTTGAACTTGAGCGCACCCTTGCCCTTCGGCGTATCGTTGGCGACGACGTGGCTGAACTTGATGACGATCGGCTGTTGAGCGCTGGCCGGAAAGGCAAGCGCTGCCAAAGCGGCAGCAGTCGCGCCGAGCAGCACGAAAACCTTCTTCATATGATAACCCCTGACGTTTCCTGATTGGGCCGACACCGTCGGCCGGCATTAGATTTACTTTTCTTGGGGCAATAGCCCCCACGCGAGACTATTCGATCAGTTGTGCGTGGGCCAGTCAGAATAAAGACTGCATAAATCGCGCGCCGGTGGCCTTCGCGGCACCAAATTTTATCTTTGAAAGCCAATGGCTTATGTTGAGCCCCCGTCAGGCCCAAAGCCGTTCCTTCTGCAGGTCCTTGTAGAGACCTGCGACAAATTCGCCGTAGCCGTTGAACAGCAGTGTCGGACGGCGCTCGCCGGTGCCGATCAACTCCTCGTTTGCCTGGCTCCAGCGCGGGTGCGGCACCGCCGGATTAACGTTCGCCCAGAAGCCATACTCGCTCGCCTGCAATGC
The DNA here is from genome assembly GCA_049793875.1 of Pseudolabrys sp. Taxonomy (GTDB): domain Bacteria; phylum Pseudomonadota; class Alphaproteobacteria; order Rhizobiales; family Xanthobacteraceae; genus Pseudolabrys. Next base: position 675 of record JBARCH010000117.1, on the reverse strand, counting down.
CTCCCACATGCCTTTCGGGCGCTTGTCGGTGAAGGTGAAGCGCACGATCGACTTGATCGACTTGAAGCCGTATTTCCACGGCACCACCAGCCGCAGCGGCGCGCCCTGCTGCTTCGGCATCGGATGTCCGTAAGCGCCGGTCGCGATGAAGGCGAGTTCGTTATTGGCCTCCGCCATTGTGAGGCCCTCGATGTAGGGCCACGGATACCAGGGCTGCCGCTGGCCGGGGGCGACCGACGTGTCCATGAAAGTTTCCATGCGCAGGTATTTCGCCGAGCCGAGCGGACGCGCAAAGTCGACCAATCCGGCGAGCGGAAATCCGGTCCACGCGATCGCCATGCTCCAGGCTTCGACGCAGCGATGGCGGTACGTGCGCTCCTCAAGCGTCATTTTACGGATCAGATCGTCGATACCCACTTCCTGTGGCTTCTCGACCATGCCGTCGATCTTGATCGTCCACGGCCGGATTTTAAGTGCCTGCGCCTGTTCGGCGACGTCCTTCGATGAATTGAATTCGTAGAAATTATTGTAGTGCGCGTTGATCTTCTCGTCGGTGATCGGCCGGTCGAGCACGTACTTCTCGTTGCGCCTGGCCGGATAAAGATCGGCGGTCGGGTCCGGCAGCTTGCCGGCATCGGACACGCGTTGCGCCCGCACGGCGCCGGGCGCCAGCAC
>JBARCH010000116.1:0-14656 GCA_049793875.1 Pseudolabrys sp. | reverse complement strand
GCGCTATGGCTTCAATAACGACCTGATCGAGGTCTACAAGTTTCGCTCGATGTACGTGGACAGGGCCGACGCAAGCGCAAACAAGCTCGTCACCAAGAACGATCCGCGTGTCACCCGCGTCGGCCGTATCATTCGCAAAACAAGCCTCGACGAATTGCCGCAGTTGTTCAATGTCGTCTTCAAAGGCAATCTTTCATTGGTCGGTCCACGGCCTCACGCCGTCAATGCCAAGGCCGAAGCGCGCCTCTACGATGACGCGGTCGACGGCTACTTTGCGCGCCATCGCGTCAAACCGGGAATCACCGGCTGGGCGCAAATAAACGGCTGGCGCGGCGAAACCGACACACAGGAAAAGATCCAGCGCCGCGTCGAGCACGATCTCCACTACATCGAGAACTGGTCGGTGCTGTTCGACCTCTACATCGTCGCGACGACGCCGCTTGCGTTGCTCAAGACCGAGAATGCATATTGATCACCGCGCAAGATATTGCACTGCGTCCCGCCGTCCCCGTTCAGGCGGGAGCAACCGCGCCGCTGGCGGAACGGATACTTCTGATCGTTCTTTTTGTGACGATGGCGGTCAGCTCCGTCGCATTCATCGAGCCGTCACCGCATGACTTTCTGATCGGACTCGTCGGAGTCGCCTGCCTTGCCGCCGGCGTGAAGATCGAACGGCCAATCGCTCTTATGTTCCTGTTGCTCCTGATCTGGAACGTCGGAGGGCTGATGGCGCTGCTGAACGTGCCTGGCAAGGAACTGACCATCCAGTACACGGCAACGTCGATTTATCTTTTCCTTGCCGCCGTCATTTTTTCCTGCCTCTTCTCCCGGAATACGATGTCTCGGCTCACCACCATGCGGTCGGCCTACATCGCCAGCGCGGTATTTACGGCGCTCCTGGGTATCGCCGGCTACTTCCATGCGTTTCCGCACGCTTACGACCTGTTCACGCAAAACGACCGCGCTATGGGGACATTCAAGGACCCCAACGTTTATGCGCCGTATCTCATCTGGCCAGCGCTGTTCATCATGTCGCGCATGGTCTTGAATCGAATCCGGCTGCTAGACATTATTTGGCTCGGAATCCTTCTGGTCGGTCTGCTGCTCAGTTTCTCGCGTGCCGCCTGGATGCTCTTTGTCTTCGCGACCTTCGTCAGTTTTGCGATTTTTATCGTGACGGCGCCAACGCCGCGCGCGCGGTTTCGTATCGTCAGTCTTTGCCTCGTCGGCCTGTTCGCGCTTTTGGCGCTAATCGCCGTGTTGCTCTCGCTTCATTCCGTGATGCAGATGTTCGAAATCCGGGCTCACGCCATTCAGGATTACGACGTCGGCCAAGGCGGACGTTTCAGGTTGCAGGAACTCGCCGTCGCCGCCTTGCTCAAGTTCCCGAACGGAATGGGACCCTTCGAGTTCTCACGGATTCACGGCCTGCAACAGCACAATGTCTATCTGCAAGGATTCCTGGTTTATGGCTGGATCGGCGGCATGGCCTATATTCTGACCGTGCTGTCGACATTATGGGTCGGCTTCCGAAGCGTTTTTACGCCGACGCCCTGGCAACCGTATCTTGTCACCGCGTTCGCCGCATTCACCGGCAACGTGCTGGAAGGAGCCGTGATCGACACCGACCATTGGCGCCACTTTTTCCTGCTGATGGGAATCGTGTGGGGGCTTTACGTCGCCACCAACCGGTATCGGCGCGACATCCGTATCCGAGCGGCTGTCGCAGGCTAAATCTAGCGGACAACCGTACTTGCCGGCACCGACACGCTCGATTGCGCCGGCTTCTGTGAGGTCGCTGCCGGCTCGAGATAGTTCTTGTTCAAATCGAGCGGATGCCAGCGCACCTTGGATGAAAACAGGCCAAATATATCGCCGGTGGTGAAGCCCGGGGCTCGCGTGTTCTTTTCCAGCAGCGATTCCCCATAGGTTTTCTCGATATCGTCGTGACTGTAGCCCAGCAGTTCCAATACGGTTGGGACGATTGAAAAGTGACTGGCGTGGCCGCGGCTGGCCTCGGCCGCCGCCGCAAAGCGGGCGCGCAACGCGTCATTGTCGGTGATGACAAACAACGGCACCAGGCCTTCGCGCGGGTCCGGATCTTCGACCGTGCAATGCGTAAGGCGGGCCGGGTTGAAATTCTGCCCGTGATCCGACGTGTAGATGATGACCGTGTCCTTGAAAACGCCTTCATCAAAAAGCCGCTTGAAGAAGCGGTCAACCGACCATTTCACGACGTTACGAAACGAATTGACCCGCGTCGCCGTCGTATCGCTCATCGCCTCGCTCATCGACGGATGGAAGACGCGCGCGGAAGCCGGGTAACCGTTGTCATACGGGAAATGTGCGCCGTTTTTGTTGGCGTAGACGAATACCGGCTTGTCGGATTTGAGTTCCTTGAGCACGATATCGAGCAGCCGATCGTCAAGCGCCGGCGGCGCGATGTTCTCGTCAAGCGCGTTGAAGCTGTCGATGTCGCGCGCTTCTTCCGCCGTCATGAAGTTCTGCAGCTTGCCCGGGTTGCGGTTAAACCCGGCCTGCGCATCGATATAGACGGTCTGAAATCCTGCTTTTTTCGCGTATTGCCAGATCGTCGGATTGGTAAGGACCTTGCGGCCCAGGCCCTCTCGCGCGGCGCCAAAGCGCAAAATCGCGTTCGAGTAATGGCTGCAGTTGCCCCCGGACGATGCCGGGCCGAAATTCACGATCTTCGACTTGAGGCTCGCGAGTGCCGGCGTATACGGATTGCCCGGTGTCCAGTCGATATAGTCGCCGCGCACGCTTTCGTCGATCAGCATGATGACGTGGCGAACCTGCGCGGCGCGCACAACCGGCTCGCGCGGCGGCTGGGATTCCCCCCGCGGCGCTGCTGCCGCGAAGGGCCCGCGCCAGGTCCACGCGATTTTCCTGCGTTGAGGCATCGGATTGATCGTGACTTTCGACACGACAACGGCGCCCACCGACAACGGCGCGAACTGGGTCGGCAGAACTTCCGCGCCGCCGCCTTCCTTGAACAGGATGATCGCAGCGATCGCAACGACCGGCACTGCCGGCACCCACATCAATCGTGTCAACCAGCGCCTGACTGTTGCTCCCGAGGGCACCGGCGGAATGGCCAGAACGACAAACCCACAAACGCCGACAGCAATGAACCAATAGAGGTCGGACGTGTAAAACGCAGCCGCACGCGCCGCCTCATGGCGCGCGTTCCACAATGACAGCGTATCGAATATCCCGAGTTCGGAGCCGCTCGCATGGCGATAAGCGAAACCTGCGGCGGTCGTCAGCGCAATCACGAGCGCCCAGAAGCACCGCACCCAGAGATTGCTCTGGAAGGCTGCGATCAGGAGCGCGCCAAGGCACAATCCCCACATCCCGATGAAGCCAACCAGGGTGACGAGACGCCCCTGGTCGTAGACCAGTACAACGCGTGACAGAAAGCCGCTGTTTGTCAGCGCCACAAAGATGGCGATCGCTGCGACACGCAAAGCGTATCCGAGATAGCGTTTCGGTATCACGGGCGCTTTTTCAGATGCAGTCTGCATGATGCTGGTCCAGAGTTCGGAAATTAATTGCCAACGGATGACGCAGTGCCGTGCGTCATAGCAAGTTGAAGCGCACGGCTATCGCTGCAATCCAGATCAAGGCGGCAATGCACAATGCACAGAACACCGCCGCCGAGCCGTAATCCTTGGCCATGCCGATCTTCACGTCGCGTTCCATCGTCACGCGATCGGCGAGTTTCTCGATTGCGGTGTTCAAGAGTTCGATGGCGAGTGTCGCCAGCAGCGACGCGATCATTGCCACGTACCAGCCGATGCCGGGCGCGATCAACGCACCGGCCGGCAGCGCCAAACCCAGCGCCACCATCTCCTGGCGCGGCGCGGTTTCGCTTTTTGCGGCGCAGGCCAGGCCACGCAGCGTGTTGAGTGTCGCGTTATAAATTCGCATCGGATGCGTTTGGCAAAGTTGCTGGAAACTGCCAAAAATCTATCGGGTCGCGATTAACCGCCCGTTACCCCCGCGACGTGTGCCAGTCGGCCGAACGGGCTTCCCAAGGGCAAAAATGCCGCCGATCGGCTCCGTTTTCAGCCGAGGATGTGGCGTTGCACCTGCAATGCGTCGCCCCTATAGTCCGCGCCGTTCCGGTCGGGGCGTAGCGCAGCCCGGTTAGCGCACCAGTCTGGGAGACTGGGGGTCGCGAGTTCGAATCTCGCCGCCCCGACCAGAAATCCCGATAATCAAAGGTTTCAGATTCCGGTTATTTCGCGAGACGCGCACCATTTACAGCGGTTTGCAATTTTGCGTGTCACTCCCCTGCGCCCGGACCGCTATGAGCAAGGCCCGCTCGCGGGAAACGACACTAAATACCAATGAAATCGACGGGGACCAATGCCATTCATTTGGCGTTCGGTTCATCCGCCTTCCGGGCGAACTGTAAGCCACGCGGGATCAGTTCGTGCAGGCAGCGGCCAAATTCTGCCTACAAACCTCCCGGCAAGCTCTAACCCGTGCGGCTATACGTTACGGGAGCAGGATAGCCGAGGCGAGGCGAAGCCCGCGCGCGCACTGTCAGCGTCGGGCAATAAAAACGCCCGACGCATAGGCCTGGACAATGTCAACGGCGCGCCGCCGGCACGCACACTGACAGCCGCCTTACACGGCGTCTTTTGCTGCCTTCACCGGGCGCGCGCGAACAATCTTTCGGGCCGGACGCGCCTTGAACACGGTCGGTTCCTTGGTGAAAGGATTGATGCCCTTCCGCTCTTTGGTAGCCGGCTTCTTGACGACGACGAATTTGGCGAAGCCGGGCACAAGGAACATGCCGGTCTTCTTGAGTTCCTTGTAGCCAACCGTCGTCAGCCCTTCCAGAACGGCCTTCACGTCCTTCTTTGCCAGTTCGCAGCCTTCGGCAATCTTTTCAATCAATTGCGATTTCGTCATCCGGGTTGGCATTGGTCTTCCTTTGAAAATTTGTCGATTCGTATAATATTGCGAAGTCGGCCCCAAAACTCCCCTTTTTTTTCGATTCACAGCTTTATTCGGGCCTTTCAATCGGCACCGCATTTCATGCCTACAAGAGGCTGTCGATTCTCCGGGACGTCAGCGAGATATCCGAATTTTAAAGCCAAATTCGCCTCGGTGTTATCCGTGGCTATTTCAGAATTAGAATTTTCGAGGTGCCGCAACGCATTAGCACGTTGGTGGTAACGTCATGGCCGTAGCGGTTCAGCCGCAAATCCGCCCAGGAAGCTCCCAGTCGCACGTTCCGAATAACGACCTCGTCCAGGAAGTCCGGCATCATCGGGCCACGGAAGCGAATTTCGTCTTGCTCATGCGACAGCTCCAATCCGAGGCAGGCGGCAAGCAGCCCGAAGATCGCCGTCGCCGCCCAGGCTTGCGGCGCGCAGGCAACCGGATAAGGAGTCGGGCCGCGATGAGGCCGACGGATAAAACCGCAGAATAATTCCGGCAGGCGGCTCAATTCCTGGTGCCTTGCCGCATTGAACACCCCTGCAAATACGCGCGTAGCTTCCGCTTTCAGGCCGTAATTCGCGAATCCAGTCGCAATAAGCGCGTTGTCGTGCGGCCAGACCGAACCATTGTGATAGGACATCGGGTTGTAACGGGGCTGACCACGTGACAGCGTACGGATACCCCATCCGCTAAAGCCGTCTGGATTCAAAAGATTCTCGGCGACCTTCCGGGCGCGGTCAGGGGCAGCAATCCCTGCGAACAACGCATGCCCTGCATTCGAAGCGAGTACGCGACACGGCCGCTTTGCGCCATCCAGCGCGAGGGCGTAGGTCCCGATATCCTCGCACCAAAACGCCGCCTCGAAATTCACGCGCAAGCGCTCGGCCTGAAGGGATAGCTCGGAGCTCAGTTCGGCAAAACCAAGGTTGCCGGCCATGCGCGACGCCTGTCGCTTGGCCGCGTAGACGTAGCCCTGCACCTCACACAGCGCGATCGGACCTTCCGCATCACCCCCGTCGGCGTGGAAAACGGCGTCGCGCGAATCCTTCCAGCCTTGATTGGCAAGCCCGCTGTCCATCGCGCGGGAATATTCGACGAAGCCGTCTCCATCGATGTCGCCGCATTGGTCGATCCAGCGCAGAGCCGCCACGATGTTCGGCCAGATCTCCTTGATCGTCGCCAAGTCTCCGGTACGGTCGAGATACATTCCGGCAAGCATGATGAACAGCGGCGTGGCATCGATCGTCCCGTAATAGCGGCGGAACGGGACTTCGTGCAGATTGGCCATCTCGCCGTGGCGCAGCTCATGCAGAATTTTCCCGGGCTGGGCGTCCGATCGCGCGTCGAAATCTATCGCTTGCGTGGCAGCCAGAGTCCGCAGCACGCCTCCTGCAACTGATGCATCCATCCACAGCATCAACATTGCCGTGATAATGCCGTCGCGGCCGAAAATCGTATTGAACCAGGGAATCCCCGCATAAGGATACGGCCCCAGATCGTTCCGGGTAATCAGCGTGTAGGCGTCCGACGTAGCGCGGCAGACAACTTCATCGAACGATTCATTGGAGCTCTTGATTGTGGCGATATCCGCCGTCGCCGTTCGACGGGCCCGGCGAGTTTCCCGATAGGCACGGAAATAATCGCTCGGCTCGTACGCTTCGTTCACGCCGTATTCCTTGCAGAATACGGTCACAAAGATCGACGTTTTCTCATAGGGAGCGAGCTGCAGATCAATCGTCGCCCTGTTCGTCTCCAAAACCTTTGGCGCCGGAACAAAGTGGATCTCCGTCTGCCGAGCGATCTTGTCGAGTCCTCTGTAGTGAAAAGCCACACGCTGCGGCCCGGCCACATCGACTGAAGTTATTCCCCGGCTTATGCGCCTGGTCCCGCGGACCTCGAAAAGATCGTGAAAGTCGGCGTCGAAGAGCAGATCGATGCGCAAGCGTTTTTTGACCGACGTATAATTTCGGACGCTGACACGTTCATAACAAACCCCATTCCAGAGAAATTTGGTACGTTCCATAAAGATGGTGTCGCGCGACAGGCTTTGGCCGTCGCCAAATTCCACATCCGGATTCGTAAGCTCGACCGAAAGCGCCGCTTTATCTTCATGCACGGCCGAGCTCAGCAAAAGCGGCCTTTTGCCTTCGATCCGCAATTCGAAACGCGAAAGAAAACGCGTATCGCGGTAAAATAAGCCCTCCGCCGTATCGCCCGCCGTCCCGATATCGCCGTGGCTGTCGAGAACCGCAAAGGCATCGCCATGTTTGAGATTGCGCAACGCGCGATCAGTTAGAGACGTCCGGGCTTCGATTTCATATTTCGCGCCTGAAATCTCGTCCGATGGGACGTGACGCGATTGTAAAGGCTTGTGGACGCTATACGTCATCGATCACTGCCTCGTGCGGATAAGAGCGCTGGGACGGATGCCGCACCGATTCACCGACAATAGGCGTGAGCGATGGAAGCAACGGCAGAGACGGCAGCGAGGGAAGAACTTCGGACGGGATGCTGTGGGTGCCGTGCGCGCTTTTGGCAAGAGGATGCCTGTACTCAAGTGTAACGAGCAATCGTTCGTAAGCGTGGAGATATTCGCTTGCCATTTTAGCCACTGTGAATCGGGCCTCGAAGCGGCTGCGCACCGCCAACCTGTCCAGGCCGCGAACCTGCCGGGTCGCGCGCACTGCATCTTCAATCGACTCGACGAGAAAGCCCGTTACACCCTCGTCTATGATTTCAGGGACCGATCCGCTGCGCCAGGCGATCACTGGCGTTCCTGTCGACATGGCTTCGATCATCACAAGACCGAAAGGCTCGGGCCAATCGATGGGAAACAGGAGAGCCAGAGCGTTACCGAGGAACTCATCCTTTTTCTCGTCACCGATCTCGCCGACAAATTCGATCAAGGGATGATCGAGCAACGGCTCGATGACGCGCTCGAAATATTCCTGATCGGCCGGATCCACCTTGGCCGCTATTTTCAAAGGAATTTGGGCGCGCTTGGCGATCTCGATGGCCCGGTCAGGCCTCTTTTCTGGCGCGATGCGGCCGAGAAAAGCGAGATAATTCCCACCTCCCGCCTTGAAAGGAAGAAGAGACGCCGGCAGCCCGTGGTCGATCGTCGCCAGCCAATTGACGTTGAGCGGCATCGGCCCGCGCTGGCTGCCCGAAATGGAAACGAGCGGCATCTCCGGAAAGGCGCGATAGATCGGATGAACATCCGGCAAGTCGAGCCGGCCGTGCAAAGTCGTCACGCATTTATGGAAAAGGTGCTGGAATAACGGAAACTGGAGCAAGTCGATGTGGAAATGGATGATATCGAACTCGCCGGCGCGCCGCAGAACGTCATTGAGCATGACCAGAATGCTCGCGGTATGATCGCGGACACCTGCAAGCCGCAAACCTTGGGGAACGGCAGGAACCAAAGTTGCGGAAGTTTCGGAATCACCGCTCGCGAAGAGAGTGACGTCGTGACCTTGCCGCACCAACTCTTCCGTCAACCACGAAACAACCCTTTCGGTGCCGCCGTATAGCTTGGGAGGAACGGATTCAGCCAGCGGCGCCACCTGGGCGATGCGCATTGAATATCCACTTTCTGTTTCAGCCGTCCGGAAACGACATCGATCAACGCGAGGATATGCGCTCAAGGATCAACATGATCGGCTCGTTGTTTGCGGCGAGGCTTTGGAAGAAACGACCGTTTCTTCGTCCGACTGTTCTCGCAAAGGATCGCAACACCAGGCTTCAGTACACATATGGGATATCGGCCCGCATTAACGAGAGCGCGGCCAGAATAATCGGACAATTCCGGCGAAAGTCGGTCGAATAACCGAGTACCCCTTGGGCAACGGCACATGCCTGTCGGCGACGGACCCGAGGGACGCAGGTTACATCTTCGTAATACGGGCAAATTTGTGCGGTAACGCTTCGTCAGATCGTTACAGTCGGCAGGACTGGCCTGCCCTTCGTGGCAGACGAAGCGTAAACCCGAAGCAACCAGATTGGCTGCCGTGCGTTGTCTCGGAGGATCGTGCACGATCCTGCGCAATTCAAAAGCCCCACATCATCGGATCCATCAATGGCCCGATGAGTGGGGAGGACGTATTTCAAAATACCATTGGAGTGTGCGTCACGATTTGGAGCCTTGTTTAAATTTACGGATGAAACGCAGTTGGAATGGCGGAAACGAATGACGACTCCCACCAAATCTTCGGATTTTAACAAGAAGAACAGGGCGACCGCGGCACCAACCGAGCGCCACTCTCAAGCTCCTGCCCCGCAGCCGACCACCCGCTCCGATGCTGGCTCGAAAAGCGCCGCATCCCAAAACACGATCGATGACCTGTGCATCAACACAATTCGCACCCTGTCGATGGACGCGGTGCAACAAGCCAAGTCCGGACACCCGGGGACGCCGATGGCCCTGGCGCCTCTCGCCTACACGATTTGGCAGGAATTCCTGCGCTTCGACCCGGACGATCCGATCTGGCCAAATCGGGATCGCTTCGTGCTGTCCAACGGCCACGCATCGATGCTGCTTTACTCGGTGCTTCATCTCGCCGACGTAAAAGCCGTAAACGACAAATACGAACGCCTCGGCGAACCTGCGGTTTCACTCGACGACATCAAGCGATTTCGGCAGATCGACAGCAAATGCCCCGGGCACCCTGAATACCATTTGGTTTCGGGTGTCGAAACGACAACCGGCCCACTGGGCCAGGGATGCGGCAACAGCGTGGGGATGGCGCTTGCCGCACGCTGGCTGGCCAAGCATTTCAACCGGCCGGATTTCACGATATTCGACTATGATGTGTACGCCGTGTGCGGCGACGGCGACATGATGGAAGGCGTATCGAGTGAAGCGGCCTCGTTTGCAGGCCACCAGATGCTCGGCAATCTTTGCTGGTTCTACGACAGCAACCGCGTGACCATCGAGGGACACACGGATATTGCCTTCAGCGATGACGTCGCGGCTCGCTTCCTTTCTTATGGCTGGAACGTCGAACACGTGGGCGACGTCAACGATCGGGAACGATTGAAGCAAGCGATCGAGAATTTCCGCCGCACCACTGACATTCCGACATTGATCATTGTGGAAAGCCATATCGGCTATGGCGCACCGCATAAACATGACACCAGTTCGGCGCACGGCGAGCCGCTCGGCGAAGAAGAAGTACGTCTCGCCAAGCGGAGCTACGGCTGGCCCGAAGACGCGCAGTTTCTTGTGCCGGACGGCGTGCATGAACATTTTCGAGAAGGCATCGGTCGGCGCGGCCGAAGCCTCCACGGGGCATGGCTCGCCCTTTTCAATTCCTACCGCAGCAAGTATCCCGATCTGGCCGACAGGATCGAGCGTATGCAGCGCCGCGAGTTGCCGGCCGGCTGGGACGCCAAGCTGCCCGTTTTTGCTCCCGATGCGAAGGGCATTGCCAGCCGCGATTCCTCAGGCAAGGTTCTCAACGCCATTGCGTCGCAGCATCCCTGGCTCATCGGCGGCTCGGCCGATCTGGCGCCGTCCACAAAGACGCACCTCGCCTTCGAGGGTGCCGGCGATCTCGAAGCTGCTACCCCGGGCGGGCGCAACATGCACTTCGGCATTCGCGAGCATGCCATGGGAGCGATTTTGAACGGACTTGCTCTGTCCAAAATCCGGGCCTTCGGCTCAAGCTTTCTTATTTTTTCCGACTACATGAAGCCGCCGATCCGGCTTAGCGCGCTGATGGAGCTTCCGGTCGTCTACATATTCACGCACGATTCGATTGGAGTCGGCGAGGATGGACCGACGCATCAACCTGTCGAACAGCTCGTTGCGCTCCGCAGCATTCCTGGCCTCATAACGCTCCGCCCTGCCGACGCCAACGAAGTTGTCGAAGCATGGCGAACGATCATGATGCTCAAGCACCAGCCGGCCAGCCTTGTATTAACTCGCCAGGCAATTCCAACTTTTGACCGCGCGCACTACGCGCCCGCTGCGGGGTTAAGCCGCGGCGCCTACGTTCTGGCCAGTGCCGCGAATGCCAAACCGGCCGTGATTTTGATCGGCACCGGTAGCGAGGTCGGCCTCTGCATCGGCGTCTATGAAGAACTCAAAAAACAAGAAATCCCGGCGCGCGTCGTCAGTATGCCGTCATGGGAATTGTTCGAGCAGCAGGACCAGGCGTACCGTGATGACGTTCTTCCGCCGGACATTACGGCCCGCGTTTCCGTTGAGATGGGTTCTGTGGTTGGCTGGGATCGTTATGTCGGCCCGACAGGCGCCAAAATCGGCATGCACACTTTCGGCTCCTCGGCGCCTCTCAAAGATTTGCTCGCCAAATTCGGCTTCACGCCGGAAAAAGTGCTTGCGGCGGCGAAAGACCAGATCGCAAAGTCCAAAGAGGCAAGATCGTGAACGTACAGCACAAAACGAAATCGACCGTGAATCCACTCAATCAATTGCATGAATATGGGCAAGCGGTATGGCTCGACTTCCTGTCGCGGCGGTTCATCGCGGAAGGCGGTCTCAAGAAGCTTATCGAGCAGGACGGGCTTACGGGCGTTACCTCAAACCCGTCCATTTTCGAAAAGGCCATCGGCGGGACTGACGATTACGACCCTTCCCTGAAAGAGCTGGAAAGCAACGGCGATCACGATGTCATGTCGCTCTACGAGCGGCTCGCGATCGAAGACATCCAGCACGCCGCGGACGCGCTGCGCTCAGTCTATGACGCAACGAAGCGCCGAGACGGTTATGTCAGCCTCGAAGTGTCGCCTTATCTGGCGATGGATACCGACGCGACGATCGCCGAGGCGCGGCGGCTGTGGCATGCCGTCGGCCGCAGCAACCTGATGATCAAGGTGCCGGCGACAAAGCCGGGGCTGCCGGCGATCCGGCAACTTATCGGCGAAGGCATCAACGTCAACATCACGCTGATGTTTTCGCAGCAGGTCTATGAGGAAGTCGCGGAAGCCTATCTGGCGGGTCTCGAACACCTGATCGCGCAAGGCGGAGACGCCAGCAAGATCGCGAGCGTTGCCAGCTTCTTTGTAAGCCGCATCGATGTCGCGGTGGACAAGCTCATCGACGAACGGCTGCCCCGGACTAATGACGCCGGTGAGCGGACCGCACTGAGCGGGCTGCGCGGCAAGGTCGCCGTCGCGAACGCCAAGCTGGCCTACCAGCGATACAAGCGCCTCTTCGCCGGCACGCGCTGGGAGCGGCTACAGGCCAAAGGCGCCCGCGTTCAGCGGCTGCTGTGGGCGAGCACGGGTACAAAGGACAAAGCGTATAGCGACGTGCTCTACATTGAGGAACTGATTGCCGCCGACACCATCAATACAATTCCACCCAAGACCATGGATGCCTTTCGCGACCATGGAAAAGTGCGCGCGAGCCTCGAAGAAAATATCGGCCAGGCCGAGCAGACAATGGCCACGCTTGAAAAGGCCGGCATCTCGATCGACAAGATCACGGCGGAATTGACCGAGGAAGGCGTGCAATCCTTCGCCGAAGCCTTTGACAAGCTTCTGGGCGCAGTCGCCAACAAGCGCGCCATGTTTCTCGGCAACAAGCTCGACAACCAGACGCACAAGCTGCCGCCGGATCTGGAAAAAGCTGTCGTCGCGTCGCTCGAATCGTGGCGGCACGACGGAAACGTGCGCCGGCTCTGGTCGGGGGACGCTCGCCTGTGGACCGGCGCCGACGAGGCAAAATGGCTTGGCTGGCTCAACATCGCCGATGAACAGCACAAGCGCGTCGGCTCTCTCCTGAGCCTGAGCAAAGACGTTCGGGCTCAAGGCTTCACCCATGCCCTGCTTCTCGGCATGGGCGGATCAAGCCTCGGGCCGGAAGTACTGGCGCAGACTTTCGGACCCCAGGATGGTTATCCAAAATTTCTGGTACTCGACTCGACCGATCCAGCACAGATCCGGACGGTTGAAAGCAAGATCGATCCGGCCCGCACCCTTTTCATCGTATCGAGCAAGTCCGGCAGCACGCTCGAACCGAATATCCTGAAACAGTATTTCTTCGAGTCCGCAAAGCGGGCGGTTGGCGCCGACAAGGCCGGCTCGCGGTTCGTCGCCGTCACCGATCCCGGCTCGAAACTGCAGACGATCGCCGAACGCGATCATTTCCGGCACATCGCATTCGGAATCCCAAGCATCGGCGGGCGCTATTCGGTGCTCTCCGATTTCGGCCTGGTACCGGCCGCAACGATGGGACTCGATATCGACCGTCTGCTCGTCGGAACGCAAATGATGATGCGCTCCTGCGCCGCGAACGTGCCGCCGGCTGACAATCCGGGCGTCGTCCTTGGCACAATACTCGGCGTGCTGGGGAAGTCCGGCCGCGACAAGGTCACGATCGTCGCTTCCTCGGGCATTGCCGATTTCGGCGCGTGGCTCGAACAGCTTCTGGCGGAATCGACGGGCAAACACGGCAAAGGGCTTGTTCCCGTCGATGCCGAACCGCTGGGTGAACCGGCGGTGTACGCGCAAGATCGCTTGTTCATCTATATGCGGCTGACGAGCGAGCCGGACGCGAAGCAGGATGAGGCCGTCGCTGCGATCGAACGCGCGGGCCATCCGGTCGTGCGGATCGGCGTCGTCGACCGCTATCATATCGGCCAGGAGTTCTTCCGCTGGGAGTTTGCGACGGCGGTTGCGGGTTCGATCATCGGCATCAACCCCTTCGATCAGCCCGATGTCGAAGCCAGCAAGGACAAGACGCGCGAACTCACCACCGCATACGAGAAAACGGGAAATCTGCCGGCCGAAACACCGCTCTTGCAGGAAGCGGATTTTTCCATTTTTGCCGGAGTAAAAGACCGCAAGACCTTCGAAAAGGCCGGAACGCTGGTCGAATATCTCGCAACGCATCTCTCGCGAATTCGCACCGGCGACTATTTCGCCCTCCTCGCTTATGTCGAACGCAACGATCGCCATCTCGCCGCACTCCAGGAAATTCGTGTCCAGGTTCGCGACAGCAAGCGCGTCGCAACCTGCCTCGGTTTTGGGCCACGCTTTCTTCACTCGACGGGGCAAGCCTACAAGGGCGGACCTGACACGGGCGTGTTTTTGCAAATCACCTGTGACGACGGTCCCGATGTCGATGTGCCGGATCAGAAATACAGCTTCGGGGTCGTCAAGGCAGCGCAAGCGCGCGGCGACTTCCAGGTATTGGTTGAGCGCGACCGGCGTGTCCTGCGTCTCCATCTCGGCACGCATGTCGCGGCCGGATTGACCGCTCTCAAGCAAGCCGTCCGGCAGGCCCTCACCTAAAAAAGCTACAGCGGAGAATACCAATGCAACTTGGCGTGATCGGTTTGGGACGCATGGGCGGCAACATCGTGCGCCGCCTTACGCAAGGCGGCCACCAGTGTGTCGTCTTCGACCGAAATCCAGCGGCCATCAAGGCGCTGGCGGGCAAAGGCGTCACCGGCGGCGCCGACATCGGTCAACTCGTCGGTCAGCTCACAAAGCCGCGGGCGGTCTGGGTCATGCTGCCGGCCGGAGAGATCACCGAGAAAACGGTAGAACAACTGGGCGCATTGCTGGAGCCGGGCGACGTCATCATCGATGGCGGCAACTCATTCTACAAGGACGACATCAGGCGGGCGAAGGCGTTGAAGGCAAAAGGAATTCATTACGTCGATTGCGGCACGAGCGGCGGCGTCTGGGGCTTCGAGCGCGGCTATTG
>JBARCH010000115.1:0-2580 GCA_049793875.1 Pseudolabrys sp. | reverse complement strand
CGCAGATGTTCACCGCGCCCCTGCGCGGCGTGCTGCTCAAGGCCGTCGGCCTTGCGCTCGTCCTGATCGTCATCATCGGCATCGCCTTGCAGCGGCTGTTCTCGGCGCTGGCCGAGAGCGGCACCACTTGGGCCGAAAGCACTTACGGCACCGTGCCGCATGGCGCCTGGCACGTGCTGGTCTGGGTGCTGTCAGTAATGGCCAGCCTCGGCATCATCACCGGCGCGCTATTCCTTATGCCCGCCGTCACCGCCTTTGTCGGCAGCTTTTTCGTCGACGAGGTCGCCGACGCGGTCGAGCGCGTGCACTATCCGGCGGAGCCGTTAGGCCGCGCCTTGCCGTTCTTCCGCGCGCTGATCGAGGGCGTGAAATTCGCCCTGCTGGCGTTGCTCGTTTATGCCTGCGCGCTGCCGTTCCTGCTGCTTGCCGGGCTCGGCGTCGTCATTTTGTTTGTCGCCAATTCCTATCTGCTCGGCCGCGAATATTTCGAGCTGGCCGCCATGCGTTTCCGCCCGCCCGACGAAGCCAAGGCACTGCGCAAGCAGCACGCGACTTACGTCTTTCTCGCCGGCATGCTGATCGCCGCGGTCGTGTCGATCCCTGTCGTCAATCTGGTGACGCCGATTTTCGCCATGGCCTACATGGTGCATGTGCACAAGCGCGTGGTGGGACGCGTCGAACTCATCGAGCAGCCGCGCTGACGGCTCAGGCCGCGACGGTTTTTCCCGGCCACTGGCACAAGTCGGCGATCACGCATTTTTCACATAGCGGCTTGCGCGCCAGGCACGTGTAGCGCCCGTGCAGAATGAGCCAGTGGTGCGCGTGCATCTTGTAATGCGCGGGAATCACCTTATCGAGCTTCTGCTC
The DNA here is from genome assembly GCA_049793875.1 of Pseudolabrys sp. Lineage (GTDB taxonomy): Bacteria > Pseudomonadota > Alphaproteobacteria > Rhizobiales > Xanthobacteraceae > Pseudolabrys. The sequence continues at coordinate 1,713 of JBARCH010000115.1, read as the reverse complement.
GACCTCGAACGGATCCTTGCCGGTCGCCATGCCGGTGCGATTGCCGACACGAAAGATGTGCGTATCGACCGCAATGGTCGGCTCGCCGAAGGCAACGTTGAGCACGACATTCGCCGTCTTGCGGCCGACGCCGGGCAACGCTTCGAGCGCCTCGCGCGTGCGCGGCACCTTGCCGCCGTGCTCCGCAACCAGCTTTTCCGACAGCACCGCAACGTTCTTCGCCTTGTTACGGTAAAGGCCGATGGTCTTGATGCAATCGCGGATGCGCTCTTCGCCGAGCGCCGCCATTTTCTCCGGCGTGTCGGCGGCTGCAAACAGCGCAGGCGTCGCCTTGTTGACTCCGGCATCGGTCGCCTGCGCCGACAACACCACGGCAACCAGCAACGTGAACGGATTGACGTATTTCAATTCGGTTTGCGGCGCGGGTTTCGCCGCCTTGAATCGGCGGAACGCCTCTTCTATCTGCCGGGGAGTCCATTGCGGCAGCTTGCCTTGCGCGGCCTTCGCGTCGGCATCTTTCTGCTTGCGCATGGGCTTGAGCCGCGCCGCCTTTCCGGCGCGTGCCTTGCGCAAGGCCTTTGTGACGGCCTTCTTTTTGACAGTCCCATTGACGCTCTTGCGGATCGCTTTCCTGACCATCATTTCGGTATAGTGAGCGCCATGCCGGACGACAACGCCAGCGATCTCGAACCCACGATCTTTTCAGCGGTGATCACACCACACCGCTCGCTCAGCCGTCTTGGCTTCTTGCTGGTGATGATGGTGTTCGGCGTCAGCAGTTTTGTCGCCGGCGTCGTTTTCCTGCTCGCCGGCGCCTGGCCGGTATTCGGCTTTTGCGGCCTCGACGTGCTGCTGCTCTACATCGCCTTCCGCATCAATTACGGCCGTGCCGCCGCCTATGAGGAAGTCACGGTCACCGCTGCCGCGCTGAAGGTCCGCAAGGTCACCCACCGCGGCGCGGTCCGCGAATGGGTGCTCAATCCGCTATGGGTGCAACTCGACAAGGTCACGCACGAGGAATTCGGCATCGAACGGCTGTTCCTCGTCTCGCGCGGCAAAAGACTGATAATCGCCAGTTTCCTCGGCCCGGCCGAAAAAGCGAGCTTCGAAAAGGCGCTGTCTTCCGCGCTTAACGAGGCCCGGCGCGGCCCGACGCGGACGGTGCTTAACTAGGCAGGAATCGGGTGGTTGTGGCCGTCCGACGGGCCTAGATACCCTGCATGACAACGAACCTGACAAACACCGGTACGACCATGACCCTCGCAAACCGAGCCGTCTCCGATCGCTTCCCCAACCTCGCGCCGCTGCCGACGGCCGCCACCGATTACGACGTCGTGCGCCGCGCCGTCGCGCACATCCGCGGCAACTGGCGCTCGCAGCCGGAGATCGAAAAAATCGCGCACGCCGCCGGGGTCACCGCGACCGACCTGCATCATCTGTTCCGCCGCTGGTGCGGACTGACGCCGAAGGCATTCGTGCAGGCGCTCACGCTCCACGCCGCCCGCGATCTGTTGCGCTCGTCGGCAAGCGTGCTGGAAACAGCGTACGAAGTCGGCCTGTCCGGCCCCGGCCGCTTGCACGATCTCTTCGTGACGCACGAGGCGATGTCGCCCGGCGAATGGAAAGCGGGCGGCGAAGGACTGACGATCACCTACGGCTTCCACCCCTCGCCGTTCGGCATGGCGCTGGTGATGATGGCGCCGCGCGGCCTCG
>JBARCH010000114.1:0-2537 GCA_049793875.1 Pseudolabrys sp. | reverse complement strand
AGCGTGCCGGCGCCGGAAACGCATGGCTTGCCCATGCCGCGCGCAACCACCGCCGCGTGCGAAGTCATGCCGCCGCGCGTGGTGAGAATGCCTTCCGCGGCGTGCATGCCGTGGATGTCTTCCGGCGAGGTTTCGACGCGCACCAGGATGACCTTGCGGCCGTCGGATTTGAGCTGCGCCGCCTCGTCGGACGAGAACACGATTTCGCCGGTGGCGGCGCCCGGAGACGCCGGCAGGCCGGTCGCGACCACACGCCGGTGCGCCTTCGGGTCGATGGTCGGGTGCAGAAGCTGATCGAGCGAAAGCGGATCGACACGCAGCACCGCTTCGTTCTTCGAAATCAATCCTTCATTCGCCAGCTCAACGGCGATGCGCAGCGCGGCTTTTGCCGTGCGCTTGCCGTTGCGCGTCTGCAGCATCCACAGCTTGCCCTGCTCGACCGTGAATTCGAGATCCTGCATATCGCGGTAGTGCCGCTCGAGCGTGTTGTAGATGCGCTTCAATTCGGCGTAAGCCTTCGGCAGCACTTTCTCCATCGACGGCTTTTCGGAGCCGGCTTCCTGACGCGCCGCTTCGCTGATTTCCTGCGGCGTGCGGATGCCGGCGACGACATCCTCGCCCTGCGCGTTGACGAGAAATTCGCCGTACAGCTTCTTCTCGCCGGTCGAAGGATTGCGCGTGAAGGCGACGCCCGTGGCCGATGTCTCGCCCATGTTGCCGAACACCATGGCCTGCACGTTGACCGCGGTACCCCAATCTTCGGGAATGCCGTGCAGCCTGCGATAGGTCTTCGCGCGCTGGTTCATCCACGAGCCGAACACCGCGCCGATCGCGCCCCACAATTGCGCGTGCGGGTCCTGCGGGAATGGTTCGCCGCGCTCCTCCTGCACGCTCTTCTTGTATTGCTCGATCAGCGCCGCCCAGTCGTCGGCCTTGAGTTCCGTGTCGAGCGTGTAGCCTTGCTGTTCCTTATGCCGGTCGAGCAGCTCCTCGAAGTGATGGTGCTCGATGCCGAGGACGACGTCGGAATACATCGTGATGAAGCGGCGGTAGCTGTCATAGGCGAAGCGCTTGTCGCCGGATTTCTTCGCCAGCGCCTCGACCGTCTCGTCGTTGAGGCCGAGATTGAGCACGGTGTCCATCATGCCCGGCATCGAGGCGCGCGCGCCCGAGCGCACGGAAACCAGCAGCGGGTTCACCTTGTCGCCGAACGTCTTGCCGGTGATGCGTCCCACTTGGGCCAGCGCTTTTTCGACCTGCGCTTTCAGGTCCTTCGGATAGGTTTCGCCGTGCGCGTAGTAGTACGTGCAGACGTCGGTGGTGATGGTGAAGCCGGGCGGCACCGGCAGGCCGAGGCTCGCCATTTCCGCGAGTCCGGAGCCCTTGCCGCCGAGCAGGTTGCGCATCGACGCCTTGCCCTCGGCCTTGCCGCCGCCGAAGGCGTAAACCCATTTGCCGCTGCGCGCGGGCGCCGATTTCGCCGCTCGCTTGCGAGAGGCTTTGGCCGGCGCCTTGGCCGCCTTCTTCGCGCTTTTGGCGCCGGGACGTTTGGTTTTGCGTTTGGCCATGGGTGACAACACGACTGACAAATAGAACCGGTTGGACCGGCGGCCGTTGAAAGCACCGCCGACACCGGCGGTGCAAGCCTGCCGTTACGGCTAGCGGAGAATTCCGAGGCCGAACAGGCCAACGAGGATCAGATACGCCGCAACGATGTAGTTGAGCAACCGCGGCACGATGAGAATCAGAATGCCGGCGGCGAGCGCGACAATAGGCTGAAGATGGGCAATGCCGATGACCATGAGGGATTTCCCTTTGAAGAGCGGTGGTGAAACGACGAGACGGGGTGGAGAGTTCCATTTTTCGGCGTCCCCGGCGAGTGCGCCCGGCAAGCTTTCCCCGTCATCTTGAGACGCGCACTCTCATGGCGCGCGCCGGCGCCCGTATTCTTTGCGACGCCGGGTGCGTCGTCGTCCTTCCTTTCTCCCTCGGACATTTCCACCGCGCGCATTGGCAAGCCAACGCGCGCTGCCGAGGGAATGGAGCGCCGCAAGGCGCGTCCATTGTTCTTTGTGCCGCGCCTCGTTTCCGAGACGCGGGCGCCTCGCGGCGCTCCACCGCGGCGTTTTCCTTCGGCGCCGGGCCGCGCTTTCGGCTCGGCTGTTGGCGTGCCTTTTGGACTTGCGTCCGAAAGGCCGGCCCAGCCGACCACCGTCAGCGAGCTCCTCGCAGGCGGCTCATAGTGGCCACCGGGCGGAGTCCCGGCGCCGCCCGGGTGCGAGGATCACGTTATCCCCGCCCGCGGGCGCCGCACCAGCCGGCGTGGCGCTTCGCGCCATTCCGGCCCACTCAAGTTGCTCCATCATCGAGTCGTCTCGCGACGACGCCCTCAGCCGAGCAAGGCAATGCGGAATATAGTCCTATCCTGAGGCACTGTCAACCGGCCGGTTTATCCCGTCCGCTTTGCGGACAGGGTGACGTGCGATGGCGAGTGTCTTCTATTCCCGGATTTAGCTGCGTTTCATACGGGCTGCGAC
>JBARCH010000113.1:0-10685 GCA_049793875.1 Pseudolabrys sp. | reverse complement strand
GGCCACGGCTGCGACCTCCGTCGCCGTGCCCCTGAGCGGGCTTGCGCTCGAGATTGCGGCCTCGGCGAAGAACGGCAAGAGCAGTTTCGAGATCCGGCTCGATCCGGCCGAACTCGGCCGCATCGATGTCCGCATCGACGTCGACCGCAATGGCCAGATGACGTCGCATTTGACGGTCGAAAAGCCGGAAACGCTGTCGATGCTGCAGCAGGACGCACCGCAACTGCAGCGGGCATTGGACAACGCCGGCTTCAAGACCGGCGACGGCGGGCTGCAATTCAGCCTGCGCGACCAGTCATCTTCGGGCCAGAACAGCGGCAACGAGAGCGTCCCCAACGCGCAGCGGCTGATCATCACCGACGACGATGCCATCCCTGCGGCGGTCGCCGGGCGGACATATGGCCGGATGCCTGGAGCGGGCAGCGGCGTCGACATCAGGGTCTGAGGAGAACGACATGACAGCAGCAACGGCAAACACGGCGAGCCCGATCGTTTCCGGCACGACGCCGCTCCCGGCCTCCTCCTCGTCGAATTCATCGGCCGGGGCAGCCAGCGCGCTCGCTTCGCAACAGATCGCCGGCAACTTTCAAAGCTTTCTGACCCTACTGACGACGCAGCTGCAGAACCAGAATCCGCTCGATCCGCTCGACACCAACCAGTTCACCCAGCAGCTCGTGCAGTTCGCGCAGGTCGAGCAGCAGATGAACACGAACACGCAGTTGCAGACGCTCGTCTCGCTGCAACAGACCGCGCAGTCGACAGCGGCGCTCTCTTATGTCGGATCGACCGTCGTGGTCGATGGATCGACCTCTTCGCTGGTCAACAGCCAGGCGAGTTGGAACCTGAATGTCGCCAAGCCGGCGACCGCGACCGTCACGATCCGCGACGCCAGCGGACAGACCGCCTACACCGGTTCGTTCGCCGTCAATCCCGGAAACCAGGCGTTCGTGTGGGACGGCAAGAGCGCCAACGGCACGCAATGGCCCGACGGGAACTACACGCTCACGGCCACCGCCGTCGACGCCAGCGGGCAATCGACCACCGTCTCAACCGAGATCCAGGCGCCGGTCGACTCGGTCGATCTCACGCAGAATCCGCCGGTTCTTTCGATCGGCGGCCAGAGTTACGGTCTCGACAAGGTCAAGCGGATCGTCCGGTCCGGCAGCTAGCGCGCACAAACTTGCCGGAAACTGATCCTTGCATCGGTCGCCGCAGCGTCCCATCCGTAACCAAAAGGTTAGCGGAAAACAGCCAAACTTTTGCTGGTATGGTGTGTTGACTTAGGCAAATCTTAAGTCGCGGCTTGTAGCTTTCGCTGAGTATAGTCAGTCGAGTTTGTGAGTAACGCTATGACCGAACCCCACCGCCCGAGGGTCAAATACGTCATCGGGCCCGATGGCAGCCCGTTGACGATTGCGGATTTGCCGCCGCCCTCAACCAAACGCTGGGTCATCCGCCGCAAGGCCGAGGTGGTTGCAGCCGTTCGAGGCGGCCTCCTGTCATTGGAAGAAGCCTGCGGCCGCTACACGCTTACGGTCGAGGAATTTCTGTCCTGGCAGTATTCGATCGACCAGCACGGCCTCGCCGGACTGCGCACCACGCGTATCCAGCAATACCGGACCTGAGATTCAACGCACGCCACTGCGTGACGTCGCCGGCCTCATGGCGGGCGATTTTGTTTTTCGGCAATGCTTCGCCGCGAAAGCCGCCCTCGTTTCAATTCAGCCGGGCTGGCATTTCCGTCCATTAACCGGACGCTAACTATAAACTGGGCAAATCTTGCCGGGTGAGGCGCATCGATATGCGCTCATTCGGGCAGGACGAAAAAACCAGTGCAGGCTCTCTTCGGATTCTTGAGGTCGCTGGGCGCGGCGCGGATGGCGGCTATGGCCGCGGTGACGCTGGCCCTCATCGGATTCTTCGCCTTCATCATGGTGCGCGTGACGACACCGCAAATGGTGCCGCTGTTCACCGACCTGTCGATGGACGACAGTTCGTCCATCATGAAGGACCTGGACAAGCAGGGCATCGCCTATCAGATCAAGAATGACGGCGCGATCATTCTTGTCGCCAAGGACAATGTCGCGCGGCTGCGCATGAAGCTCGCCGAAGGCGGCCTGCCGAAAGGCGGCGGCGTCGGCTACGAAATCTTCGACAAGTCCGACTCGCTCGGCGCGACGACCTTCATGCAGAACATCAATCATCTGCGGGCGCTCGAGGGCGAATTGGCGCGCACGATCCGCGGCATCGATCGCGTGGAAGCCGCGCGCGTACATCTCGTGTTGCCCGAACGCCCGCTGTTCTCGCGCGAAAAGGCCGACGCCTCCGCCTCGATCGTCCTGAAGGTGCGCGGCAGGCTCGAGGCGCAGCAAGTGCGGGCGATTCGCCATTTGGTGGCGACGGCCGTGAACGGCCTCAAGCCTGAGCGCATTTCGGTGGTCGACGAAACCGGCCGCCTGCTCGCCGACGGCGCCGAGCAGGATAACGGACTCGGCGGCAGCAGCGCCGACGAACGCAAGATGGCGTTCGAGCGGCGGATGCGCGAGCAGGTCGAGGCGATCGTCAATTCCGTGGTCGGCGCCGGCCACGCTCGCGTCGAGATCAACGCCGACTTCGATCTTAACCGCATCACGCAGACTTCCGACAAATACGATCCCGAAGGCCGCGTGGTGCGCTCGAGCCAGACGCGCGAGGAAAGCTCCTCGACCAGCGACGGCAAGGACGGACAGGTTTCCGTCGGCAACGAATTGCCGGGCGGGCAGCAGAAGCCGGGCGACGGCACGCCGAGCCCGCCGCGCGACCAGAACAAGAAGACCGAGGAAACCGTCAATTACGAGATTTCCCACGTCACCAAGACCGAGGTCATCGAAGCGGGCCGGGTCAATCGCATCTCCGCCGCCGTTCTGGTGGACGGCACCTATGGCAAGGACGCCAAGGGTGCCGTCACCTACCAGCCGCGCTCGAAAGAAGAGGTCGACCGCATCGCCGCGCTGGTGCGCACCGCCATCGGCTTCGACCAGAAGCGCGGCGACCAGGTTGAGGTCGTCAACCTGCGCTTCGCCGACCCGACTCCGATTGCCATCGACGAGCCGACCGGCTGGATGAGCTACCTGCAATTCACTAAAGACGACGTCATGCGCGGCGCCGAAATGGGCGTGATGGCGATCCTCGCGCTGATCGTGCTCCTGCTTGTGGTGCGGCCTCTGGTTCGCCGCATCGTGACGCCGGAGGACGTTGAAGCCGGCGGCGCGGGTGCAGCCGGGACGCCCGGCACGCTTGTCCTCGCCGGCGGTGCTCCCGCCACCAGCGGTCCGGCGGCCGCGTCCGGCAATGGCGCTACCGTCAGCGGTGGCAGCATAAGCAGCAGTGGCGGCCCCAACGTCTCGATCATCGGCAGCAACGAATCCGTCGCCATCTCCAACCGCACTTCCGCGATGATCGACGTCGCGCAGGTGCAGGGGCAGGTTCACGCGCAGTCGGTTCAGAAAGTCGGCGAGCTTGCCGAAAGGAATCCGCACGAAGCGGTGTCAATCATCCGCACCTGGTTGCATGAGGACGCGGCATAGCCATGCCTTCTGCCTACGACATCCAGAAAAAAGAGATGCAGAAAGAAAAAGGCGGCCGCACCGACATTGGCGGCCTGGTGGCCGATCTCGCGAGTCGTCAGCAGCAGGTCAACGAAGGCCGCCGCAAATTGACCGGACCGGAACGAGCCGCCGTGCTGATGCTGGCCCTTGGCGAACGTCACGGCGGCAAGATCTTCAGCATGCTCGACGACGACGAGTTGCGCGAAATCTCGATCGTCATGTCCACGCTCGGCACGATCGAAGCCGATTCCGTCGAGCAATTGCTGCTCGAATTCGTCTCGCGCATGTCGGCCTCGGGCGCGCTGCTCGGCAATTACGATGCGACCGAGCGCCTGCTGCAGCAATATCTGCCGCCCGAACGCGTCGGCGGCATCATGGAAGAAATCCGCGGCCCGGCCGGCCGCAACATGTGGGAAAAACTCGCCAACGTGCAGGAAGAGGTGCTCGCGAATTACCTCAAGAACGAATACCCGCAAACCGTCGCGGTCGTTCTTTCCAAGCTGGGCGCCGAGCACGCGGCGCGCGTGCTGTCGATTCTGCCGGAAGACCTTTCGCTCGATTGCATCAATCGCATGCTGAAAATGGAATCGGTACAGAAGGAAGTGATCGAGCGCGTCGAGCAGACGCTGCGCACCGAATTCATGTCGAATCTGTCGCAAACCCGCCGGCGCGACGCGCACGAGGTGATGGCGGAAATTTTCAACAACTTCGACCGCCAGACCGAAACCCGCTTTCTTTCCGCGCTCGAGCAGGAAAACCGCGACGCCGCCGAACGCATCAAGGCGCTGATGTTCACGTTCGACGACCTGATCAAGCTCGACACCGGCTCCGCGCAGACGCTGATGCGCAACATCGACAAGGACAAGCTCGCCATCGCGCTCAAGGGCGCCGCCGAACCGGTGCGCCAGTACTTCTTCAGCAACATGTCCACGCGCGCCGCCAAGATGCTGGTCGACGACATGCAGGCGATGGGTCCGGTGCGCTTGCGCGACGTCGACGAAGCGCAGGCGCTGCTTGTGAATCTCGCGAAAGACCTCGCCGCCAAGGGCGAAATCTTGATCTCGAAGAGCCGCGGCGACGAAGAACTGATCTACTAGAGGACTGGGAATTTAATGCCTGCGACCGCCAAATTCCTGTTTGAAGACGACTTCGCCGCCGGCGAGAAGCCGACGATCACGGTCGTCGAGCACGAACGCCGTCGCGCCGATGCGGAGTCTGTCGCCTATCGCAACGGCTTCGCGGCCGCGGAAGCGAAGGCGCACGCCGAAGCCGATCAACGCATCGCCGCCGCGCTGGCGCTCATCGCCGAGCGGCTCGACCATCTGCACCGCGATCTCGGCAATGTCGAAGCGCGGCTTGAGACCGAGGCCGTCGATGTCGCGGTCGCGGTCGCGAGCAAGCTCGCGCCAGAACTGATCGCGCGCGAGCCTTTTGCGGAAATCGGCGCGCTTGCCACGGAATGTTTCCGCCACCTGGTCGACACCCCGCACGTTACCGTGCGCATCGGCGAAGCAATTTACGCCGACGCCAAAGGCAAACTGGAAGACATCGCGCGCGCCCACGGCTGCGAGGGCCGCATGGTCGTCATCGCGGAGGACAATATCGGCGCCGGCGATTGCCGCATCGAATGGGCTGACGGCGGCGTCAACCGCGAAGAGGCCACAACCAAGACCTTCATCGACGACGTCGTCGGCCGCTACGTGTCCGCGCGCAACGTCGCCGTTCAATAGCTTGAGAATTCCTGGAGACCGAACCGATGAGTGACAACGAAAGCCAAGTGCCGCTCCCCGATTTGGAACGCAGCGGCGATATGCCGGCGGTCGACGATGCCGGCACGCTCGCACCGCCCGAACCGGAATCCGGCCGCGTGACCCGCGGCGCGGCCGACCTCGAAGCGTTGTTCGACGTGCCGGTCCAGGTATCGGCGGTACTCGGCCGCGCGCGCATGGAGGTCGGCGAATTGCTCAAGCTTGGGCCCGGCGCCGTTCTCGAACTCGACCGCAAGGTCGGCGAGGCCATCGACATCTACGTCAACAACCGTCTGGTGGCGCGCGGCGAAGTCGTGCTGGTCGAGGACAAGCTCGGCGTCACGATGACGGAAATCATTACGACTGACAGAAACTGATCGGAGCTTAGGTCATGCGCCTGCTTATCATCGGAACGCTGGAAGGCCAGCTGACCACCGCGACCAAATTCGCGATGGATAAAGGCGCCAATGTCACGCACGCCGAAAATGTCGAGCAGGCCCTCGCGGTGCTTCGCTCGGGCCGCGGCGCCGACCTTCTGATGGTGGACGTCGCCGTCGACATTCGCGACCTGGTGGTGCGCCTCGACGCCGAACGCATTCATGTGCCGATCGTTGCCTGCGGCGTCACCAATGACGCACGCGCGGCCGTTGCCGCCATTCACGCCGGCGCCAAGGAATACATCCCGCTGCCGCCCGATCCGGAATTGATCGCGGCGGTGCTCGCCGCCGTCACCGACGACACGCGCGACCTGATCTGGCGCGACGAGGCGATGGCGCAGGTCATCAAGCTGGCGCAGCAGATCGCAGGGTCGGAAGCCTCCGTGCTGATCACCGGCGAAAGCGGCACCGGCAAGGAAGTGCTGGCGCGCTACGTGCACAGCCGCTCGTTGCGCGCGCGCAAACCGTTCATCACCATCAACTGCGCGGCCATCCCGGAAAACCTGCTCGAATCCGAATTGTTCGGTCACGAAAAGGGCTCCTTCACGGGCGCGCTCGGCCGCCGTATCGGCAAATTCGAGGAAGCGAACGGCGGCACGCTGCTGCTCGACGAAGTTTCGGAAATGGACGTGCGGCTGCAGGCCAAGCTGCTGCGCGCAATTCAGGAGCGCGTGATCGACCGTGTTGGCGGCACGCGCCCGGTCCCGGTCAATATCCGCATCATCGCCACCTCCAACCGCAACCTCACCGAGGCGGTGCGCGAAGGGAAATTCCGCGAAGATCTCCTGTTCCGCCTCAACGTAGTAAACCTCAAGATTCCGCCGCTGCGCGAACGCCCTGCCGACATCGCCGAACTCTCGCAGTATTTCATCAAGAAATACGCCGAGGCCAACGGCGTGCCGGTGCGCCAGTTATCGGCGGACGCACGCCGCGCGCTCAACGTCAATCGCTGGCCGGGAAACGTGCGCGAACTGGAAAACACCATCCACCGCGCGGTGCTGCTGTCGACCGGGCCGGAGATCGGCGTCGACGGCATCCTGACGCCGGATGGCACACGCATCGACAGCGCGCGCGGCGTCGCGGCGCAGGCTGCGATGGCGGCCGAGCAGGTCACGCGCAATCTGGTCGGGCGTACCGTCGCCGAAGTCGAGCGCGACCTGATCCTGGAAACGCTCAAGCATTGCCTCGGCAACCGGACGCACGCCGCCAACATTCTCGGCATCTCGATCCGCACGCTGCGCAACAAGCTCAACGAATATGCCGCCGACGGCGCGCCGATCCCGCCGCCCAATGGCGGCGAACTCAGGGGCGCGGCCTGACTCTGAAGCCATGCCCCGCGAAAGCGGGGTATCCAGTCCACGCATGCACTGCCGTGATTACTGGATCGTCCGCTTCCGCGGATGATGGCCGCCGACGTAGCATCGCGAAATGACCACCCTCTACAAAATCTGTCCGGCATCGCTCTGGCGTGAGGCCAAGCGCAACGGTGTGTTCCGCGGCAGCGCGGACGATAAGCGCGACGGCTTCATTCACTTTTCCACCGCGGCCCAGGTCGCGGAGACGGCAAGCAAGCACTTCGCCGGCCAAAGCGACCTGCTGCTGGTGCAGGTCGATGCTTCGCAGTTGGGCGACGCGTTGAAATGGGAGCCGTCGCGCGGCGGCGCGCTGTTTCCCCACCTTTACGGCGAACTTGTTCTGTCCGCGGTGACACACGTCGATCCCCTGCCCGACCACAGTCAACTCGCCAAACTCGCCTAACCCGGCGCGCGGAACCGGCAGCGCGGCGAGCCGCGCTATCGGCGCGTCATGTGCCTGCGCTGCACGGCACGCGGGGAAATGCATCTGGTGCGCGTCGATGCGCCGGGGCAAAACGATGCAGCACGCAAGTTGTGGTCGTCAGCACGGCGTAGAAATTCCCGGCCGAACATGCAAAAAGCCCGGCGCAAATGCCGGGCTTTTTGCTTCCACACGACAATGGGCCGGCGCCTGTTACTTCGCAGAGCCGCCGCGTTGCCTGGTGTCCTTCGCACGAGTCGTATCGATCTCGACCGCCTTGGCCATAAGCTCGTTGCTCATGGCCTCCAGATCAGCCGCCATCTCGCGGCCCACGCGCGCCAGCCGGATGCACCGGTCGGCCGTTTCGAGCAGGTATTCTTCGGTCGTCATAACGACTCCATATCGCTTTAATGTCCATTTTCACTCCTGATTTCACGCCGGATATGGGTTGTTTATGCGACCAATCAAGGTTGTTACGCCCAAAGCCGCCACCGAACGTCGCCCTGAATTGTCGTCGCTCCGCCAAATGCCTAAGCTTTCGCGGTTCAACATTGGGGGTACGTCATGAATCTCTTTAATCGCTGTCTTCCTGTCCTGACCGCGGCTGCAATTGTGTTCGGTACGACAATCGCACTCGCCGATCCGGTCGGAACTTATGAGGTCGAAGGCAGCAATCCCGGCGGAAGCGGCAACTACACCGGCACCGTCACCGTCGAGCGGACGGGCGACACCTACCGCGTGACGTGGGCCATCGGCGGCACGCGTTATGTCGGCACCGGCATCGGCACCAAGGACTTCATCGCTGTGTCGTACCGCTCCGGCAACAACACCGGACTCGCGCTCTACGGCGCGGATGGCGACGACTGGTCCGGCGTCTGGGCCTACGCCGGCGCGCGGCAGATGGGCGCCGAAGGGTGGAAACGCCAGTAACGGCCTCCTAAACTGACTGGATGGATCTCGACGCCAACCGCAATCTGCTCGTTGCCGCGCTCGGGCGCGTGGCAACTGGCGATCGCACGGCGCTGCAAACCATCTATCGTCTCGCCTCGGCGAAGCTTTTTGGCGTCTGCCTGCGTATCTTGCGGGAGCAGAGCGAGGCCGAAGACGTGTTGCAGGAGGTCTATCTGACGGTCTGGCGCAAGGCCGGCGACTTCGATGCCGGCCGGGCGAGCCCGATGACCTAGCTGATCGCGATCGACCGGCTGCGCGCGGGCGACCGCAACCGCCGCATGGAGACGATCGACGTCGCCATCGAGATCCCTGATTCCGGTATACCGGCCGATGTGGCGCTGGAACTTGCGGAGCGGAATAAGCGGCTGCAGGGCTGCCTTGGCGCACTCGCCGCGCACGAAAGTTCGGCGCTGACCTTTGAGGAGAAGGACGGCAAGCTCTGGATCATGGACGCCAAAGGCGACACCGCCCAGCTCACCATTGCCAACGTGATGCAGTCGAACGGCGTCATCCACGTCATCGACACCGTGATGTTGCCGGGCTGATCTCCCCCAAAGCGGCAATGCCGCCCCGGTCCGGGCGTCCCCGGAGTCCTCTCCCGCCTGGGGGAGGACTTTTTCGTGCGGCGGCCGTTAACCGACCGCTAACCATACGATGGGCAAATATTGCCGGGGTCGGGCCACCCGCAGGAGCGGAAGGCCGTGTTGCGCCCGCTGTCGCCGGGCCGTTCCTCTGAATGCGTGAAAAAGTGTCCGAGCCTCCGGGGACGTGGGGGCGGTTGGTGCGCATGAGCGACATTTCCGCAGGTCAATCGACGAGCGGCTTCAAGTTTCCGAGCCTCGGCGAGATCGGCACGTTGGCAAAACGTGGCGATCTTGCGCTCGCCATCGGCGTGCTCACCATCCTGGTGGTGTTGATCCTGCCGCTGCCGCCGCTGCTGCTGGACATGGCGCTCGCCATTTCGATCATCATCTCCGTCCTGATCCTGATGACGTCCCTGTTCATCCAGACGCCGCTGGAATTCTCGTCGTTTCCGACCGTCCTGTTGATCGCAACCATGTTGCGGCTCTCGCTCAACCTCGCTTCCACGCGCCTCATCCTTGCGCACGGGCATGAAGGCACCGACGCCGCCGGTCACGTCATCGAGGCGTTCGGCAACTTCGTGATGAGCGGCAATTTCGTGATCGGCATCATCGTGTTCACGATCCTGGTGATCGTGAACTTCGTCGTCATCACCAAAGGCTCCGGCCGTATCGCCGAAGTCGCCGCGCGCTTTCACCTCGACGCCATGCCCGGCAAGCAGATGGCGATCGACGCCGATCTTTCGGCCGGCCTGATCGACGAAAAGGAAGCACGCAAGCGCCGCCAAAAGCTCGAGGACGAAGGCGGATTCTTCGGCGCCATGGATGGCGCCTCCAAATTCGTGCGTGGCGACGCGATCGCCGGCCTGCTGGTCGTTTTCATCAACGTCATCGGCGGCATGATCATCGGTATCGCGCAGCAAGGCCTGAGCTTCGCCGACGCCGCGCACTCCTACACCATCCTCACCGTCGGTGACGGACTGGTGACGCAAGTACCGGCGCTGATCGTCTCGACCGCCGCGGGCCTGCTCGTCGCGAAGGCGGGCGTCTCCGGCGCCGCCGACAAGGCGCTGCTCAAGCAGCTTTCCGGCTATCCGAAGGCGCTCGGCATGTCGGGCGCCGTGATGGTTGTGATGTCGCTGCTGCCCGGCATTCCGATGATCCCGTTCCTTGCGCTCGGCGTCGGCGCGGGCACGCTCGCCTACATTATCGACAAGCGCACGATGGCCGCCGCCGCTGCCGACGCCAGGAAAGCCGAAACCGAAGCCAAGGCCGAGGCCAAGGAAGAGCCGATCACGAGCGCGCTCAAGATCGACGATCTCAAGATCGAACTCGGCTACGCGCTGTTGCCGCTGGTCAATTCGCCCGACGGTACCGATCGGCTGACCGAGCAGATCAAGGCGCTGCGCCGTTCGCTCGCAGGCGAGATGGGCTTCGTGATGCCGGCCGTGCGCATTCTCGACAACGTGCAGCTCGAAGCCAACGCCTACCTGATCAAGATCAAGGATGTGGAAGCCGGCTCCGGCAAGATATGGCCCGCCCAATACATGGTCATGGACCCGTCCGGCGGCCAGGTGAACTTGCCCGGCACGCACATCACCGAGC
>JBARCH010000112.1:0-9808 GCA_049793875.1 Pseudolabrys sp. | reverse complement strand
TTTGCGCCAGCGACACGCGCACGTGCCAGCTTCCGCCCTCCGTCGCGCGCCGCAGCAACGCGCTCATTGCGCCGCAGGCAAGCAGATAGCCGCTGGCGTGGTCGAGGATTTGCGCGGGCAGCGGCTTGGGGCCATCGATGCCGGCGGCTTGCGCCTCGGCGGCGTTGAAGCCGCTCGCAGTCTGCACCAGCGAATCGAACCCGCGCCGGTTGGCCCACGGGCCTGCGTGACTGTAGGCGCAGAGCGAGACGTAAACGATGCCGGGCCGGATCTGCGCAACGTCTTGCGCACCGAAGCCAAGCTCGGCAAGTCCGTTCGGCCGGTAGCCTTGCACGACGACATCCGCATCCCGCAACAGCGCTTCAAATTGCCTGCGGCCGAGATCGTCGCGAAGGTCGATGTGCGTCGAGAGCTTGCCGCGCCCGGTGTCGATCACCAGCGGTTCGATCGACGGAAGATGGGGCGACGTCACCAGCAATACGTCGGCGCCGTGCGCCGCGAGCGTCAGCCCGCAAACAGGTCCCGCAATGATGCGCGTGAGGTCGAGCACCCTGATGCCGGCGAGCGGGCGATTCCCTTTCGGCCACGGCGCCGCGGGCGCATCACCAATGCGCTCGACCGAAAGCACCGGCAGCTTTCCGACGGCTTGTCCCTGCGGATGCGCGTCCCATTCCGCGAAGGTGCGCATGGCGGTGACGACGAGCTTCGCTTGCGCGCAGGTTTCCTCGAAGTCGAAAGCCTTCCAGGCTTTCAGCGCCTGCGCCACCGCCGCCTTGTCGTATGCGCATTGCAGGATTTTCAGGACGCCGTCGCGATGGTGCGGAAAATTCGTGTGCAGGCGGACCCAGCGCCCATCGCCGCATTGATAGGTGCCGGCGATCTTGTCCCACAGCTCGGGTGTCTGCGCGCCGTTGACGGTGAAATAGCGCTCGCTGCGGCTGGCGATCGCCGCCGCGCGCATGTCGACGCCCACGCGTTGCGATTGTCCCGAGCGCGCGCGCCAGATTTCCGCAGCGGCCAATGCGGAAGCGGCAACGCTCGCCTGCATGGCCGTGCCGACCGCAAACGACGACGGCAGCACCGGCTCCGCGCCGGTCAAGTCCACATTGGCGAGTGCGGCGCTCTCGTGACCGAGGCCGGTCCACAATTTCGCCAGTGCGTCAGGCGCGGACGTCACGCCGCCAGCTCACGCAGCTCCGCGACGGTTGCATCGGCCTTGAGCCGGTAGATCAGCGGCACGCCGGTGCCGATCTCGCGTTTGAGAATCTGCTCGGGCGTCAAGCGATCGAGCACCATGATGAGCGCACGCAGCGAATTGCCGTGCGCCGTCACCAACACGCGTTCGCCACGCAGAACGCGCGGCAGAATCTCCTGCACGTAATAAGGCAGCACGCGCGCCGCGGTGTCGCGAAGGCTCTCGCCGCCGGGCGGCGCGACGTCATAGGAGCGGCGCCAGATATGCACCTGTTCGTCGCCCCATTTCTTGCGCGCGTCGTCTTTGTTCAGGCCGGAAAGATCGCCGTAATCGCGCTCGTTCAGCGCCAGATTCTTGATGACCGGCAGCTTGGTCTCGCCCATTTCGGCGAGGATCAGATCGAGCGTGTGCTGCGCGCGCTTGAGCGCCGAGGTGAAGGCGATGTCGAACGCGATGCCCTGCGCCTTCAATTTGCGGCCGGCTTCGCGCGCCTCCTTGATGCCCTGCTCGGTCAGGCCGACATCGCGCCAGCCGGTGAACAGGTTTTTCAGATTCCACTCGCTCTGACCGTGGCGCACGAGCACCAGCAAGCGATCCGCCTCAGTCATCACTTCTTCTCCGCGTTATTCTTATCGAACCAGGATCGTCCCCATATCAACGCAATCAAGCCGCCGACAATGAGTACCGGCTGGCCGATGAGCGAAGCAATATCGGCGGGAGCGCCGTCCGCTTTCGAAAACGCCGGCACCAGAACGAAGAAAACGTAGATCGCGAGCAGGAAAAGCGCGAGAGCGAGCGGAATGACGGGGATTTTTGGCAGCTTCGGCGCGGCTTTTTTAGGCGTCACAATGCGAACCCCTTTTTTCGGATGCCGCTAGAAATTTCCGAGATCCAGCACATCCGTCATCGAATAAAGTCCCGGCTTCTGCGTGCGCGCCCAGAGCGCCGCGTGCAGCGCGCCGCGCGCGAAGATCACGCGATCCTCGGCCTTGTGCGTGAGTTCGAGTCGCTCGGCCGCGCCGGCGAAAATCACGCTGTGTTCGCCGACCACGGTGCCCCCGCGCAGCGTGGAAAAACCGATATCGCCGGTTTTCCGCGCGCCGGTATGGCCGTCGCGACTCCTTACCGCGCGCTTGTCGAGTTCGATGCCGCGGCCTTCCGCCGCCGCGCGGCCGAGCAGCAGCGCCGTGCCGGACGGCGCGTCGACCTTCTGGTTGTGGTGCATTTCGACGATCTCGATGTCGAACGAGGCGTCGAGCGTCTTGGCGACGCGCCGGACCAGCGCCGCCAGCAGATTGACGCCCAGACTCATATTGCCGGACTTCACGATCACCGCCTTCCTGGCGGCGTCCTTGATGCGGGCCTCGTCGTCAGCGCTCAAGCCGGTGGTGCCGATGATGTGGGTCTTGCCGTGCTTGGCGCACAGTTCGGCCAACGCAACGGTCGCAGCCGGCGCCGTGAAATCGATGACGCCGTCGATCCTGTCCATGAGGGAAGCGGGCTCGCTGGCGAGCTTGATGTTGTTTTCGCTTATGCCCGCGAGCGTGCCGGAATCCCAGCCGATCAAGGGCGAGCGCGCGTCTTCCAGCGCACCGGCGAGCGTCATGCCCTTGCTGTCGGCGATTGCCTTGACCAGCGTGCGGCCCATCCGTCCGCCTGCGCCGGCAACCGCGAGCCGCATGTCAGCCATGGATCGATCTCCAGAACATCGGGGCGGTATAGCGGGGCGACCCGTTGCCTGTCACCCCTTCCGGCCATTCAGGGGCCCGCCAAAGGCGGACGACCCCGAAATGACTTAGGGCTGCGCGCCGTCGTAGCCCTCGACCACGATCAGGTCGGCCTCGGCCGACGCCTGCCGCATCGCGATCAGCCTGGCGTATTCCGGCGAGCGGTAGCAGTTGAGCGCGGCCTCGTAGGTCGGAAATTCCAGCACCACGATCCGGCCGCGGCTTTTGCCTTCGACGACTTCGGTCTGGCCGCCGCGCGTCACATAGCGGCCGCCGAACTTGCGCAGCACGTCCGGCAAGCCCTTCGTGTATTCCGCATAGCCCTCCGGTTTGCGGACGTCGACCTGTGCGATCCAGTAGCCTTTAGCCATGATTCATTCTCGCTGTTATTGGGCATTCGTGATGTCCGCGACGATCTGCTCGGCGGCCAATTTCGGATCGGCCGCTTCAACCACCGGCCGCCCGACCACCAGATAATCCGCACCCGCCGCGATTGCCTTGGCCGGCGTCATGATGCGCTTCTGATCGCCGGCAGCACTTCCGGCAGGCCGGATGCCTGGCGTCACCAGCACCATTTTGTCGCCGGCGATCCTGCGCAAGTTACTCGCTTCTTCAGGCGAGCACACCAGCCCGTCGACGCCGATGTCACGCGCCTGTGCCGCGCGCTCGGCGGCCAACTCACCGACTTTCATGCGATAGCCGGCGCCGTTCAAATCCGCGTCGTCGTAAGACGTGAGCACGGTAACGGCGAGAATCCTCAGCGGCGAACCGCGTTTGCCCTCGACCGCCGCCTTCATGGTTTGCGGATAGCCGTGCACCGTCAGAAATGCAGCGCCCATCCTGGCGACGCTTTCGGTGCCTTTTTGCACGGTGTTGCCGATGTCGTGCAATTTGAG
Organism: Pseudolabrys sp.; assembly: GCA_049793875.1. Taxonomy (GTDB): domain Bacteria; phylum Pseudomonadota; class Alphaproteobacteria; order Rhizobiales; family Xanthobacteraceae; genus Pseudolabrys. The sequence continues at coordinate 5,990 of JBARCH010000112.1, read as the reverse complement.
ATCGAGGAACACTTGCTTGCCGGCGTCGATCAGCCTGGCGGCAAACGGCAAACCGCCGGCGTAACCGAGTTGATAGCCGATCTTGTAGAAGGTCACGGCTTCGCCGAGCCGCGCGACCATCGCAGCGGCGGCATCGACCGACGAGACGTCGAGAGCGACGATCAACCTATCGCGGGCGTTCATTCCGCTTCCTCACATCATCAACCGCGCCAGTTCGACCAGACGCGCAAGCTGCGCGCGCAGCGCGTTGGCGCTGGCGACATCGGCAATATTGTCCTGCTCGTCGAAAGCGCGCTCGGCGTGCTGGATCGCAACCTGCTCCGGCATCACCAGCGCGCCGCAACCGAGTTCGAGGATCTGCCGCAATGCCATCAGCGAGCGCAAGCCGCCGGCCGCTTGCGGCGAGGCCGAGCCGAGCGCGAACACGCGGCCCTTGAAGGCGGCATAAGGCGGCTCGTTGCGCTCGCGCACGCGCGAGACCCAGTCGATGGCATTTTTAAGAAGCGGCGCGACGGACGCGTTGTATTCCGGCGTCGCGATGAACACGCCGTGATGCGCGGCGATCATATGCTTGAGCTTGACGGCGTTCGCCGGCGGCCCGGCATTCGCCTCTTGATCGCCGTCGTACATCGGCATCGGATAATCGGCGAGCGAAAGGCGCGTGACGTCGGCGTCGTTGAGCGTGAGCTCTTTCACCGCCAGCGCCGCAAGCTTGACGTTGAACGAGCCGGTGCGCAGCGAGCCGGGAATGACGAGAATTTTTGGGCCAGGCATCGGCGGCTCCGCTCAGATCCGCTTTGCATAACATGCGATCTTTCAGCCGTCATGCTCATGACCACCCGCTGTCATTGCCGGGCTTGGCCCGGCAATCCCGGCAAGCAAGGCAAAGCCATACCATCCTAAGCGAGATGGCCGGGACGAGCCCGGCCATGACAACTGTGAGGATGGAAGTTGCGTCTCAGCGGCCGCGGTAGACCCACACCCGCGCAGGCGGAATGTTGCGCCAGATCAGCTCGGATGCTTCGGCGCTGATGCTCGACAGCCCCTTCGGAATCGGCGCGACCATCGCATAGGTGAACTGGACGAACGGCGCGCCCGGCGTCAGCAGGCTCATCGCGTCGGCGATCAACCGCAGCCGCGTGCGCAAAGGCTTGGTCACCAGCGGCAGGCCCGAGACCACGGCCGCGGCGGGCTCGCGCAAATATGTCTCGAGCAGCCGGCGCAATTTGTAGGCGTCGCCCTGCACGACCGTCGCCGCCGGATAACGCGAACGCAGCAGGCGGCAGAACACCGGATTGAATTCGACCAGGATCAGGCGCGCCGGATCGATGCCATGCTCGACCAGCGCTTCCGTCACCGGACCGGTGCCGGGGCCGAGTTCGATCACAGGCCCGCACGCATCCCGATCGACGTAAGCGGCCATCTTGCGCGCAAGCGCGCGGCTCGACGGCATTACGGCGCCGGTTGAAAGCGGCTTCTCGATCCACGAACGGATGAACCGCATCTCGTCATCGAGACGCAGGCCCTTCTTTGCGACGCGGGCGACAATTTGCGGGGGCATTGGCTTGCGCGGCTACGCCTGTAAGCGGCGTGTGTCGCCGCAGCAATCACCGGTATAGTGGCGCGAGGAGAGGGTCAAGATATCATCCGGAATGGCTGCTGCGATTTCCGAACCCATCCAAAAACTCCTTGACTCGGCTGAAGAATCCCTCGGATTCCGGCTGCGTATCCTGCGAAGAAATCTTGTCGAATTCGGCCAGTAGCTCGCGTTGGCGCTTGGTCAGGTTCTGCGGGGTCTCCACCATGACTTGAACGTACATGTCGCCCACTTGTTTCGAGCGAAGAACCGGCATTCCCTTGCCGGAAAGCCGGAATCGCCGGCCGGATTGAGTTCCTCCAGGGATTTTCACGCGCGATTTGCTGCCATCCACGGTGGGTACCTCGAACTCGCCGCCCAGGGCCGCCGCCACCATCGAGATCGGCACCCGGCAATGCAGGTCGGCGCCGTCGCGCTGGAAGAATTCATGCGGGGCGAGCGAGAGGAAAATATACAAATCGCCGGGCGGCCCGCCGCGCAGCCCCGCTTCACCCTCGCCGGACAGGCGAATGCGCGTACCGTCCTCGACGCCAGCCGGAATATTGACCGACAGGGTGCGCTCGCGCGCGACGCGGCCGGAGCCCGAGCAGGATGGACACGGATGGTCGATCACCTGGCCGCGGCCCTGGCAGGCCGGACATGTGCGCTCGAGCGTGAAGAAACCCTGCGCGTGACGGATCTTGCCGGCACCGCCGCAAGTCGTGCACGTCTTCAGCCCGGTGCCGGCTTTCGCGCCGGTGCCGGAGCAAACCTCGCAACTCACCGGTGTCGGAATTCGGACCTGCGCGGTCTTGCCCTCGAAAGCGTCTTCGAGACTGATTTCCATATTGTAGCGCAGATCGGTGCCGCGCTCGCGACCGCCGCTGCGCTGACGGCCGCCGCCCATTCCGAAGATGCCTTCGAAAATGTCCGAGAAGGTCGAGCCGAAATCGGCGCCGAATCCGTGGCCGCCGCCCATGCCCTGCTCGAAAGCGGCGTGACCGAAACGGTCGTAGGCGGCGCGCTTGTCGCCGTCTTTCAGGACGTCATAGGCCTCGTTTAATTCCTTGAAGCGATGCTCGCATTCGCTGTCACCCGGATTGCGATCGGGGTGATGCTGCATCGCGAGCTTGCGGTATGCAGTCTTGAGTTCGGACTCGCTGCAGGTCCGCACAACGCCGAGCACTTCGTAGTAGTCGCGTTTGGACACGCGTTCATCCCCGCCGAATAGTCAAAAACCTCGTCCTGAGGTGCGCGGAGCGCGTCTCGAAGGACGAGGTTTTGATCTCAACTCCTGATTAGGCCGACTTCTTGTCGTTCTTGTCGTCGTCGACTTCGGTGAACTCGGCGTCGACGACGTCTTCTTTCTTGCCGTCGGCTCCGGTCGCGCTTTCGCTCGTATCGGCAGGCTGACCTTCAGCCTGCTGCTGCTTGTACATCGCTTCGCCGAGCTTCATCGAAGCCTGCGCCAGCGTATTGGTCTTGGCCGAAATCGCGGTCGCGTCATCGCCCTTGAGCGCCTCTTTCAAGTCCGCCAAGGCGTTCTCGATCGCGCTGCGCTCGGCATCGCCGACCTTGGAGCCGTGCTCGGCAAGCGCCTTCTCGGTCGCATGCACCAGCGACTCGCCGTGGTTCTTGGCCTCGACAGCCGCCTTGCGCGTCTTGTCTTCCTCGGCGTGCGCCTCCGCGTCCTTGACCATCTTCTGAATGTCGGCCTCGGACAGACCGCCCGATGCCTGGATGCGAATTTGCTGCTCTTTATTGGTCGCCTTGTCCTTCGCGTTCACGTTGACGATGCCGTTGGCATCGATGTCGAAGGTGACCTCGATCTGCGGCACGCCACGCGGCGCCGGCGGAATCCCGAGCAGATCGAACTGGCCGAGAATCTTGTTGTCGGCCGCCATCTCGCGCTCGCCCTGGAACACGCGGATCGTCACCGCGCTTTGGCTGTCCTCGGCGGTCGAGAAGACCTGACTCTTCTTGGTCGGGATCGTGGTGTTGCGGTCGATGATGCGCGTGAACACGCCGCCCAGCGTTTCGATGCCGAGCGACAACGGCGTCACGTCAAGCAACAGCACGTCCTTGACGTCGCCTTGCAGCACGCCGGCCTGAACCGCCGCACCGATCGCGACCACCTCATCGGGGTTCACGCCCTTGTGCGGCTCCTTGCCGAAGAACTGCTTCACGATCTCCTGCACCTTCGGCATGCGCGTCATGCCGCCGACCAGAACGACCTCGTTGATCTCGCCCGCGGAAATGCCCGCGTCCTTGATCGCCTTGCGGCACGGCTCGACCGTTTTCTGGATGAGATCGTCGACCAGCGCCTCGAATTTGGCGCGGGTGAGCTTCATGGTGAGATGCTTCGGACCGGATGCATCTGCCGTGATGAACGGCAGGTTGATTTCGGTCTGCGTCGTGGACGACAGCTCGATCTTCGCCTTTTCGGCGGACTCCTTGAGCCGCTGCAGCGCGAGCTTGTCCTTGCGCAGGTCGATGCCTTGCTCTTTCTGGAATTCGTCGGCGAGATAATTCACCAGACGCATGTCGAAGTCTTCGCCGCCGAGGAACGTGTCGCCGTTCGTCGACTTCACTTCGAACACGCCGTCGCCAATTTCGAGAATCGAAATATCGAACGTGCCGCCGCCGAGGTCATAGACCGCGATGGTGCCGGTCTTCTGCTTGTCGAGGCCGTAAGCGAGCGCGGCCGCGGTCGGCTCGTTGATGATGCGCATGACTTCGAGGCCGGCGATCTTGCCGGCGTCTTTGGTCGCCTGCCGCTGCGCGTCGTTGAAATAAGCGGGAACGGTGATGACCGCCTGTTCGACCTTCTGGCCGAGATAGGCTTCCGCCGTCTCTTTCATCTTTTGCAGAATGAAAGCGGAGATCTGCGACGGCGAATAAGTCTTGCCGTCCGCCTCGACCCATGCGTCGCCGTTCGACGCCTTGGCAATTTTATACGGAACGAGCTTCTTGTCCTTTTCCACCATCGGGTCGTCGTAGCGGCGTCCGACCAGCCGCTTGACCGCGAAGATGGTTTTTTCCGGATTGGTGACCGCCTGACGCTTGGCCGGCTGGCCGACGAGCCGCTCGCCATCGTCGCTGAAAGCGACAATCGACGGCGTCGTGCGCATGCCTTCCGCGTTCTCGATGACCTTCGGCGTCGCGCCTTCCATGACGGCAACGCAAGAATTGGTGGTGCCGAGGTCTATACCGATGACCTTGCCCATAGTTATTCCCCTCAATTTGCGGCAGGCCGGCCGGGCCCATTGGCGCCCGAAAGAGCTGTCCGCGGACCATCCGCAGCGCTCCCGATCCAGCCCCCTGGATACTCAATATCGCCGCATTTCCACGGCTTGTCAGTCATATAGGTGGGCCACCCCGCCCCGCAAGACAGACCGTCAGTTATTCGCCTTTGCGGTCCACCCGTTAACACAAAGATTAGGTGCCGTTGACATTGCTGCGCCCGCGTAGGCAGAGGGGCGCAAAGTCGCATTCCGGAAAGATGTAAAATCGCATGCTCCGCCGGTCGATGCTTTTCCTGCTCGCCGCATTAACCGTCGCATCCGCCGGCGCGCTGCCCGCGTGCGCCGACCCGGTCTATCCGACCGGACTGCGCGTCGGGCTTACGCCGCCGCCCGGCATGACGGTGAGTCCCACATTCACCGGCTTCGAAGACGCCAACCGCAAGGCCACCATCAAGATCCTCGACCTGCCGGCCGGCGCCTATGCGGGCCTGGAAAAAGGCGTCTTCGCAGACGCAAAAAAAGATTCCGGCGTCACGATCGAGAAGCGCGAAAGCTTCCCCTTCAACGATGGGCTCGGATTTCTCATCACCTTCAGGCAGCAAAAGGACGGCTCTACCCACCACCGCTGGGTCATGATCGCGCAGTCAATGTCGCCCGCCGTGCCGAACCTGACAACACTGATCGACGTCGACGTGCCGGAGGCGGCGCTGGGCGTCTATAGCGGCGCCGTCGTTCGCGCCGCGCTTGCGACCGTCAGCTTCCGGCCGCCGCCGATCGCCGAACAGTTACGCACGATGCCGTTCAAGCTCGACGCGCTCGCCGGCTTCCGCGTCATGCGCGTGTTGCCGACAGGCGCCGCCATCCTGATCGACGGACCGACAGAAGACGTCGGACGAAACCCCTACATGATTATCGCGGTCGGCAATGGCGCGCCGGCCGACGCAAGCGCGCGCGGCGAATTCGCCCGGCAATTGCTGCTGAACGCGCCGCTCGCCAATCTCGCAATCACATCGATGGAGACGATACGCCTGCGCAGCGTCCCAGCCATTGAAATTCGCGCGCAGGCGAAAAGCCCGCACGGCGAGACGCTATCGATGATTCAATGGGTGCGCTTCGGCGGCACCGGCTTTTTGCGAATTGTCGGCGTTACACAGAAGGACAGATGGGAC
>JBARCH010000111.1:0-2175 GCA_049793875.1 Pseudolabrys sp. | reverse complement strand
GGACGGGCTTGCGGCGCGGTTCTTTCGATTTTGTTTCTTGATGCCTTCTGTTGCGCGACGCTCGTTGCCTGCGGAGCATTCGTCTCGGCCGGTATCGAGGCTACCACAGCCGTCGTATCGGCGTCCGGCGATGTGTTGTCGGCGCTTTCCTGCGCCTTGTCCGGGCGGTCGTCTTTGTTGCCGGCAAGCTTCTTGCCGCGCTTTTCGTTGTGTTTGTCGCGCTCCGACAGGCGCGATTTATTCCGCTTTTCGGAATCGCTTGCGCGCGCCAGTGCCTTGCGGGCGTCGGTCAGGTGGCCGTCGCGCGCCAGCGCCATTTTGTAATCGGCGATGGCCTGCCCGAAATCGTTGCCTTGCTCGCGCGCCAGGCCACGCTGGTAATAAGCCTGCGCATTGCCGGCATCGAACCTGATGGCGGCGTCGTAATCGGTTATGGCGCCGGCTGTGTCGCCTTTAGCCTTCTTGATTTGGCCGCGCTCGAACAACGCGCCGGCATTGTTCGGATCTCGGCTCAAGGCGCTGTTGAGGTCGGCGAGCGCCAGCGCTGTCTCGCCCTTCATGCGGCGCAATCCTGCGCGTTCAACGTAAGGCGCTGACTGACGAGGATCGCGGCGGATCGCCTCGCTCAGGTCGTCGGCCGCCTTGGCGTAATCGCCGTTGGCCTTGTTGATCATGCCGCGTTCGGCATAAGGCGCGGCGCCGACCACCCCCAGGTCGATGGCGCGATTGAAATCGTCGAGCGCCCGGTTGCGATCGGATTTCGCCATGAAGATTTGTCCGCGCTCGCCATAGGCCAGCGCATTTTTCGGATCGGCCTTGATGGCGGCATCAAGGTCCGTCATCGCCTGCGCGTATTGTTTCTTGCGATTGAGAACGGCGCCGCGCAGCGCAAGTGCGGTGGCATTTTTCGCATCGAGCTTGATGATGGCGTCGGCGTCATGCATCGCGCCGTCAAGATCGCCGTCATCGAGCCGCAGCGTGCCGCGCAGCTTCAGGAAATCCGCGTTCCAGGTGAACTTGAGCGCGCGGCTGATGTCCGACATCGCGCGTTTGCGATCGCCTTTTTCGGCGTAAGCCTGTGCGCGCAAGGCGTAGGTCTTGGCGTGGCCTTGATCGATCATGACCGCGTGATCGTAAACGGCGATGGCCTTATCGACGTCGCCCTTCTTGCGCCAGATCGCGGCCTGCGCAGTGAAGGCGCCGATGTCCTTCGGATCCAGTTTGGCCGCTTCGACGTAGTCGGCGAGAGCGCGATCGGTGTCGCCGCCTTCCTGACGCGCCTGGGCGCGCAGCATGAAGTTTTGCGGGCGCGGATCGAGCCGGATGGCGCGGTCGAAATCGGCGACCGCGTGGGCGTAATCGTGCTGATGCAGGTAAACCTGGCCGCGGCCGCTATAGGCGGATGCGTGATTTGGATTGAGCGACAGCGCCTTGCCGTAGTCATCGAGGGCGCCGTCGGCGTAGCCGAGCTCACGGCGAACGGTGGCGCGGTTGACGTAAGGAGAGGCGGTGTTGGGATCGAGCTGGATGGCGGTGCTATAATCGGAGATGGCGCGTCCGAAATTCCCCTTCGCGTACCAGGCATTGCCGCGGTTCTGGTAGGCCGGCGCAAAGTCGGGCGCGAGCGCGACCGCCTGATCGAAATCCGCGATGGCATGCGGAATGTCGCCGCGGTCGAGATAGGCGAGGCCGCGCAATTCATACGCAACGCCGAAGGGCTCACCGCGCAGGCGTCCGGATTTCAGGAGATTTGTGCAGGCGGCAATGCGCTGGTCGGCCAGATCGGGCACCTGGCTGGCGCAGCCCTGGGCATCGCGGCTCTGCGCCCGTGCATCCATTTGATATGTGAAGGAGATTGTAGCGGCGGCGAGGGCAAGCGTGGTCCTTAGCCAAGCCGGCAGGTGCGTCGAACCGGACCGCACGCGAACGCGCATCAAACCCACCCGTTAACCCTAATGAAGTACGAAAATATGCAGCAGCCCAAGCACTTGTCCATAGACAGCGTTCCTTCAGGGCAGATGGAACCCCAAACATGGTTAACGCGCGAGTTGTATCATAATACAATTAAAAATTGAAGTCGGGCAAAGCTGGCGCAGGGGTCCGCAGCTCAACTGGCTGGCCGGTCCGGCGGCTCGACCGGCACGGGTACGCGCGCAGCCATTTCCTCACCCGCAT
>JBARCH010000110.1:0-4033 GCA_049793875.1 Pseudolabrys sp. | reverse complement strand
GAAGAGAGAGTGCGTCAATGTTTGCACCATCATCAGGCCGCCGTCTTCGGCTTGAAATTCGGATGAACGATTGCGCCGTCTCGCGTCAGCACGGTGCCTTTGACGATCTCGTCGTCCCAGTTAATCGCGAGTTTCTTTTCTTTCTTGTCGATCAGCGTCTCGATGAACGTGAGCAGGTTTTTCGCATAGAGCGCGGATGCCGACGCCGCGAGCCGGCCCGGCACGTTGAGATGGCCGACGATCTTGACGCCGCCGACTTGCGCTACCTTGCCGGGCTCGGCGCCTTCGACGTTGCCGCCGCGCTCGACCGCGAGATCGACGAGCACCGAACCGGGCCGCATCGAAGCGACCATCTCCTTCGTCACAAGCCGAGGCGCCGGACGGCCCGGAATGAGCGCGGTGGTGATGACAACGTCCTGCTTCTTGATGTGCTCGGCAACGAGTGCGGCCTGCTTTGCCTGATACTCTTTCGACATTTCCTTGGCGTACCCGCCCGCCGTCTGCGCGTTCTTGAACTCCTCATCCTCGACCGCGAGGAATTTCGCGCCGAGACTTTCGACCTGTTCCTTGGTGGCGGGCCGCACGTCGGTCCCTGTGACGATAGCGCCCAGGCGTCGCGCCGTCGCGATCGCCTGCAGGCCGGCAACACCGACGCCCATGACGAAAACCTTTGCCGCCGGAATCGTGCCGGCCGCCGTCATCATCATCGGGAAAGCGCGGCCGAACTCTTCCGCGGCGTCGATCACGGCGCGATAGCCGGCGAGGTTAGCCTGACTCGAGAGAACGTCCATCGATTGCGCGCGCGTGATGCGCGGCATCAATTCCATTGCAAACGCAACAACCCCGGCGTCGGCCATCTGCCTAAGCGCGGCCTCGTTGCCGTAGGGATCCATAATGGCGATGACGAGCGCGCCCTTTTTATAGGCAGACAATCCGGAGGCTGCCGGGCGGCGCACACTAAGCACGATGTCGGCGTCCTTGAGCGCACCGGCCGCGACCGTGGCTCCGGCTGCCTGATAGTCGGCGTCGAGCACACTGGAACGCATGCCGGCACCGGGCTCGACCGCAACGTCGGCGCCCAGCGCTATCAGTTTTTTGACCGTATCGGGTGTCGCCGCCACGCGCGGCTCGAGCGGATCGGTCTCAGCGGCAATAGCAATCTTCATGACGCCTCCAGAAGACAAGGAGGACCACTATGGGAGGACGGGGCAACGGCCCCGGATGCCGTTGGGTGGACCGCGGAGCTGCGGCTCAGGTCAGGAAATAGGCCATAAAGCAGAGGATCAGCACGATGACGATGAGGTGCCACTTCAGCAGTTTGACGAACAGTTTGTAGGTACCCTCGTGCGTGTCGTAATCATTGCCCGAGGCGGTCGAGTATTCGACCATGCCGTGGTCGGCCATCGCGATTCTCCACTACTTCTCTGCAGCCGGAATTAGCGCAATTGCGCGGCCAGAGCAACGGCACGGGCATCGCCGGCGCATACCTGTGGGTTAGAGACCCGCGGCCTTGAGCGCGGCCTTTTGCCGCCCGGCCACCGTAGCTACAGAGAAGTCCTCTATCGCCTCGTTGAACAGCCGGTAGAAATTGAGCTCCGCGGCGAGATGCAGGAACACCGCGCCGAGGCCGACCGCAGCACGATCCATGAACACGAATTCGCGCGGCACCGTCACCGGCCCCTTGGCCTTTAGCGCCTGATGGACGCGAAAGGCCTCGCGGCGGCCGTACTCCGAAGGCTTCACCCCGTCCGCGATGGTGCGGACGCGGTTGTCGAGCAACGGGCCGTAAATGAAGCGTGCCCAGATATTGAGCGCGTCGATCAATTCGCGGTTGAGCCTCTTGAAGCCCCAGGTCTCGTAGGCGTGCACCACCAGGTCGTCGTCGCCGCGCTCGAGCCCGCGGTAAAGGTCGACCACGCCGCCGACAAAGCTCGGCGGGAAAATGCGGATGCAGCCGTAATCCAGCAAATTGATGCCGGCGGGCTTTTTCCCATTGTCGAAAACCGTGTAATTGCCGAGATGCGGATCGCCGTGAATGACGCCGAAACGGCTGAACGGAAACCACCACGCCTCGAACATCGCCGTGCCAAGCCGGTTGCGGACGGCAAGCGTGTCGTCCTTGTGATCGAGGAGCTTGCGGCCTTCGAGCCAGTCGAGCGTCAGCAAGCGGCCGGTCGATAATTCCGGCCAGACTTCCGGCACGCGCACGGCGTCGTTGTCTTTCAACATGGCGCGGTAGAGCGCGACGTGTTTCGCTTCGCGGTGATAGTCGAGCTCTTCGCGCAGGCGCTCGGCGATTTCCTTGGCGATCTCGGTGGTGTCGATCGCCGCATCGAAGCGGCGGCGGATCGCGAACAGCAATTGCAATTGCTTCAGGTCGGCTTCGACGGCCGATTGCATGTCCGGATATTGCAGCTTGCACGCCAGCGCGCTGCCATCCTGCGCAACGGCGCGATGCACCTGCCCGAGCGAAGCGGCCGCAGCCGGGTGATGCTCAAAGCCGGAAAACTTCTTCTGCCATTCCGCGCCCAATTCCGCGTTCATGCGGCGCTTGACGAAAGCCCAGCCCATCGGCGGCGCCTGGCTCTGCAGCTTCATCAGTTCGTTGGCGTATTCAGGCGGCAGCGCATCGGGAATGGTGGCGAGCAGTTGCGCCACCTTCATGATCGGACCTTTCAGCCCGCCAAGCGCGGCTGCCAGCTCGAAGGCATTTGCGGCGCGATCGAGATTGAAGCCGAAGAAACGCGCGCCGGCCATGCGCGCAGCAACGCCGCCAACATTGGCGCCTACTTTCGCGTAGCGCTTCGCGCGGGCGGAAAAGCGGTTCTTTTCGAGGTCGCGCTGCGGCACCATCGTCAGTCCGCTTTATCCAGCGTTTCCAGCTCCGTTATCAGATTGGCGACAATCGAGAGACCGCCATCCCAGAATTTCGGATCGCGCGCGTCGAGGCCGAAAGGCGCCAGCAATTCGGAGTGATGCTTGCTGCCGCCGGCAGAGAGCATTTCCAGATAACGCTCGGCGAAGCCCGAAGCTGACTTCTCGTAGACCGCATAAAGCGAGTTCACCAGGCAATCACCAAAGGCATAGGCGTACACATAAAACGGCGAATGGATGAAGTGCGGAATGTAAGTCCAGAACGACTCGTAGCCGTCCTTCAATTCGATCGCCGGCCCCAGGCTCTCGCTCTGCACCGACATCCACAATTCGCAAATCTTGTCCGCGGTGAGTTCGCCCTTGCGGCGCTCGAGATGCACCTTGCGCTCGAACGAGTAGAACGCGATCTGACGCACCACCGTGTTGATCATGTCCTCGACCTTGGCGGCGAGCATGGCCTTGCGCTGCTTCTTGCCGGTGGTCTGCGCCAGCAGCTTGCGGAAGGTGAGCATTTCGCCGAACACGCTCGCGGTCTCGGCCAGCGTCAGCGGCGTCGGCGCCATCAGCGGACCGTTGGGCGCGGCGAGCACCTGGTGCACGCCGTGGCCCAATTCATGCGCGAGCGTCATGACGTCGCGCGGCTTGCCCTGGTAGTTGAGCAGCACATAAGGATGCGCCGACGGCACGGTCGGATGCGCGAAGGCGCCGGGCTGCTTGCCCGGACGCACCGGCGCGTCGATCCAGCTCCGCTCGAAGAAGCGGTCGGCAATGTCGGCCATCTTCGGCGAGAACGCGCCGTAGGCCGTAAGCACGGTGGCGCGCGCGTCGGTCCACGGGATCGTGCGCTGCTCGACCTTCGGCAGCGGCGCGTTGCGGTCCCAGTGCGGCAGCGTTTTCTTGCCGAACCACTTCGCCTTCAGCCGGTAATAGCGGTGCGACAGCTTCGGATAGGCGGCGCGCACGGCTTCGACGAGCGCCTCGACAACCTCACGCTCGACGCGGTTCGACAGATGGCGCGCGTCGGCAACGTCCTTGAAGCCGCGCCAGCGGTCGGAGATCTCATTGTCCTTGGAGAGCGTGTTGGTGATCAGCGTGAACGGCCGCATGTTAGCCTTGAACGTCTTGGCCAGCGCTTCCGCCGCCGCTTTGCGCTTCGCGC
>JBARCH010000109.1:0-3921 GCA_049793875.1 Pseudolabrys sp. | reverse complement strand
GGCAGTGTGAAACCCTGCTCGGGGCCGATGATGTGGCAAATGCCCTGGCGCTTATCGAACTCGTTGAAATATTCGATGCCGAAGTCTTTGGCGTTCTGCGCCATCACCGCGATCTGCTCGGCGCTTTCCGGATCGGGATTTGGCTTGCTGCGATCCGACGTCGGCACGTTGTGATCGACGACGGCGAGCGTTTTTTCCGGCGCGTGTACCCTGCGGCCCGAGTTGCGCAAGCCTTCGAACGCCTGCGGACTCGTCACCTCATGTACGAGATGGCGATCGATATAAATGAGGCAGGTACCGTCCGGTTGTTCGTCGACCAGATGGTCGTCCCAGATCTTGTCGTAGAGCGTACGCGGCTTGGCCATCGCTAAATTCTCCGGTTCTTGACGAATTATCTAGCGCTGCCGGCGCTCAAGAAAAAGGGGCCGAACGGCGGCCCCTTCATGCGTTCCCGTATAGGTGGACCTATCGCTTGGCGGCCGCGCTGTCCTCGCCGCTAGCACCCTGCGCCTCGCTGATGCGCGCCTTCTTGCCGCGCAAGCCGCGCAGATAATAGAGCTTGGCGCGGCGCACTTTGCCCCGACGCACAACCTTGATCGAGTCGATCATCGGCGCATAGAGCGGGAACACGCGCTCAACTCCCTCGCCGTACGAAATCTTGCGCACGGTGAAGTTTTCGTTCAGGCCGCTGCCCGAGCGGCCGATGCATACGCCCTCGTAGGCCTGGATGCGGCTCTTGTCGCCCTCGACGACCTTGACGTTGACCAGCACGGTATCGCCCGGCGCGAAGTCGGGGATTTCCTTGCCAGTGGTCAGCTTCTCGACCTGTTCTTTTTCGAGCTGTTGAATGAGGTTCATGGGTTCAATCTCCGTCGGCAGCGCCAGCATCCGGCGCGCGGTCCCTTATCGGTCCTGAATGGGTCGGCGAGCTTCTACGATAAACTTTTGGCCTTGTCACCCTCGGGTTTTGGGGCCGTTTTTGGCCTTTTGGCGGTCCTGGTAAACCGCCCAAAGATCGCCCCTGCGCTCCCGGGTCAGCCGCTCGGCCTCAGCCTTCCGCCAGGCGGCCACTTTGGCATGGTCGCCGGAGGTCAGGACCTCTGGGATAGTCTGCCCCTCGAACGAAGCGGGCCTTGTATATTGCGGGTATTCGAGCAGACCGTCGGCGAAACTTTCCTCTGCCGCGGAGGCCTCCTTGCCCATGACCCCGGGAATAAGCCGTACGCAGGCGTCGATCAGGGCGAGGGCGGCGATTTCGCCGCCCGACAGCACGAAATCGCCGAGCGAGGTTTCCTCGAGCTTTCGCGCCGCGATCAGCCGTTCGTCCACGCCCTCGAACCGTCCGCACACGATCGTCACGCCTGGGCCTGTCGCCAGCGCCGCGACACGACCTTGCGTCAGCGGGGCACCGCGCGGGCTCATCAGGAGGCGCGGGCGCTCGTCATTGAGGGTGGCATCGAGCGCCAGACTATCCAGGGCTCTCGCCAGCACGTCAGCGCGCATCACCATGCCAGGGCCGCCACCGGCCGGCGTGTCGTCCACGGTGCGATGCTTGTCGATAGCGTGATCGCGGATGTCGATCGCGTCGAACGACCAGATGCCGCTTGCGAGCGCTTTGCCCGCAAGACTCACGGCAAGCGGACCTGGGAACATCTCGGGGAAAATCGTGAGAACACTCGCGTGCCACATAGGCGTCACTCGATTTCGGCGGGTAGCACGATGACGACCTGCCTTGCCGCAAGGTCTATCTTCGGCACGGTCGCCTCGTTGAATGGCAACATCATGGGCTCGGCGCTGCCCAGCGGCATAATTTCGATGATGTCGCCGGCCCCGAAATTATGCAGCGCGTGTACCGTGCCGATCTGCTTGCCGTCGGCGGAGATCGCGTCGAGTCCGATCAAATCGGAGCGGTAGAATGTGTCGGCTTCCTCGATCGGCGGCAACCGATCGCGCGGCACATAAAGATCGGTGTTGCGCAGCGCTTCCGCCGCATCACGGTCGTCGATGCCGGCGATCCGCGCCACGAAATGATCTTTCGCCGCACGCAGCGCTTCGATCTCAAAGCGCTGCGCGCCGTCTTCCGTCTCCAGCGGCCCGTAAGCAGCAACGGCCGCCGGATCTTCGGTGAACGACCACAGCTTCACCTCGCCGCGGACACCGTGCGCGGCACCGATACGGGCGACGCAAATACGATCGGCCACGACGCGGCGACGCGAGCGTCAGCTCGCGGCCGGTGCTTCGGCCTTGGCTGCCGCCGCCTTGGCGGTAGCCGCAACCTTTGCCGCTGCATCCCCCGCCTCTTTTGCCTTGGTGGCCTCTTCGGCCTTGGCCTTGCGCTCCTTGCGCGGGATAGCCCTCTCCGGATTGTTGCGCTTTTCGCGCTTCATGACGCCGGCGGCGTCGAGAAAACGCGAAACGCGATCGGAGGGCTGCGCGCCTTTCTTCATCCACGCTTGCACCTTGTCCATGTCGAGCTTGAGTCGCTCGGCTTTATCCTTCGGCAGCAGCGGATTGAAGTAGCCGAGCCGTTCGATGAAACGGCCGTCGCGTGGCGCGCGCTTGTCGGCGACAACGATGTGATAGACTGGCCGCTTTTTCGTTCCGGCGCGGGCCATGCGGATGACGAGAGACATTTGGCTTTCCTTTCCTACAAAAAATCTTTCATTCCGGCCGCGCGAACTTCGCAGCGCAGCGGAATGACGGGTGAGACATTGAACATCACTTCTTCTTTCCGAAACCGGGCGGCAAACCACCCGGCAATCCTGGAAACTTTCCGCCGAGGCCCGGCAGGCCGGGAAAATTCGGCGGCAAACCTTTCGGCAAATTCGGCATTGCCGGCGGCAACTGTCCGCCGGGCAACTGACCTTGTGCTTTCGCCTGCTCTGCGAGCTTCTTCATTTCTTCGGCCGACGGCATGCCTCCGCCGAAGCCCATCATCTGCGCAATACCGGCCATCGGCCCGCGCTTGGCACCACCCATGGCCTTCATCATGTCGGCCATGCCGCGGTGCATCTTGATAAGCTTGTTGATTGCTTCCGGCGTTGTGCCGGAGCCGGCTGCGATGCGTTTCTTGCGGCTGGCTTTGAGAATGTCGGGGTTGCGGCGTTCTTTCGGCGTCATCGAGTCGATGATCGCCATTTGCCGTTTGAGCAACTTGTCGTCGAGTCCGGCATTGGCGATCTGATTTTTCATTTTCGCGACGCCCGGCATCATGCCGAGCAATCCGCCCATGCCGCCCATTGCCTGCATTTGCATGAGTTGTTCTTTCAGGTCGCCGAGATCGAACGCGCCTTTGCGCATCTTCTCGGCGGCCCGCATGGCCTTTTCGGTATCGATCGTTGCCGCGGCTTTCTCGACCAACGAAACGATGTCGCCCATTCCGAGAATGCGGCCGGCGATACGGGCTGGATCGAATTCTTCCAGCGCGTCCAGTTTTTCGCCGGTGCCGATCAGCTTGATTGGCTTGCCCGTGATCGCACGCATCGACAGTGCCGCGCCGCCGCGGCCGTCGCCATCGATACGCGTGAGCACAATGCCTGTGAGGCCGACGCGCTGATCGAACGAGCGCGCAAGATTGACGGCGTCCTGGCCGGTAAGAGCGTCGGCGACGAGCAGTACTTCGTGCGGATTGGCTGCCTGCTTCACGTCGGCGGCTTCGCTCATCATCGCTTCGTCGAGCGTGGTGCGACCGGCGGTGTCGAGCAGCACGACGTCGTAGCCGCCGAGACGGCCGGCCTCTATCGCGCGTTTTGCAATTTGTGTCGGTGCCTGTCCTTCGATCACCGGGAGCGTATCGATGCCGGTGTCGCGGCCGAGCACTGCGAGTTGCTCCATCGCCGCCGGACGGCGTACGTCGAGCGAAGCCATCAGCACCTTGCGTTTAGCGCGGTCGGTGAGGCGCTTTGCAAGCTTTGCGGTTGT
>JBARCH010000108.1:0-11644 GCA_049793875.1 Pseudolabrys sp. | reverse complement strand
TTTGAAACCCCTGCCCAGTAGTGACCCCTTCCCAAGTCTTGTTGGGGACACATTTGGCAGAAAGCATTTGCAGCGCCGCTAAGTCGTGTAAGTAGTTTTGAATAGAACCAAGTTCAAAACTGGCTCTAATTCAGTATTACTTTGAATAGAATTTTGATAAAATCTTCGATATTACAATTTAAGTAAAATTGTCTGGATTAATCGGCTTGGGTCAACGCGCGTGCGGCTATCTGCGCGTGCACGGCGCCGATCTTTACTGTGTTATCCGACGTGGAAGGTTGCGCGGAAGCGGCTGCGCGGGCGGGAAAACAGCGCCGGCGGCCAGCTAATTGCGTTGCCGGCGTTTACTCGCCGGTGACGTTATCTTCGATGAAGTCGATGTGCTGGAGGCGGGTGAATTCGATCGCGAAGCCTTCGTCGATATGACGGACCACCCGGCCTGGCGTTTTTCCGATCACGACCGCGGCGCCGATCGGCGGGCGGAGATCGGGAGCGATCGAAATGGCCGCGCCCGACTGCGAAAGGTCGATGACGCGACAAGTGACATTCGTGCCGTTCGGCAGCACGAGCCGCGCCATCTGCCTGCGCGGCGTAAAGCGGCCGTGGCGGCGGTCTTCCGGCAGGTTGAGGATGTGCCGGTTGGCCAACCAGGTGAGCTGCGCCGCGAGCTTGTCGCGCTTGCGCGCGGTCGCCGTGATGGTCATGGCGAAGCCGTTATTGAATTCGCGCGCGATGACGCCTTCCAGCCGCCCGAGGTGATCGATGTAGGCGATAACGCGCTCGCCGGGCCGGCCCGACACGGGGGCAGCCAGCGCCATTCCGCCGGGAGACATATCGATGATCTGGCAGGGGAATTCGCGGCGGTCAGCCAGCATGTAGCGGCCGAGCAGATTGACTTTGACGCGCTGATGCCGCCGGCGTTCGTCGGCGAGCGGCAGAAAGCGTGGCTTTGTTAACGGCAAGCCCATGACTGATCCCGGAATGTCATGAGCCTATGCAGGCATCCTTAATGGATCGTTAGCCAGTGCGCTCCGTCGGCGGCGGGGGTTGCCGCCCACCCTTGTAGACAATGAAGCCGTGCCGGATTTGGCTCCCGGCCGGCGCGGATGCGAAGCGCGGTTGAAGCACCGTTTCGACGTCTTTTCCGAGATTTCGTACAACGCCGAGTTCCAGTTCGCCGAGCAGGCTTTCGCCCAGCCAGTAAGGAACGTCGATCGGGCTTAATGTGCCGAGTGCACGAATGCGCGCATGGCCGCGATGCGCGAGCGGCAGAACCAGCATTTCAAGGTCGAGCCGCGCACCATTGGCGGCGTAGCCGGTGACGCCGGCGACGGCGCCTGCGGTTTCGCTCGCCATTGTCGCGAGCAATTCGACGATGCCAGCGTGGCTTGCCTCGTTCCACAATCCGGGAAAGGACTCGCCTTTGAGTTCGCGGCAGAAGAGCGCGCAAACGCGTGTGCCGGCGAGACGAAACCGGTGTTCGTCCACGAAATCGGCTGCGAGCATGAATGTGTCGCCCAACACCTGCCGGATCGCGACCGGATCGATGTCTTCGCGCTCGGGAGCGAGACGTTTTCCGCGTCGCTCGTTCCAGTAGGCGAACAACGCGCGCGTCGAAGGATGTTTCATCGCATCACCTGTTCCGCTGCGAGACGATGCCGTGCCGTTAACGTCCCCTATCGGGACAGCGGCGAGGGCTTTTCGCTGCAGCGACGCGAACGGAGCAGGGCGCGTGCCGGAGTGCGCACGCGTCGGATCTGGTGGCGCGCGAGCGCAAATTAGTGTTAAAACAGCTATCGCGTTGCCCTGTGTGCAGGCACGGCTATGATCGCCGCCGATCCATACGATCGCCGCGTTTTGGTAGGCACGGCGAAAACTAGATAGAGCCACGGGGAGAGGCGGGGACGCGACCGGCGCCGTGAAGGCGCGAGGCCAAGCCACGCAAACGCGGCTCAAGGGAGGGTGAAAGCCCTCCTTTTTTCTTTTCCCGCCGCACGGCTCGCTTGCGGAACCGCACACAAGCTGACTATCTGGGCTTTCCCGCCGCCCAGGACATCACGTGAAACGCGAGCCGATATTCAATATTCCGTCTGTCGTGATCGCGACGCTGCTGGTGCTCTTTCTCGTGCACGCAGTGCGCGTCTGGCTCTTGACCGAACAGCAGGATGTCGAATTCCTGCTCACCTTCGCTTTCATTCCGGCGCGCTATGACTCCTCGCTGCTGGCTGCCGCCAGTTGGCCGGGCGGCTGGGGCGCGCAATTGTGGACCTTCGTCACTTATTCGCTGATCCACGCCAACATGACCCATCTCGGCGTCAATTCGATTTGGTTGTTGCCGTTTGGCAGTGCGGTGGCGCGGCGTTTCGGGACCTGGCGGTTCGTGGCCTTTTTTGTGGTGACAGCGGCGGCCGGTGCTGTCGCGCACCTCGCGACGCATGCCGGCGAGCAATTTCCGATGATCGGCGCCTCCGCTGCGATTTCAGGCACGATGGCGGCAGCCATGCGTTTCGCTTTCCAGCGCGGTGGACCACTCGGTTTCTGGCGCGGCACCGACGATGACGCCTATCGCGTTCCGGCCATTCCGTTATCCGGCGTGTTGCGCGATCCGCGCGTCGTTGCGTTTCTCGTGGTGTGGTTCGGCGTCAACGCCATATTCGGGTTGGGCTCGCTGCCGATCACCGGCAGCGACCAGCCGGTGGCGTGGCAGGCGCATATCGGCGGGTTTCTGGCCGGCCTGTTATTGTTCGATTGGTTCGATCCCGTGCGCAAGCGCGCCGACTGACAGACGGGTCGGAAGCCTGATTAGCGCGTAATCCGCTACCTCACGGGGACGTTCGATTTTACCGCATGCGAGAGTGCATCGACGGCTTGCATGATCTCGTCCATGCTTTTCTCGGTGGCGTCGGCGCCGAGAGCGATCGCTTCTTCCGCGCGATGGAATTCGAACCAGCCGATTTCGCCGAGGCGCGGATTGATCGACACGTCGGGTGGATCGCCGGCAAGGCGCGCGCGTGTGATGCGGTCTTGCATGACATTGAAGGCTTCAATCATGACGGTCGGAATGCCGGGGCCGCCTCGCTTGCCGAAGAAATGCCGTCGCAGGAAGCGCTCGCGACCGAAAATGCCACGGATGCCGCCGTTGCTCTCCGGCTTGTTGTTCTCCGGCTCGTCGCTTTCGTCCGAGCCATGATTGGCGATGACGGTGCCGCGGCCGAACAAATCCGAATTCAGGTTGACGGCAATCACCAGCCGCGCGTCGAACGCGCGTGCGGCCGATACCGGCACGGGATTGACCAATGCTCCGTCAACGAGCCAGCGGCCACCGATACGCCGCGGCGGAAAGATGCCCGGCAGCGCATAGGAGGCGCGCAGCGCATCGACCAGCCGCCCGCGCGTCAGCCAGACTTCGTGGCCGGTCGTGAATTCAGTGGCGATTGCCGCAAATCGGACCGGCAGATCCTCGATCCGCGTATCGTTGAGCGCTTGCTCGAGACGGGCTGCAAGATGATTGCCGCGAATGAGCCCCGATCCGGTCAGGTTGACATCGAGATAGCTCAACACGCTGCGGACGGTGAGGCTGCGCGCCCATGCCTCGAAATCGTCGAGTTGTTTGACGGCATAGCAGCCGCCGACGACGGCGCCGATCGAGGTGCCGACAATGATCTCGGGGACGATGCCGTGCGCGATCAGCGTGCGTATAACGCCGATATGGGCAAAGCCGCGCGCGGCGCCGCCGCCGAGCGCAAGCGCGATCGTGGGTTGCGGGACCGCCGGTTCAATCTTCGGCGAGGCATCGACGGACCGATCGCCGTTGTTGCGGCCGCGTGTGAACAGACTCTCAAATACCAAAGCCGTCCCCCTTGAGCGGATGATCGATCCCGACACCCCGGTCTACAAGTGTTTCACCGCAATATGGTGAAAACTGGTGGCGGAGATTTGTGACGGTAGGGTGACGAAGGGGGGTCATCAATCCTAAAACGCACGAAACGCTCAGGCGTTCGGCCTCGACATCGAAAACATTGCCTCGACCACGGCGTATTCGTCATAGCCGCAGCGGGCGATCGGCTTCATGGCGGCCGTATCGAGCCTGCCGTCAATGAGAAACCGGTCGTCGATGTGGACACCGATGACCTGCCCGAACACGATATGGCAGTCGACGGGTTGACCCTCGATATCCTCAAGCCGCACGATTTTGAGCAGTTTGCATTCGAGTGCGCAGGGTGCGGCAGCCACCCGCGGCGGCTTCACGAGGTGTGACGGCGCGGGCTCAAGCCCGGCGCGCTGCATCTCGCTGGCGCCGCGTGGCAGCGGCGCCGAGGTCGTGTTCATTGCGTGGCGCAGGTCCCAGGTCGCGAGATTGCAGACGAATTCTTTCGTTTCGGCGATGAAGCTGACCGAATCCTTGGGGCCTTCGCTCGCAAACATCACCAGGTTGGGTTTGCTGTTGACGCCGTTGAAGAAAGAGTAGGGCGCGAGATTGACGTCGCCTTTGGCGTTCATCGACGTCACCCAGCCGATCGGCCGCGGCGCCACGATCGCCTTGAACGGATCGTGCGGCAATCCGTGATCGTTCTTGCGCGCGTCGTAGAACATGCCAGTCGGCTCAGGAGCCGTAGCGGCTGACGATGGCCGAGAGGTCGGGCCGGATACGATCTTCCGGCGGCCGGGCAGCGCGGCCGATATGCACGAAACCGGCGATACGCTCGTGCGCCTCAAGTCCGAGCGCATCGAGCGCGCGGCGGTCGTAGGCGTACCATTCGGTAATCCAACTCGCGGCAAAACCGAGCGAATGCGCGGCCGTCAGCAGATTCATCGCGGCCGCTCCGGCAGAGAGCTGCTGCTCCCATTCCGGAATTTTCGCGTGCGGCGCCGCGCGGCTGACGACCGCGACAACCAGCGGCGCGCGCGCGAGCCGGTTGCGCTCGAACGCGATTTGGTCCGGCGTCGCGTCCGGATGATCGGCGCGATAAATGGCTGCAATTTTCTCGCCTGCCGCGGCGCGTGCCTCGCCTTCGAACACGATGAAACGCCAGGGCGCGAGCTTGCCGTGGTCCGGCACGCGCGCGGCGATGGTCAGCAGCGTGTCGATTTCCGCTTGCGTGGGAGCTGGACCGTTCAATTCCATCGGCTTGACGGAGCGGCGGGTCTTCAGCAATTGCAGGGCGTCCGGCATCAATACCTCAAAGGCGTGGTTGCGCTGCCGCCTAGCATAGGGCCATGGAGGTGACAAACCGGCTTGAAATCGCCGCGATTTGGATCGAAAACCGGCGTGCATGAGCAGCAGATTCCGACGCATTTTGAGTCCCGGTTTATGGCTGCCGGCGCATATGGCCGCCCTCGTGCTCGCATTCCTCCTCGCCGCCGTGCTGGCCGATCCGGCTGTGGTTTTCGCGCAGAGTTCGCTGTTCTCGACGGCGCCTTCGGGCGGCATGATCGTGCCACCCGGCCAATCGCCATTGATGATGCCGGAGGCTGTCGCACCGTTGCAGCCGATGCCGATGGTGCCGGCCGGCCACGTCGCGCTCGCGCTCGCCGCGCGTTTCGGCAAGGATGCCCCCGTCATTACCGGTGGGCTGACCTGGCGTATTTTTTCAGCCAAGCCGGATCAGGGCGGCACCTTCCATCTGGTCAAGGAGGACACATCGCCTTCGCCGACGCTGGTGCTGCCCGCGGGCGGCTACATCGTCCATGTGGGCTTTGGTCTCGCCACCGCCGTCAAACCGGTGACCCTGCGTTCCGAAACTGTGCATGAAGTTTTCGATTTGCCGGCGGGCGGGCTGCGCCTCGAAGGCAAGGTCGGTGACGTCCGCATTCCTGCCGGTCAGATTTCGTTCGACGTCT
Source organism: Pseudolabrys sp. (assembly GCA_049793875.1). GTDB lineage: Bacteria > Pseudomonadota > Alphaproteobacteria > Rhizobiales > Xanthobacteraceae > Pseudolabrys. Next base: position 5,803 of record JBARCH010000108.1, on the reverse strand, counting down.
ATCGCGGCAGCCAGTTCGAGGCGGGAGATCGCCGGCCGATCGCCGAACACATGATGACCGGCGATGTGATCGTCGTGCCGGAGGGCACATATTACATCGTCTCGAATTACGGCGACGCCAATTCCGTCGTACGCTCCGACATCCGCGTGCAGGCGGGCAAGCTCACCGACATAACCGTCACGCACCGCGCCGCGATCATCACGCTTAAGCTCGTGACCGATAAAGGCGGTGAGGCGCTCGCCAATACTGCCTGGTCGGTGCTCACCCCCGGCGGCGACGTCATCAAGGAATCGATCGGCGCCTTTCCGCGCGTCGTTCTTGCCGAGGGCGAATATCGTGCGATCGCGCGTAATGAGGGCAAGATTTACGAGCGCGAATTCAAGGTCGTCACCGGCGTGGATGGTGACGTCGAGGTCCAGGCCCACTAATAATCTCCTGGCGGACCGGCCTTGCGCTTTATGCAGCCGATACCGACATCGACAGGAGCAATTTCGTGATGCAGTCGGCCCTGCATGAGGCAATGACGAATAAATTAGCGTCTTCCGATCTCAATATTATCGCCCTGTTGCTCGATGTCGATGGAACTTTGATCGAGATTGGGAGTACGCCCAGCGATGTACACGTCCCCCCCGATCTCCTTTCATCGCTCGGCCGGCTTATTCAATTGACAGGCGGAGCGGTGGCTTTGGTCAGCGGTCGCCCTATTGCCGATCTGGATCGCTTGTTTTCGCCGCTTCGCTTGCCGGCGATCGGGGGACATGGCGCCGAAATACGCTTGAACGGGGGGGCTCTCCAGCGCGCCGCCGAGCCGTTGCCGGCAGCTTTGCGCAAGCTTCTTGCCGCTGCCGCCACGCCGGGTTCGGGTATCCTCGTTGAAGACAAGGGGTATTCGCTCGCGTTGCATTATCGTGCCGCGCCACAGGACGAGAGCCTCATCCGCCGCCACATCGCAGAAGGCATCGCCGCGTTTCCGCACGAGCCGGTGGAAGTGCTGCCGGGCAAGGCCATGTTTGAGGTCAAACGAACCGGCGTGAGCAAAGGCGAGGGCGTACGGGAATTGATGAAGCATCCGCCGTTTCAGGACCGCAAGCCGATTTTCATCGGCGACGACGTTACCGATGAATCGGTCTTCGCGCTGATGCCGGCGCTGGGTGGCGAAGGGTTTTCCGTCGGCCGCGAATTTCGCGACCTCGCCGGGATATTTGCGTCGCCGAGCGAAGTGCGCCGCACGTTGGAGCGGTTGGCGGAAAGCGGCAGCGCAGCGCCCGTCGAGGCGCGCGCATGAACGCGCCCGAAAACCTCATCAAACCATCTACCGCTACCGGCCCCGCCGTCGATTACGGTCTCGATCTCGCCGTCATCGGCAACGGCCGCACCGCGGCCCTGCTCGAACCGTCGGGTCGCATCGTCTGGTGGTGCCTGCCGCGTTACGACGGCGATCCGGTGTTCTGCCGGCTGCTGTCGGGCGGCGAGGGTAAAGGTTTCACCGACATCGTTCTCGACGGGCTGGTCGACATCCGGTCGCAATATGTGCGCAACACGGCGATGGTGGTGACCGAACTCACCGACCGGGATGGCGCGGTCGTGCGAATCACGGATTTTGCGCCACGCTTTCTGATTCACGGCCGCGTTCACAAGCCGCCGCAGCTCATGCGCATCGTTGAGCCGATCGCCGGCATGCCGCGCATCGTCATCCGCTTCAAGCCGACGCACCGATACGGAGAACCCGTCGCTTCACGCTCGGCCGGCAGCAATCACATTCGCTATTGGCGTGACGACGTGCCGGTGCGGCTCACGACCGATGCACCGCTCTCCTACATTGAAAACGAAGCGCCGTTCGTGCTGACACGTCCGCTGACGATGGTATTCGGCGCCGACGAGCCGTTTGAGGGTGCGCTGGAATCGACGTGCCGCGATTTTCGCGAGCGCACGCGCGACTACTGGATGGAGTGGGTAAGGCGGCTCGCGTTCTCGTACGACTATCAGGACGAGATCATCCGTGCCGCGATAACGCTCAAGCTCAGCAATTTCGAAGAGACCGGCGCGATCGTGGCTGCCCTGACGACCTCGATTCCTGAAGGTCCCGAATCCGGGCGTACCTGGGATTACCGGTTCTGCTGGTTGCGCGACGCTTTCTTCGTCGTCAGCGCGCTCAATCGCATTGGCGCGACCAATACGATGGAAGATTTCATTTCCTATATCCTCACCATCGCGGCCGGCCGCTCCGACAAATTGCGGGCGGTTTACGGCATCGTGCCGTCGGATTCGCTCGACGAGCGGCTTGCGCCAAATCTCGCGGGCTACCGCGGCGATGGTCCGGTGCGGATCGGCAATGCGGCGGTCGCGCAGGACCAGCACGACGTTTACGGCAGCATCATTCTTGCTGCGAGTCCGATGTTCTTTGACCGCCGGCTACCGCGGCCAGGCGACGAGGCGCTTTTCCAGCGGCTTGAGCCGCTCGGGGAGCAGGCGGCGCGTCTTGCCATGGTTCCGGATGCGGGTATTTGGGAATATCGCGGGCGAAAGCGCGTGCACACGCACTCGGCCGCGATGTGTTGGGCGGGATGCCAGCGGCTTGAGGCCATAGCCGCCCATCTCAGCTTGCCGGACCGCGCCAAATACTGGGGCGGGACCGCGGACAAAATAGGCGCTGAATTGCTCGAGCGCGCGTGGAGCCCGAAGCGCAAAGCTTTCTCCGGCGCCTTCGGAAGCGACGATCTGGACGCCAGCACGTTGCTTTTTGCCGAACTGGGACTCGTCTCGCCCGAAGATCCCCGTTTTGTGGCCACCGTGGAGGCCATCGAAATGGAACTTCGGCGCGACTTCCATGTTATGCGTTATGTCGCCGCAGATGACTTCGGTCTCCCGGAAACCGCATTCCTGATTTGCCGGTTCTGGCTGATTGACGCAATCTGGAGCTTGGGGCGGCGCGAAGAGGCGCGCGATATGTTTGTTGACGCACTTCGTTTGCGAAACCGCTACGGGCTCCTGTCGGAAGACGTGCACCCCGTCACCGGGAAGTTGTGGGGGAATTTTCCTCAGACCTATTCGATGTCGGGACTGATTTCGACCGGCATGAAATTATCGCGTAGCTGGGGAGATAGGTATTGGCGCGGCTCGTCGTAGTATCCAATCGGGTGTCCATTCCGGACCGCGGTACGCGGGCGGGTGGACTTGAGGTCGCAATCAAGGCTGCGCTTAAGCACCAGGACGGACTTTGGTTCGGCTGGAGCGGGCGTGTTGACGGCCGGGGCCAGCCGAAAATCATCGAAGGCAACAATCTCAGTTACGTCACTGTCGATCTTTCCCGCGACGACCACCAGGAATTCTACAACGGCTTCGCCAATCGTGTGCTCTGGCCGATCTTTCATTACCGGCTCGATCTCGCTGAGTTTACCCGCCGCGATCTCGGCGGCTATATGCGTGTCAACGAATATTACGCCGGTCATCTCGAACGGCTGTTGCGGCCGGACGATATCATCTGGGTGCACGACTATCATTTGATTCCGCTCGCCAAGGCCTTGCGCGATCGCGGACACAAGAACCGGATCGGATTTTTTCTGCACATTCCGTGCCCTCCGCCGGAAATCCTGACGGCGCTGCCGAACCACGAGCAACTCGTTCCCGCGCTCGGTGCTTACGATCTCGTCGGTTTCCAGACCAAGGTCGATGCCGCGAACTTCACGCGCTACCTCACCGAAGAATGCGGACTCGCGCGGTATAGCGACGATACCTTCATCTTCGGCGAGCGCACCGTGCGCGTCGGCGCGTTTCCGGTCGGTGTCGAGACCGAGGCATTTGCGCGCCTTGCACGGCGTTCGATCGAATCCCCCTTCGTGCGCGAGGTGCTCGAAAGCCTGTCCGGCCGCGCCATGGTCATCGGCGTCGACCGGCTCGATTACACCAAAGGCCTGCCGCAGCGCATGGATGCTTTCGAGCGTTTCCTCAATAATTATTCCGATTGGCGTGGCAAGGTCACGTATCTCCAGATTACGCCGCGCAGCCGCACCGGGATTCCGGAATATGCCGACATCGGACGCCTCACCGGAGAGGCGGTCAGCCGCATCAATGGAACGTTCGGCGAGGCATCGTGGACGCCGCTGCGTTACATCAACAAGGCGCATAGCCGTACCGCGCTCGCCGGGCTTTACCGCGCCGCCCGCGCCGCGTTGGTGACGCCGTTGCGCGACGGCATGAATTTGGTCGCGAAAGAGTACGTTGCTGCACAAGATCCTGCCGATCCCGGCGTTCTCGTCCTCTCGCGCTTTGCCGGCGCGGCCCATGAATGCGCCGATGCGTTGCTGGTCAATCCGTATGATCCGGAAGGTGTCGCCAACGCCATCAACCGCGCGCTCTCGATGCCGCTCGAAGAGCGGGTGCGGCGGTACGCGCGCATGTTCAAGGTTTTATCGCAGAACGACCTGACTCACTGGGCGCAACGTTTCGCCGCCGCGTTGCAGGAACCGTCGGATGGCCTGTCGGGGCGGCTACGCGCGGCGATGTCGCGCTAACTCAGCCGGTTTTCCTCGCGCGCCGCACGTCCGGTGGCACGGCCTCGTCGGCGAGTGCCTTGAGCGCCGCGTCGAGCGGCATCACTTCCTGCTTTTCCTGGCCGAGGCGGCGGATCGAGACCGTGCGTTCGGCTGCTTCCTTCTTGCCGACGACGAGCATGACAGGGACCTTGGCGAGGGAGTGCTCGCGCACCTTGTAATTGATCTTCTCGTTGCGCAGGTCGCCTTCGACGCGCAGGCCCATGCCGCGCGCGGTGTCGATCGCCTCGCGCGCGAAGCCGTCGGCGTCCGACGTGATGGTGGCGACGACCGCGTGCAGCGGCGCCAGCCATAGCGGCAAATGGCCCGCGTAATGCTCGACCAGGATTCCGGTGAATCGCTCGAGTGAGCCGAACATGGCGCGGTGGAGCATCACCGGCGTGATCTTGTTGGAATGTTCGTCGATGTAGAAGGCGCCGAGGCGCCCCGGCATGTTGAGATCGACCTGCACGGTGCCGCATTGCCAGTCGCGCCCGATGGCGTCGCGCAGCACGTATTCGAGCTTCGGCCCATAGAATGCGCCTTCGCCCTTGTTGAGCGTCCACGGCCGCCCCGAGATTTTGAGCGCCGCCATCAGCGCCGCCTCGGCCTGGTCCCAGACCTTGTCATCGCCGATGCGTTTCTCCGGACGGTCGGAGAACTTTATCGTCACGTCGGAAAAACCGAAGTCTTCGTAAATCGACAGGATCTGATTGTTGACCTTCAGCGATTCCTCGGCGATCTGCTCGTTGGTGACGAAGATATGCGCGTCGTCCTGCGTGAAAGCGCGCACGCGCATCAAGCCGTGCAGCGCGCCCGAGGGCTCGAAGCGGTGGACCTTGCCAAATTCGGCAAGCTTGAAGGGCAGGTCGCGGTAAGATTTCAGGCCGTTCTTGAAAATCTGGATATGGCCGGGGCAGTTCATTGGTTTGACGACGAAGACACGCTCGTCTTCCTCGCGCGCCTGTGTCAGGAACATGTTCTCGCGGAACGTCGCCATGTGGCCCGACTGCACCCACAGCGATGAGTCCATGAGTTGCGGCGCATTCACTTCGGCAAAACCGAATTCCTGCTGGCGGCGGCGGATGTAATTTTCCAGCGCCTGAAACAGCGTCCAGCCCTTCGGATGCCAGAAGACGGAGCCGGGCGCTTCCTCCTGGAAATGAAAAAGATCCATCTCGCGGCCGACCCGGCGGTGGTCGCGCTTCTCGGCTTCCTCGAGCTGCTTGAGATAAAGAGCGAGCTCGTCCTGCTTTGCGAACGCCGTGCCGTAG
>JBARCH010000107.1:0-3002 GCA_049793875.1 Pseudolabrys sp. | reverse complement strand
CGATGGCGCGGTCGGCGGGAAGCTGCTCCCATTCGCGCATCAGTGCCTTCTGCAACCGCAACGCCTGCGGCCCGGCGGCAAGTAAGGCCGCCAGCATCTTCTCCATTTCAGCGTCGAGCATTTCCGGGGCGACCACGCGCTCAATCAGCCCCCAGCTCCACGCGGTTTCGGCATCAATGACTTCGCCAAGCATCAGCAATTCGCGTGCGCGCCCGAACCCGATCAGCCGCGGAATAAGCGCCGCCTCCACCACCGAGGGAATGCCGACTTTCACCTCCGGCATGCCGAATTGCGCGCGGCTGGTAGCGATACGCAGATCGCAAGACACTGCCACTTCCAGGCCGACGCCGAGCGCGTAGCCGTCGATGCGCGCGATCGCCGGCACCGGCAGGTGCCGCAGGCAATCGCACGTCCGGTGCACCAGCGTGATGAAGTCCTCGGCGCTGTTGCGATCGAGCGCCGCCATTTCCGTGATACTGGCGCCGCCGATGAAGGCCTTGTCGCCCGCGCCGGTGAGCACCAGCGCACGCAAATCCTCGCGCGCCGCCAGCCCTTCGACCGCCGCAATGAAGCTGATCATCAGCGCACGGTCGAGTGTGTTGAGCTTCGCGCGATTATCGACAGTGAGATGCGCGATGGTGCCGCCGTCACGCTTGTCGAACCGAAGGTCGATACGAGGCGCGGCGGCGGTCATGGTCAGTCCGGCTTGCCGTAAACCTTGCCCGGATCGAAAGTCTTCTCGTCGCGAAGTTCGAGTGTGACCGTGCCGCCCTTGCCGAGCGGCACCACGCGATAGAAGCACGAGCGCCTTCCGGTGTGGCAGGCGCCGGCGCCATGCTGCTCGACTTTGAGCCAGACGGAATCCTGATCGCAATCGACGCGCAGCTCGACGACGCGCTGCACATGGCCGGACGTTTCGCCTTTTTTCCAGAGCGCCTTGCGCGAGCGGCTGTAGTACCAGGCCTCGCCGCTGGCGACGGTCTTTTCGAGCGCCTCATTGTTCATGTGGGCGACCATCAGCAGTTCACCCGATCTGGCGTCGGTGACGACCGCCGTGATCAGCCCGTTCGCGTCGAACTTCGGCGTGAAAACGGTGCCTTCTTCGATGTCTGCCGATTTTCCGGTCATGGCAATTACCGCAACATTGTTTCGACGCGCCGCGTTCCCGGCGCGCACGGCATCATGGATTGCCGGATCAAGCCCGGCAATGACGACAAGAAAAATCGCGACGCTTGATAACTAAATCAACTACCGCTGCTGGTCGCGCACCATGGTCATGAAGCGCACCTGCTCCTGCGGATTGTCGAACAGGCCGGCGAACTGTGTCGTCACCGTAATCGAGCCGGGCTTGGTGACGCCGCGGATCGACATGCACATATGTTCCGCTTCCAGCATCACCGCGACGCCTTGCGGCTTGAGAATTTCGATCAGCGCGGTCGCGATCTGAGCGGTCATGTGCTCCTGCGTCTGCAGGCGGCGGGCATAGACATCGACCAGACGCGCGAGCTTCGACAGGCCGACCACGCGATCGACCGGCTTATAGGCGATGTGCGCCTTGCCGAAGAACGGCATGACGTGATGTTCGCAATGCGAATTGAAGGTGATGTCCTTCACCAGCACAAAATCATTGTAGCTGCCGATTTCGCCGAAGGTCTTGTCCAGCACGTCGAGCGGGCACTCGCGATAGCCCTGAAACATTTCGTCATAAGCATCGACGACGCGCTTGGGCGTTTCGAGCAGGCCTTCGCGCGCCGGATCGTCGCCGGCAAAAGCCAGAAGCGTTCGCACGGCAGCTTCGGCCTGTTCGCGCGAGGGGCGCGGTGCAACCGGCTCGGGCGCGGCCCGCACATGGTCGGTCAGGGCCTGCTTCGGCCAAGGCGCAATGGTGCCGGCGGATTTCTTGTTAGTGGCGTCCATGAATGGTCTCTCCGTTCGACCGGCCCTGCCTGCGACGTGCAGTAGCACCGGGAGTGTCACCGGGTGGCCACGTCTTCAACCCCGTATCGGGAACAATCATCCGATGCGAGGCGGCCGGACGCCGCATTCCCGTTTCGCATGGCTCTCACCATGCGCGGCCCGAGACCCTTCTCGCGCCGCTGGTTCAGCCCCTATATATTCAATTGCCGGACCGAAGCAATCCACCGGTCCGCTGCATCCGGCAAAAGCCCAATGATCAACGAGATTTACAACGATCGGATCCTGGAACTCGCGGGCAATATACCGCGACTCGGCAGGCTGCCCGAGCCCGATGCCAGTGCCACCGCCCACTCCAAACTGTGCGGGTCGACCGTCACCGTGGACATCAAGATGGATGGGCCGGTGGTGACCGACTTCGCCCACGACGTGAAGGCCTGCGCGTTGGGACAGGCGTCCTCCTCGATCATGGCCCGGCACATCGTCGGCGCCAAAGCCGACGAACTGCGCGCCCTGCGCGAGACGGTGCGGAAGATGCTGAAGGAGAACGGCGCCCCGCCCAGCGGCAAATGGGCGGATATCGCGGTGCTCGAGCCGGTGCGCGACTACAAGGCGCGCCACGCCTCCACGCTGCTCACGTTCGATGCGGTCGTATCTGCGATCGATCAGATCGAAGGCAAGCGCGCGCAGGCTGCGGAATAATCCGCCGCTGGACAACGGAACCTATTGATGCGGCGCAACGCCGCGCGTGCTCTCGGGTACCAGTTCGGCACGCTTTGCCATTGTCTTGGCGCTGCTGCAGCTCGCGGCGAGCGACGGCAGATTTTGCGTTGCGCCAGTATTGCCGATGCGGATCGACGTACCGAAGTTGCCGCTGGTGGTCGAGACGACAAGCGAGTGATTGCCGACCGCCGCGAAAGCACGCAACAGCTTCGCCGGCATCGGAGCGGTCGCGAAAGTATCGATCTGGAGTGGCTGCTTTTGACGCTCCGAGGAGACGATCTTGAGCTTCACCGCGAGGTGCCCAACCCTCACGGTGACGCCGTCCACCGGTGCGGACATTTGCCGCGCGTCGCCGCCTTCACGTT
>JBARCH010000106.1:0-4050 GCA_049793875.1 Pseudolabrys sp. | reverse complement strand
ATCTCGATTGGTCCGGTGTTTCCGCGCTGGTGCTGGCGCCGGGCGTGCCGCTCACGCATCCGGCGCCGCACTGGACCGTGAACCTCGCGCACGTGCATCGCGTCGAGATCATCGGCGACATTGAATTGTTTTGCCGCGAGCGGGCGAAAGTCGCGCCCAACGCGCTGTTCGTCGCCATCACCGGCACCAACGGCAAATCGACCACGACCGCGCTCACCGCGCATATCCTGCGCAGCGCCGGTTTCGACTCGCAGATGGGCGGCAATATCGGCGTGCCTTTGCTCCAGCTCGAACCGTTCGCGCCGCACCGTTGTCACGTGGTCGAAGTCTCGTCGTACCAGATCGACCTTGCGCCTTCGCTTAAAGCGACGGTCGGCATCCTGCTCAATATTTCTGAAGACCATCTCGACCGTCACGGAACGATGGACAATTACGCCGCCATCAAGACATTGCTGGTGGCGGGCGTCGAGGCGAGCGGCACGGCGGTGATCGGCGTGGATGACCGCTACACGCGCGAAGCTGCCGAGCGTGTCGAGCGCGCGGGCAAGAGAGTCGTGCGTGTGTCGGTGGTGGCGCCGGTGCGCGAGGGTTATTACGCCGAGGGCACGCGCATTCTGCACGCGTCGGGCGGAAAGGCGCACGCTGTCGCGCAACTTGCCGGCATCAATTCACTGCGCGGCGCGCACAATGCCCAGAACGCGGCTTGCGCGGTCGCTGCTGCGGTGGCGCTCGGAGTCGATCTCCCGGCGATCCAGAAAGGGCTTGCGACTTTTCCCGGCCTTGTCCATCGCATGCAGGAAATTGCGCGCAGGGGCAAAGTCCTGTTCGTCAACGATTCCAAGGCCACCAACGCGGATTCCGCGGCCAAGGCGCTGGCGAGTTTCTCCGACATTTTCTGGATCGCAGGCGGCAAGCCGAAGACGAGCGGAATCACGAGCCTGGCCGAATTCTTTCCGCGTATCCGCAAGGCCTATCTCATTGGCGAGGCGGCGGAGGAGTTCGCCGGGACGCTGGATGGAAAAGTGCCTTACGAGATTGTCGAGGTGCTTGCCCGCGCGGTCGATGCGGCTGCGCGTGACGCGGAAGCGTCCGGCGCCAAGGAGCCGGTTGTGCTGCTGTCGCCGGCCTGCGCCTCGTTCGACCAGTACCGGAACTTTGAAGTGCGCGGCGACGCCTTTCGCGACCTGGTGCTGGCGCTGCCGGGGATAACGGGGCGAACCTGACTCTCTGCGCCATCGCCCGCGAAGGCGGGCGATCCAGTAAACGCAGGCTTTTCGATGGGGCAGAGGAGTTACTGGGTTTACATACTGGCTAGCCGAATTGGCGGAACGCTCTACACCGGCATCACGAGCGATCTGGTCAGACGCGTTTACGAACACCGATCAAAGCAAAAGCGAGGTTTCACGGCGTGGTACGGCGTTTGCCGTCTTGTCTATTTCGAACAATACGACGATCCCGAAAATGCGATTCGTCGCGAAAAGCGGCTGAAAAAATGGACCCGCGCGTGGAAAATCCAACTGGTTGAGAAAGACAATCCCAATTGGGACGATCTCTATCCCAAGATCGCCAAGGGCTAAGTGTACTGGATTGCCCGCTTTCGCGGGCAATGACGGACAAGTTCAGCGCGATAGCTTCACCATTAATCCTTCGTAAACCGTGACGCGTCAGCTTGGGAGCGGGAACGGGACATGGTTTCGCGCGCGCAACGCACGCCTTTCGGCGAATGGTGGTGGACTGTCGATCGCCTGACGCTGGCGGCGATCGGCGCGCTGATGCTTGCGGGCATCGTTCTTTCCCTTGCGGCAAGCCCGCCGGTCGCGGCCCGTCTCGGCCTTGACCCGTTCTTTTTCGTCGACCGGCACATTCTCTATCTCATCCCGGCCGTCGCCGTGATGCTGGGCGTGTCGTTTCTGGCGCCGCAGCAAATCCGGCGGCTCTCGCTGATCGTGTTCGGGATAAGCCTGCTTATGGTCGCGGTGACGCCGTACTTCGGAGCGGAGATCAAAGGCGCGCGGCGCTGGCTGGTCATCCTCGGCGTCAACATTCAGCCGTCCGAGTTTCTGAAGCCCGCATTCGTCGTGTTGATTTCCTGGCTGTTCGGTGAATCGGCACGGCGGCCGGAAATGCCGACCAATGCGATTGCGCTGTCGCTGTTGCTGGTGGTGGTGACGCTGCTGGTGATGCAGCCCGACTTCGGGCAGACGATGCTGGTCACGCTGGTGTGGAGCGCGCTCTTCTTCATGGCAGGCATGCGCTTGATCTGGGTGTTCGGTCTGGCGGGCATTGCCGGTGTCGGACTGACCGTTGCCTATTTCACGGTGCCGCACGTCGCCGTTCGTATTCAGCGCTTTCTCAAGCCGGGATCGGGCGACACGTTCAATATCGATCTTGCGACCGACTCGTTCATCCGCGGCGGCTGGTTCGGCACCGGGCCGGGCGAGGGCACGATCAAGCGCATTCTGCCGGAAGGGCATACCGACTTCGTCTTCGCGGTTGCCGCCGAAGAGTTCGGCATCGCGCTGTGCCTGATCCTGGTTGCTCTGTTCGCATTCATCGTCATCCGCTCGTTGCTGCGCGCCCTGCGCAATGAGGATCCATTCACGCGCTTTGCCGCGACCGGCCTTGCGATCCTGTTCGGCACGCAATCGGCCATTAATCTCGCCGTGAATCTGCATTTGATCCCGGCCAAGGGCATGACGCTGCCCTTCATTTCGTATGGCGGCTCGTCGATGATCTCGCTCGCCTACTGCATGGGCATGCTGTTGGCGTTGACACGCGAACAACCGAGTGTCGCGAATCTGAAGAAGCCGCAGCCGTTCGCGGCTGCCGGGAGCGCCGCATAAAACTCTATATCTCTCGGAAGATGCGGAGAGGTGACGTTCTCTTCATTCGTCATGGCCGGGCTTGTCCCGGCCATCCACGTCTTGCTTTGTGATAAACACGAAGACGTGGATGCCCGGCCCAAAGGCCGGGCATGACTGTGGAGAGACTATGCCGGTCAATGCGGGCGACCTCGCTGAAATGCGAAACAACCTCGTCCTTCTCGCTGCCGGTGGAACCGGAGGCCATCTCTTTCCCGCCGAAGCGCTCGCCGTTGCGCTCGACAAGCACGGCATCGCCGTCGATCTTGCGACCGATACGCGCGCCGCGCATTTCAGGTTTCCCGCCCGCGCCGTTCATCTCATTCCCAGTGCGACGCTGCGCAGCAGAAATCCGCTCGGTTACGCGCGCACGCTTGCGCTGCTCGGTGCCGGCACAACGAAAGCCTTGGTGCTGCTCGGCCGCGTGAAACCGGCCGTCGTGGTCGGCTTCGGCGGCTATCCGACCGTGCCGCCGCTCTATGCTGCAACGCTGCGCGGAATTCCGACGGTGCTACACGAGCAGAACGGCGTGATGGGCCGCGCCAATCGGCTGCTCGCGTCGCGCGTGACCGCCATCGCCACGGGCTTTCCGGAGGTGACGGGTCTGGATTCCGCGCTCAGGGCGAAGATGACGTTCACCGGCAATCCGGTGCGGCCGGCGGTCGTTTCCGCGGCGGAAACTCCTTATCCGGCGCCGCGTGCTGACGGCCTGCTGCGCATCACGGTATTCGGCGGCAGCCAGGGTGCGCGCGTGATGTCCGATGTGGTGCCGGAGGCGATCGGGCGGCTGGCGCCGGTGCTCAAGGCCCGGCTCGCGATCACCCAACAGGCGCGCGGCGAGGACCTCGAGCGCGTGCGCGCGGCGTATGGCCGTTTCGGCATCGCCGCCGAAACCGCGGACTTTTTCGCAGACCTGCCGGCGCGCATTGCTGCCAGCCATCTGATCGTTTCGCGCTCCGGTGCTTCCACGGTGGCCGAGCTTTCGGCCATCGGCCGTCCCGCCATAGTGGTGCCGCTACCGCATGCGCTCGATCAGGACCAGTTGGCCAATGCCGGCGTGCTGGAAAGGGCCGGGGCCGCCATTCGGATCGATCAACCGTCATTTACGCCGGAACGGCTCGCCGCCGAGATCGCGGCGCTTGCCTCCGGCCCGGAACGCCTTGTGCGCATGGCGGCAGCGGCTAAAACG
>JBARCH010000105.1:0-10758 GCA_049793875.1 Pseudolabrys sp. | reverse complement strand
CCTGGGTTCCGGGCGTGATCTGGTTCGTGCTGAAGGCGTTTTTCCTGTTCTTCCTGTTTGCGATGGCGAAGGCGATCGTGCCGCGCTATCGCTACGATCAGTTGATGCGCCTCGGCTGGAAGGTGTTCCTGCCGCTGTCGATGGCGATGGTTGTGATCGTAGCCGCAGTGCTGCAATACGGCAGCGCGCTCGGCATCATGGCGGCACGGTGAGGACACGATGAGATTAGTCGGCGCCGCCAAATCCATCTTCCTCAAGGAGTTCGTGCTCGGCGTCGTGCTGGGCATGCGCTACTTCTTCCGGGCGAAATCGACGCTCAATTATCCCTTCGAGAAGGGGCCAATCTCGCCGCGCTTCCGCGGGGAGCACGCATTGCGCCGTTATCCGAACGGCGAGGAGCGCTGCATCGCCTGCAAGCTGTGTGAGGCGATTTGCCCGGCGCAGGCAATCACCATCGAAGCCGGTCCGCGCCGCAATGACGGCACGCGGCGCACAACGCGCTACGACATCGACATGGTGAAGTGCATTTATTGCGGGTTGTGCCAGGAAGCGTGCCCGGTCGACGCTATTGTCGAAGGTCCTAATTTCGAATTTGCGACCGAGACGCGCGAGGAGCTTTACTACGACAAGGAGCGTCTGCTCGCGAACGGCGACCGTTGGGAGCGTGAGATCGCGAAGAATATCGCGCTCGACGCGCCGTACAGGTGAGCCGATGATGGTTGCCGCAATCTTCTTTTATCTCTTCGCCGGCATCTGCGTGGCGTCCGCCTTCATGGTGATCGCGGCGAAGAACCCTGTTCATTCGGTTCTGTTTCTTATTCTCGCTTTCGTCAACGCGGCCGGCCTGTTCGTGTTGCTGGGCGCGGAATTCCTGGCGATGATCCTGATCGTGGTCTATGTCGGCGCCGTCGCGGTGCTGTTCCTGTTCGTCGTGATGATGCTGGACGTTGATTTCGCGCGATTGCGCCAGGGCGCATTGCAATATCTGCCCTTCGGATTGCTGATCGGCGGCATCTTCCTTGCCGAGTTGCTGCTGGTTGTCGGTGGCTGGGCGATTGGCCCCGGCATGCCGCACGCCATCACATCGCCGATTCCGCCGGTAGCTTCGGTCGCGAACACGGCGGCGATTGGGCAGGTGCTCTATACGCGCTACGTCTATTTCTTCGAGGCCGCCAGCATGGTGCTGCTGGTCGCCATGGTCGGCGCCATTGTTCTTACGTTGCAGCACCGTGTGCGCGTGCGCCGGCAGGACATCGGCGCGCAGATTGCGCGCGATCCGGCCGCGTCCATCGAAATGCACCGCGTGCGTCCGGGGCAGGGGCTGGAGAGCAATCCATGACTGTCGGTCTTGGCCATTATCTTTCCGTCGCCGCGATCCTGTTCACGCTCGGCATCTTCGGTATTTTCCTCAACCGGAAAAACGTCATCGTCATCCTGATGTCGATCGAGTTGATCCTGCTCGCGGTCAATATCAATCTGGTCGCGTTCTCGAGCTACCTCGGCGACATCGTTGGGCAGATTTACGCATTGCTGGTGCTGACGGTCGCGGCCGCCGAAGCCGCGATCGGTCTTGCGATTCTGGTGGTCTATTTCCGCAACCGCGGCTCGATCGCGGTTGAAGACATCAATCTGATGAAGGGCTGACCTTTTCTATGTATCAGGCCATCGTATTCCTGCCGCTGCTTGGCGCCATTCTGGCGGGATTGATCGCGATCGCGGGCGCGCGCGGCCGCTTTCCGGGCAAGGGGCCGCCGCCGGGCGCTGAAGGCGCGTTGAGCAATCAGCACGCGCATCATCACGCGCCCGCCGCGCACGGCGGAGCCGCGATCCACAACACGCACGACGAAGCGGCGGGCCACGATCACGCGCATGAGCCGGCGGCTGCCGGATCGCGCGCGGCCGAACTGATCACGACCACGTTGTTGATTATCTCGATGATCCTGTCGTGGATCGCCTTCGTTCAGGTCGGCTTCGGCCACCACGATATGCGCATCCCCATGTTTACCTGGATTCAGTCGGGCGATCTCAAGATCGACTGGTCGTTGCGCATCGATACGCTGACGGCCGTGATGCTGGTGGTGGTGAATACGGTGTCGGCCTTCGTGCACCTCTATTCCATCGGCTACATGGAAGAGGACCCCTACCGTCCGCGGTTCTTCGCCTACCTGTCGATGTTCACCTTCGCGATGCTGATGCTGGTGACGTCGGACAATCTCGTCCAGATGTTCTTCGGCTGGGAGGGCGTCGGTCTCGCCAGTTATCTGCTGATCGGCTTTTGGTACCAGAAGCCGGAAGCCTGCGCGGCGGCGATCAAGGCGTTCGTCGTCAATCGCGTCGGCGATTTCGGCTTCGCGCTCGGCATTTTCGCTCTTTTCATGCTGGTCGGATCGATCGGGTTCGACACGATCTTTGCGCAAGCGCCGGGGGTTGCCGGCAAGACCATCGACTTCTTCGGCATTCACGCCAACGCGATGACGCTGATCTGCCTGCTGCTGTTCATGGGCGCGATGGGCAAGTCGGCGCAATTCCTCCTGCACACCTGGCTGCCGGACGCGATGGAAGGGCCGACACCGGTGTCGGCGCTGATTCACGCTGCCACGATGGTGACCGCCGGCGTGTTCATGGTGGCGCGGTTGTCGCCGCTGTTCGAGCTTTCGCCGAACGCGCAGGCCTTCGTGACCTTCATCGGTGCGACCACGGCCCTGTTCGCAGCGACCATCGGCCTCGTGCAGAACGACATCAAGCGCATCGTCGCGTATTCGACGTGCTCACAACTCGGCTACATGTTCGTCGCCATGGGCGTCGGCGCCTATTCGGTCGGCATGTTCCATCTGTTCACGCATGCGTTCTTCAAGGCGCTCCTGTTCCTTGGTTGCGGCTCGGTGATTCACGCGATGCATCACGAGCAGGACATCCGGAACATGGGCGGCCTCAAGGACCGTATTCCGTTCACTTACATCGTGATGATTATCGGCACGCTGGCGCTGACAGGATTTCCGCTCACGGCCGGCTATTTCTCAAAGGACGCAATCATCGAGGCGGCCTATGTCGGCAAGAATCCGATGGCGCTTTACGGCTTCGTGTCGACTGTTTTCGCCGCGTTGCTGACGTCGTTCTACTCATGGCGCCTGATCTTCAAGACATTCCACGGCGAACCGCACGATCGCCAGCACTGGCGCGAGGCTCGTGAGAGCCCGATGGTGATGCTGATTCCGCTTGGTTTCCTCGCGCTCGGTTCGATCCTCGCCGGGCTCCCGTTCAAGGAAGTCTTCGCCGGTCACGGCGTCGAGGGCTTCTTCCGCGAGTCATTGACGTTCGCGAAGGGCAATACCGTGCTTGAGGACATGCATCACGTACCGCTCGACATCGGCGTGCTGCCGACGGTCATGATGGCGATCGGCTTCGTGATTGCCTGGCAGTTCTATATCCGGCGTCCCGATCTTCCGGTCGAACTCGCGCGCACGCAGAATGTGCTGTACCGCTTCCTGCTCAACAAATGGTACTTCGACGAAATCTATGACTTCCTGCTTGTGCGTCCGATCAAGCGGCTCGGCCGCTTGCTGTGGAAGGCGGGCGATGGCTGGTTGATCGATGGCTTTGGGCCGGACGGTGTCTCGGCGCGTGTGCTTGATGTCACGCGCAGCGTCGTGCGCCTGCAAACCGGCTACCTCTATCACTACGCCTTCGCCATGCTGATCGGCGCCGCGGCATTCGTCACGTGGTTCATGTTCGCGGTGCCGCGATGAATTGGCCAATCCTGTCAGTCGTAACGTTCCTGCCGCTGGTTGGCGCGCTGTTCATTATGCTGGTGCGCGGCGAGGAGCGGCTCGCCAAGGGGACAGCGCGTTGGGTTGCGCTGTGGACGACCCTCGTCACCTTCGCGGTCTCGCTGGTGATGGTATGGCACTTCGACCCCAGTACCGCGGAATTCCAATTTGTCGAGAAACATCCGTGGCTTGGCGTCGCCAGTTACCACATGGGCGTGGACGGCATTTCGCTGCCGTTCGTGATCCTCACCACCGCGCTGATGCCGATCTGCATTCTTGCGAGCTGGACCTCGATCCAGCGCCGCGTGAAGGAATACATGATCGCGTTTCTCGTCCTTGAAACGCTGATGATCGGCACATTCTCGGCGCTCGATCTGGTGTTGTTCTATCTGTTCTTCGAGGGCGGCCTCATTCCGATGTTCCTGATCATCGGCGTGTGGGGTGGCCCACGGCGGGTCTATGCCAGCTTCAAGTTCTTTCTCTACACGTTGCTCGGTTCGGTGCTGATGCTGCTCGCCATCATGGCGATGTACTGGCAGGCCGGCACGACCGATATTCCGGTCTTGCTGCGGCACGGCTTTCCGCTCGAACTGCAGAAATGGGCGTGGATCGCGTTCTTCGCTTCGTTCGCGGTGAAGATGCCGATGTGGCCGGTTCATACATGGTTGCCCGATGCGCACGTCGAGGCGCCGACCGGCGGCTCGGTGATACTTGCCGCTATCCTGCTGAAGATGGGCGGCTACGGCTTCCTGCGCTTCTCGCTGCCGATGTTCCCGTCGGCGAGCCACGATTTCGCGCCGTTCATCTTCACCCTCTCGGTCGTCGCGATCATCTACACGTCTCTCGTCGCGTTGATGCAGGAGGATATGAAGAAGCTGATCGCCTATTCCTCCGTCGCGCACATGGGCTTCGTGACAATGGGTATTTTCGCGGCGACGGCCCAGGGCGTCGCCGGCGGCATTTTCCAGATGATCTCGCACGGCATTGTCTCCGGTGCGCTGTTCCTCTGCGTTGGCGTCGTTTACGACCGCGTGCATACGCGCGAGATCGCGGCCTATGGTGGGCTCGTAAACCGCATGCCGGTATACGCGGCCGTGTTCATGGTGTTCACGCTGGCAAACGTGGCGCTGCCCGGCACGTCGGGGTTCATCGGCGAATTCCTGACGCTCATCGGCACTTTCAAGATCAGTGTTGCTGTCGCAACTTTTGCAACGATCGGAACGATCCTGTCGGCAGCTTACGCACTGTGGCTCTATCGCCGCATGATCTTCGGCACGTTCGACAAGCCGCTTCTCGCCGGCATCATGGATCTGGGCTGGCGCGAGCTTGTCATCTTTACCCCGTTGGTGGTGCTGACGATCCTGCTTGGCGTTGTTCCGAAGCCGGTGCTGGACATGTCCGCGGCCTCCGTCACGGCGCTGCTCGAAAATTACAGCCACGCGCTCGCGGCGGCGAAAACCGCTGCGCTGATGGTGCATTGATGAACCAGCTCACGCAAATTTCCGGACTCATGCCGGTGCTGCCGGAAATTACGCTCGCGGTCGGCGCCATGCTGATGCTGATGGCCGGTGCGGCGATCGGCGAGCGCAGCGCGCGTCTCGTCAACAGCGTTTCCATCCTTATCCTTGTTGGCGTTGCGGCATTGGTCGTGTGCGGCCCGGCGGAACGGCAGGTGCTGTTTAACGGCAGTTTCGTGATCGACGGCTTTGCGCGCTTCCTCAAGCTTCTGACTCTTGCGGGCTCGGCCGGCGCGTTGCTGCTGTCGCTCGACTATCTCAAGGTCGAGAAGCAGCAGAAATTCGAATACGGCGCGCTGTTCTTGCTGTCGACGCTCGGCATGATGATGCTGATCTCGGCCAACGATCTGATCGCGCTCTACCTCGGGCTCGAGTTGATGAGTCTCGCGCTCTACGTGGTGGCCGCATCCAACCGCGACAATGTGAAGTCGACCGAAGCCGGTTTGAAGTATTTCGTCCTCGGCGCGTTGTCGTCGGGCATGCTGCTTTACGGCGCCTCGCTCATTTACGGCTTTACCGGCACTGTGAATTTCGCCGGTATCGCGAAGGTGGCTGCTCAGGGCGGCACGGGCCTTATCTTCGGGCTCGTGTTCCTGTTCGTCGGGTTCTGCTTCAAGATTTCGGCGGTGCCGTTCCACATGTGGACGCCGGACGTCTATGAGGGCGCGCCGACGCCGGTGACGGCATTCTTCGCCTCGGCGCCCAAGGTGGCCGGCATGGCCATGTTCGTGCGCGCGACCATCGTGGCGTTTCCGGGCATCACGCACCAATGGCAACAGATCATCGTGTTTGTGGCCATTGCCTCGATGGCGCTTGGCTCGTTCGCGGCCATCGGCCAGCGCAACTTCAAGCGCCTGATGGCGTACTCATCCATCGGCCACATGGGCTTTGCGCTGGTGGGCCTTGCCGCGGGCACTGCGCAGGGCGTGCAGGGCGTGCTCGTCTATATGTCCATCTACGTGGCGATGACGCTCGGAACCTTCGCCGTCATCCTTTCCATGCGCCGCAGCGGCAAGCTGGTCGAGAGCATCGACGATCTCGCCGGCCTGTCGCGGACGCATCCGACGATGGCGTTTTTCCTCGCGATGCTGTTGTTTTCACTCGCGGGAATTCCGCCGCTCGCCGGCTTCTTCGCCAAGTTTTACGTCTTCCTTGCCGCCATCGATGCCGGGCTCTACGCGCTGGCGGTGATCGGCGTGCTGACCAGCGTCGTGGGCGCTTATTACTATCTGTCGATCGTGAAGATCATGTATTTCGACGAGGCGGTGGAAAGCTTCCAGCGCATGCCGGGAACGCTGCGGGTGGTGCTCGCAATCGCCGGGCTCGCCAATATCCTGTTCTTCGCGTATCCGGCACCGTTGCTGGACGCGGCGACTGCTGCGGCGAAATCGCTTTTTTAGTGCGCGAACCCGAAAGCCGCGGGTTTTCGGGTCAGGATAACGCGCAACGCAAGATGAACCGCGAAGCCACGAGCCTGGCGGGGGCTCGACACATCGTTCACGAGACGCTCGGCTCCACGAATGCCGAGGCGCTGGCGCTTGCGCGCGCCGGTGAGCGTGGACCGCTGTGGATCAGCGCGCGCAGCCAGAACGCGGGCCGGGGACGCCGTGCCGGCGCGTGGGTCTCGCCGCCCGGCAATCTTTACGCGACGCTGCTGTTGACCGAACCGGCAGCGCCCGACTGTGCGCCGCAATTGTCGTTCGTGACCGCGCTGGCGGTTCACGACGCGCTTGCCGAATGCGCCCCTGCGATCGGGCCTGCGCTGAAAGTGAAATGGCCGAACGATCTCCTGATCGAAAGCGCGAAGGTCGCCGGAATCCTGATCGAAAGCGAGAACGAGCCGCGGTTTACGGTCGCTATCGGCGTCGGCGTCAATTGCGTGAGCCATCCGTCCAATACGCCTTACCCGGCAACAGATTTGGCCGCGGCAGGTACCCTCGTGACACCCGATGCCGTTCTGAGTGCGCTGGCGGCGGCCATGATCCGGCGCCTCGCCCAGTGGGGGCGCGGGACAGGCTTTGCGGCGATTCGCACCGACTGGCTCAAGCGCGCTGCCGGTCTCGGCGGCGAAATTCGCGTGCGGCTGCCGGAGCGGGAATTCTCCGGGCATTTTCAGGGACTGGATGAGGCAGGCTGCCTGCTGGTGCAGCAACCAGGCCGGCCAGTGGAAAAGATCACCGCCGGCGAAGTGTTCGGCCTCGGGAGCGGAGCCTGACCATGGCAGGGCCGCAGCAGGAGCTTGTATTCGCGCCGCTTGGCGGCGTCGGCGAGATCGGCATGAACCTGTCGATCTACGGCATCGGTGACGCGCGCAAGCGCACCTGGCTTGCCGTCGATCTGGGGGTGTCGTTTGCCTCCGAGGAGCATCTGCCCGGAATCGATCTGATCCTTCCTGACGTTCGCTATCTGGTCGAGGAACGAAAAAACCTCGCGGGGCTCGTGCTTACGCACGCGCATGAGGATCATTTCGGCGCGGTGCTCGATCTGTGGCCTCGGCTTGGAATTCCGGTTTATGCGACGCCATTTACCGCCGCGCTGCTGGCCGCCAAGCGCGCGAGCGAGCCGGGCGCGCCTGAAATTCCGGTCACCATCATTCCGGTCGGCGGCCGTTTTGCGGTTGGGCCATTCGACATCGAGTTGGTTTCGATGGCGCATTCGATTCCGGAATCGAACGCGCTCATCATCCGTACGCCGGCAGGAACGGTGCTGCACACCGGCGACTGGAAAATCGACCCGACGCCGGTCCTGAACGACCCGACCGACGAGAAAAAGCTGCGCGCGCTGGGCGAGGAGGGATGTCTCGCTTTGGTCGGCGATTCAACCAATGCCGTGCGCGACGGGCGTTCGCCCTCGGAGGCCGATGTCGCAAAGGCGATCACGGATATCATCAAGACCGCGCGCGGCCGCGTGGCGGTGACGACCTTTGCATCGAACGTCGGCCGCCTGCGCACCGTCGCCAATGCTGCGCACGCGGCAGGACGAGAGGTTGTTCTCGTCGGCCGCGCGATGGAGCGCATCGTGAATGTCGCGCGCGAGACCGGCTATCTCGACGGGGTGCAGCCATTCCGCAGCGCCGATATTTATGGCCACTTGCCGCGCGACAAGGTGGTGGCGCTGTGCACCGGCAGCCAGGGGGAGCCGCGCGCGGCGCTGGCGCGCATCGCGGAGGATCAGCATCCGGACGTGACGCTGTCGCGCGGCGATCTGGTCATTTTTTCCGCGCGCGCAATTCCGGGCAACGAAAAGGCCATCGGCCGGGTGCTCAACGGGTTGATCGAGCAAGGCATCGAGATCATTACGGACCGGACCCATCTTGTTCACGTGTCGGGTCACCCGCGCCGGGAAGAGGTGGAGGATTTGATCGGATGGGTGAAGCCGGCGATCCTCATTCCGGTTCACGGCGAGGCACTGCATTTGCACGAGCACGCCGCGCTCGCGCGGCGTTGCGGTGTCCCGAACGTCATCACCTGCCGCAACGGCGATCTGGTGCGGATCGCGCCGTCGCCCGGTGTGGTGGACGAGGTGCCGGCCGGACGCATCTACAAGGATGGCCGTTTGCTGGTCGATGCCGACGCGCGGACGGTCGCCGACCGGCGGCGGTTGAGCTTTGCCGGCGCAGTCTCGATTGCGCTGGCGATTACGGACAAGGGCGAGCTTGCCGCCGATCCGGAACTCGATCTGATCGGCATTCCGGAGCGCGACAGCGCCGGCGAACTGTTGGCGGACACGGTCTATGACGCGGTCGTTTCGTGCTTCGAGTCACTGCCGCGCGGACGCCGGCGCGACGCCGATTCCGTGGCCGAAGCTATCCGCCGTGCCGTCCGAGCTGCCGTCGCGGGACGCTGGGGCAAGAAGCCGATGTGCCATGTGCATGTCTTGACGGTATAGTATCGTCGTTTCTGCGAAGAAGGTTAGGGAATGATCGGCCGTCTCAATCACGTCGCCATCGCCGTTCGCGATATCGCCGAGGCCTCGAAAGTCTATCGCGAGACCTTGGGCGCCGACGTGTCCGCTGTGGTGCCGCAGCCGGATCACGGCGTGAATACCGTTTTCATCACGCTGCCGAATACCAAAATCGAGCTGCTCGAACCGCTCGGGGAAAATTCGCCGATCGCAAAATTCCTTGAGCGCAATCCGGACGGCGGCATTCATCACATCTGCTACGAGGTAACCGACATTCGTGCGGCGCGTGATGATCTTAAAAAGCAGGGCGCGCGCGTGCTGGGGGATGGCGAGCCGAAAATCGGCGCCCACGGCAAGCCGGTATTGTTTTTGCATCCGAAGGATTTTTTCGGGACGCTGGTTGAACTGGAGCAGGCGTGATGGCGATAAGCACTCTCATCGCGATTTTTTTCATCATCTGGTGGGTGGTATTGTTTGCCGTCCTGCCGTGGGGAGTGCACAGCCAGGAAGAAAACGGCGACATACAGGCAGGAACGGACCCCGGCGCGCCGACAAGCGCGCGCATGGCGCGCAAGCTGATCTGGACGACGGCTATCGCCGCGGTGATTTTCGGCGTGTTCTACGTTCTTCAGGCGGCGGACATCATTTCGCTGGAAAAGGTCATCCAGTTCACGAGCCCGCCTCACACGTGAGCGAAAAAAAAGCAGGGCGCGAGGCCCTGCTGCTTGTCGCACGCTACTATCCCTGTCCTCGACTTGTTACGCTGTTTTATGCGAGGCGGCGGCGATCAATCGCGCCGGGACTTTCTTCTCTCCCAAGACTTGGACCGCACGTTAAGAGCCGGTTCTTGGCGCCGGTTTCTCGTCACGCGGCGGGGGCAACCTATCCGATCGCCGGGTAGCTGTCACCGCATTTCCGCTAGGGTTCGATGACGATCGGGCTGTCGAGCGCGATCCGGCGGCCCGGCCCAAGCTGGGCCTGGACCACGACGTTCCAGTTGCCGGGCGCCGATAACTGGATTCCGCCTACCTCCCAGCTCCCGTCTGCAAGTAATCGGGCAGGCCGGATGACCGGCCGGCTTCCAGCCGCCGGCGCGGTGAGGGACAAG
Source organism: Pseudolabrys sp. (assembly GCA_049793875.1). GTDB lineage: Bacteria > Pseudomonadota > Alphaproteobacteria > Rhizobiales > Xanthobacteraceae > Pseudolabrys. Next base: position 463 of record JBARCH010000105.1, on the reverse strand, counting down.
GTTACCGCGCGCGCGTCGAGCTCGGTCAGATCCTCGTGCCAGAGGCGTATTGTCGCATGTGAAGTTCCGGCGTGGCCCGGAGCGATCGTGACATCCGCCATGCCTTCTTCCGAGTGGATGTGAACGAAGGCAGCATCGGCAGGAACTGCGGCATATTCGGCGTGTGCATGGACATGCCCCCCCGGCGCCATGATCCCGAGCACGGCGACGACCAGAAGCACGCCGATACCGAATAAGGTCTCGATCAGGCTGTTGCGTTGAAGCGACCGGGCCGCGCCGGCGCTGGCGAGGCGTGGGGTCAGGTAGAATTTGTTGACAGCCGCGACGCCGATCATCGCGAGGAACAGGCAGATTTTCACAACGACAAGCCGCCCGTAATCGGTCCCGAAAAGGTTGGCGATCGTGACCACCAGATAGCGCGTATTGATGATGCCGGTCATGAGCAGCGTGCCGGCGCTGACGA
>JBARCH010000104.1:0-1534 GCA_049793875.1 Pseudolabrys sp. | reverse complement strand
CCTTTGGCGTCCGGGTTGGTCGAGAAGCTGTACTGCGTCTTCGCAATGCAGATCGGCAGCTTGCCGAAGCCCATGTCTTCCCACGTCTTGAGTTGATCCTTCACCGACTTGTCCGCGGTGGCATCATCCGCGCGGTAGAGTTCCTTGGTGATCGCGCGAATCTTCTCGAACAGCGGCATTTCATCGGGGTAGAGAACCTTGAACTTGCTCTTGCTCTCATCGGTCAGCTTGACCACAGCCTTGGCAACGTCGGCGGCACCCTCGCCGCCCATGGCCCAATGATCGGCCATCAGCGCCTCAACCCCGAGCCCTTTGCACTTCTCGCGCACCAGCGCGATTTCCGCGTCGGTATCCGCCGAAAACTTGTTGATCGAGACGACCACCGGCAGGCCGAATTTCCTCACGTTCTCGACGTGACGCTGCAGGTTGGTCATACCGGCTTCGAGCGCCTTCAAGTCTTCCTTCTTGAGATCCTCTTTCTTGACGCCGCCGTGCATCTTGAGCGCGCGAATGGTGGCAACCAGCACCACGCAATCGGGTGAGAGGCCCGCCTTGCGGCACTTGATGTCGAGGAACTTCTCCATGCCGAGATCGGCGCCGAAGCCCGCTTCCGTGACAACATAGTCCGCGAGCTTGAGCGCGGTCGTGGTGGCAACCACCGAGTTGCAGCCGTGCGCGATGTTGGCGAACGGGCCGCCGTGGATGAAGGCAGGGGTGCCTTCCAGCGTCTGAACCAGGTTCGGAGCAATCGCTTCCTTCAGCAGCGCGGTCATGGCGCCGTGCGCCTTCAGGTCCTTGGCGCGGACCGGCTTACGATCGCGCGTATAGGCGACGATGATGTTGCCGAGCCGTTCCTTGAGATCGTCGAGGTTCCGGGCCAGACAGAAGATCGCCATGACTTCCGAGGCGACCGTGATGTCGAAACCGGCTTCGCGCGGATAGCCGTTGGCGACACCGCCGAGCGAGCAGACGATCTCGCGCAGTGCGCGGTCGTTCATGTCCATGACGCGGCGCCACACGACGCGGCGCGAATCGATGCCGAGCGCGTTGCCCCAGTAGATGTGGTTGTCGATCAGCGCCGAAAGCAGATTGTGCGCCGACGTGATGGCGTGGAAGTCGCCGGTGAAATGGAGATTGATGTCCTCCATCGGCACTACTTGCGCATAACCGCCGCCGGCGGCGCCACCTTTCATGCCGAACGAGGGGCCGAGCGACGGCTCGCGCAGGCAGAGCATCGCCTTTTTGCCGATGAAGTTCAGCGCGTCGGTGAGACCGACGGTCGTCGTGGTCTTGCCCTCGCCCGCCGTCGTCGGTGAAATCGCGGTGACCAGGATGAGCTTGCCGTTCTTCTTGTCCTTGAGCGTGTTGATGTATTCCATCGACACCTTGGCCTTGTAGTGGCCGTAAGGGTCGAGATTTTCGGCCGAGATGCCGAGCTTTTCCTTGGCAATGTCGAGGATCGGCCGCTTCTTGGCGGTCTGGGAAATTTCGATGTCGGATTTCGGATTCTGATGTTGCGAGGCGGGCATGAGGG
>JBARCH010000103.1:0-35298 GCA_049793875.1 Pseudolabrys sp. | reverse complement strand
CGGCCTTTACCGGCACGCCCGTTTGATCGTATCGGCGAGATCGGTCTTCTCCCAGGAGAAGCCGCCGTCTTTATCGGGCGCGCGGCCGAAGTGACCGTAGGCCGCGGTACGGCGATAGATCGGCCGGTTGAGCTTGAGCGTGCGCCGGATGTTGGTCGGCGTCAGCCGGAAGATTTCAGGCAGCACCTTCTCGAGCTTTTTCTCATCGATCTTGCCGGTGCCGTGGGTGTCGACCAGAACCGACATCGGATCGGCGACGCCGATCGCGTAGGCGACCTGAATCGTGCAGCGCTCGGCAACGCCGGCGGCCACAATGTTCTTGGCGAGGTAACGCGCGGCATAAGCAGCCGAGCGGTCGACCTTGGTCGGGTCCTTGCCGGAGAACGCACCGCCGCCATGCGGCGCGTAACCGCCGTACGTGTCGACGATGATCTTGCGTCCGGTCAGGCCGCAGTCGCCATCGGGACCGCCAACCACGAAATTGCCGGTGGGATTGACGAGGAAGTCGGAGCCTTTCTGCGGCATCCAGCCTTTCGGAAGCGCGGAGGCAACGGCGTCGGCAATCAAGTCCCGCACCATGCCAGGCGTGTATTTTTTTCCGTTGCGGTTCTTTTCATTGTGCTGCGTCGAAACCACGACCTTGGTGCAGCCGACCGGCTTGCCGTCGACGTATTTCACCGTCACCTGGCTCTTTGCGTCAGGCTGCAGATCGAACAACTGCTTGGAACGGCGCTTGTCGGAGAGGACCTTCAGGATTTTGTGCGCGAAATAAATCGGCGCAGGCATGAACGAGTTCTTCTCGTACACTTCGCTTTCGGTGCAGGCGTAACCGAACATCATGCCCTGGTCGCCGGCGCCCTCTTCTTCTCCGCCTTTTTTCTTTTTTGCATCCACGCCCATGGCGATGTCGGGCGATTGGCCGTGCAGCAGAACTTCGACGTCGGCGCCGTGGAAGGAGAAGCCGTCCTGGTCATAGCCGATGTCCTTCACGACACCGCGCGCGATCTCGGTGATCAACTCCCGATCGACCACCGACTTGTTGTTGATCTTGCGGAAAAGCTGGCCGCGGCCTTCGCCGGCGATGACGATCTTGTTGGTGGTGCAGAGCGTTTCGCAGCCGAGGCGCGTGTTGACCAGGCTATCGTCGGCAATGCCGAGCTTGATATCCCGCTCGATAAACGCGTCGAGAATGGCGTCGGAAATCTGGTCGGACACCTTGTCGGGGTGGCCTTCGGAAACGGACTCGCTGGTGAAAAGAAAATTCTTGTGAGCCACCGCTGAAAACTCCTCCCGTGCCGCAGCTTTGCCGCTGCGCTGTCTAAGGTCGGAGATGTTTCTTGCAGCGTACCTGCGAGAGGTCAAGATGCGGGCAGGGTGGGCGGTCCACGTGGGCTTGGTGGGAAATTATCGCCTTACTCTTCGCCGGCAATCTGCTCGACCAGATCGACAATGCGCCGCCGCAGTTTGCTGTTCTTGATGCGCATGAATGCTTTGGTGAGCGCGAGTCCGTCCGAGGTCGCGAGGAAGTCGGAGACATAGGCTGGCGAGGGAGCTTCGCTCATGCCGCCTGTGTGCCCCGGGAGATGCGGGGCGCCTTCGAAGAAAAATGAAACCGGAACCTGCAGGGTGTTGGAAATCTGCTGAAGGCGGCTCGCGCCGATCCGGTTGGTCCCCTTCTCGTACTTTTGCACTTGCTGGAATGTAAGCCCGAGCGCGTCGCCCAGTTTTTCCTGGCTCATGCTCAACATCATCCGGCGCATCCGCACGCGGCTACCCACGTGCTTGTCGATCGGATTTGGGGCCTTTTTGGCCATAACAATCTCCTATAGCGCCTTCGCGCTGCGTAATGTCACATATGGCGCGAGGAACGCAATCCCCCGGCAGGCAACATTCCGTCTCAACGTAAAGTATAAATCAGCAAGTCCTTTCAATGGCTTCCGGTCTACCATTGCGACCTGAGTTAGACCGGCAATTGTGTCTAACTTAGGTGCGGGCTCGCGACAATTGCGGCAAGTTACGTGCGCAGGCGCCGTCGACCGATGGCAAGGGCGCTTATTATCAAAAAGAGCAAAACCGCAAGATTGCCTGTGCGCGCGTAAATTGTGGGCTCAAGTGCCCGCGGCAAGGCAGAGTCGAGCACGCCTTCATCGCCGAGCGGCAGCGATTGGATTATGCGGCCGACCGGGTCGACCACCGCCGAAATCCCGGTATTGGCAGCGCGCACCAACGGCAGCCCTTCGGCGATCGCCAGCATGCGCGCCTGCTGGAAGTGCTGATAAGGCCCCGAACTCAGGCCGAACCAGCCGTCATTGGTGACGTTCACGATCCACCCGGGACGCTCGCCTGGCGGGACCGCGGCACCGGGGAAAATCGCCTCGTAGCAGATCAGCGGCAGCATTTTTGGCGCGTTGGGAACGTCCATGGCGCGTCGCCGGTCGCCTGAGAGGAATCCGCCGGTCATCTTGGTGAGCTGCTGGAGACCCAGTCGCTCGAGCAGATCCTGGAACGGCAGATATTCGCCGAACGGCACCAGATGCACCTTGTCGTAGATGCCGTCGATCGAGCCGTTATGGTCGATGACATAGATCGAGTTATAGGCGCGTCTTGTGCGGCCATCCGGTTCGGGCTGTCCGGGGCGCACCGCGCCGGTAATCAGCACGGTGTTCGGCTGAAGCATGTGTACGATTTGCGCCAGCGCTTCAGGCTCGCGGGTGAGGAAGAACGGAAACGCCGCCTCCGGCCAGATCAGATGCGTAACGTCGCGCACGCCCGTCGATTGTGGGCCGGTGGCCCGGTCGGACAGCCGCAGATAGCGCTCCATCACGCTGTCTTTGGCGTTGTAGTTGAATTTCTCGTCCTGCTGCAGATTCGGCTGCATGATGCGCAAATGCACGCCATCGACGAATGTTGATGGATTGCTCGCCAGCCGGAATTCACCGTAGGCCGCAATCGCAACCAGCGCGACGAGACCGGCGAGCACGGGACGCAACGGACGCGGCGTGTCGGCACGGTCGTCGGCAGCGACGGCGGGAGTCGAAAAAATCGCGATGGCGAGAAATGTCAGGCCCCAGACGCCGACAAGCGAAACGCCTTGCGCCAGGGCCAGGGGCTCCGAAAGCACGTAACCGAAAGTATTCCATGGAAAGCCGCTGAGCATGTGTCCGCGCAGCCACTCGGTAACGGTGAGCGTTGCGGCAAGCGCCAGCACCCGCTCCGGCCCGCGCACCCAGATCAGCCGCGCGGCGGCGAAGCCGGCGGCGGTGTAGAGCGCAAGATAAGCGGGGAGCCCGACGACCGCGATCGGCAACAGCCAGCCGAAAGTCTTGGCGTCGACCAAAAAAGCATAACCGACCCAGTACAGGCCGGCGAGAAAATAGCCGAAGCCGAAGCACCAGCCGACGATGGCGGCAGCCGCCGCGCCGCCCCAGCGGCCGGATACGGCGCCGTCGATCTGCCAGATCAGTACGGGGAATGTCAGAAACAGAACCGGCCAGGCGTCGATCGGCGCCAGCGCCAGCACCGAAGCAACGCCGGCGACGAACGCGATCAAGGCGCGCCGCCACCCCCAGGCAAGCATGATCGAATGAGCGAGGCGGATCAGGGTCACGGGCGGCGGGGTGTGCTGGATTCGGGTAGATCGCTAGATCGCCCGGAATCCTTGCCCGATGCAATATCCTCTACCTGTGAAATCGGAAGAACGTGGCCGGCCTCCGTCTCACGGCGGCGCGGCTCACGCGGCCTGTCGTGGCGATCCTTGAGTTTGTAGATGCGCACGCTCTTGATGCGGCGCGGATCGGCGTCCAGCACTTCCATCTCGAACAGGCCGGGGCCTGGAATGAGCTCGCCGCGCACGGGCAGGCGGCCGGCACGCGTCACGAGATAGCCGGCAAGCGTATCGACCTCGTCGGCGGCGTCGCCGATGTCGAATTCGCTGCCGATGACGTTGACGACGTCGCCGATCTTGGCGCGCGCGTCGGCGATATAGGTATCGTCTTGCTGGCGCACGATACCGGGCGATTCATCGTCATCGTGCTCGTCGCCAATCTCGCCGACGATCTCCTCGACGATGTCTTCGATCGACACGATGCCGTCGGTGCCGCCGTATTCATCCACGACCAGCGAGAGATGGATACGCGTTGCCTGCATCTTGGCGAGCAGATCGATCACGCGCATCGACGGCGGCACGAACAGGATTTCGCGTATGAAATTCGCAGCCGACAGCGGCATCGCCAGATTGATCGACTTGAGGTCGAGATTGGCCGGCAGCGGTTTCTTGCGTTTGGCGTTTTTTTCGGCATCCACGGCAGCGCGTGTCGTCATGAAGCCGATCAGGTCGCGGATGTGAACCATGCCGACCGGATCGTCGAGCGTGTCGTTGTACGCGACAAGCCGCGAGTGGCCGGCGCGCTCGAAGGTACGCATCAGTTCGCCGAGCGGAATGTCTTGCTGCACGGCGACGATGTCGGCGCGCGGTATCATCACGTCGTCCACGCGGCGCTCGCGCATGCTGAGGATGTTGCTCAGCATCCGGCTTTCCTGCGGCAGGAATCCGGATTCACCGGGTGTGGCGCTTTCGAGCACGTCCTGGAGATCGGAGCGGATCGAACCGGACTTCCAGCCGAACAGCGCGCGCACTGCGCGGCTGAACCAGCCTTGGCTGTGTACTTCGCTCGGCTGCGATATAGGCACGGGAAGATGCCGCGGCTCGTAAGGCTGGCCGCTGCTGTCGCCGGTCATTGACGGATCGCTGTCAGGCATGATGGTCAACATCACCGCGTTCGCACGCGGTAGGGATCGTCCACATTCAGCCGCGCCAGAATAGCGCGTTCGAGACTTTCCATCGCGGCGGCCTGCCTATTCGTCTGGTGATCGTAGCCCATGAGGTGAAGAAAGCCATGCACCGTCAAATGAGATAAATGGTGCAGGAACGGCTTGCCTTCGTCAGCGCTTTCCCGCGTGAGCGTCTCGAAGGCGATCACGATGTCGCCGAGCAAAGCGGGCGCTTTCCCGTTCACCGGATTTGCCGGGAACGAGAGCACATTCGTTGGTGCATCGATGCCGCGCCAGTCGCGGTTGAGCGCGCGCATGGTCTTGTCGTCGGTCAGGACGATGCTGACTTCGCCGCTTGCGGCCTTGAGCGCCGCCGCGGCTGTGACGACCGCCTTGCGCACGGTCTTTTCCGCAGCGGATTGCTTCTTCCAGCGCGCCGAGCGTACCTGGATGTCTATCGAAGGCGCGCTGCGGCGCCGGGCCGCCGGCGATCTCATTCTTTCTTCTCGCGCGGACGCGGCGGCGTTGCGCGGTCGTAGGCTTCTACGATGCGCGCGACCAGTTCGTGCCGGATCACGTCCTCATGGGTGAAGACGACGTGGCCGACGCCCTCAATTCCATCAAGCAGCTTCACCGCTTCGGCAAGGCCGGACGTTTGTCCGGACGGCAAGTCCACCTGGCTGGGGTCGCCGGTGACGATCATGCGGCTGTTCTCGCCGAGGCGGGTGAGAAACATCTTCATCTGCATCGACGTGGTGTTCTGCGCTTCGTCGAGGATGACGGCGGCATTCGACAGCGTGCGGCCGCGCATGAAGGCGAGCGGCGCGATCTCAAACTCGCCGCCCTGCAAGGCGCGCTCGACAATGCGCGCGTCCATCAGGTCGTAAAGCGCGTCGTAAACCGGGCGCAGATAGGGATCGACCTTCTCGCGCATGTCGCCGGGCAAAAAGCCGAGCCGTTCGCCCGCTTCCACCGCCGGCCGCGACAGGATGATGCGGTCGACTTCCTTGCGCTCGTACAGTTGCACGGCGTGCGCGACGGCAAGCCAGGTCTTGCCGGTACCGGCAGGCCCGGTGCCGAAAACGAGCGGGTGACGCTTGAGCGCGCGGATGTAGGCGCCTTGCGCTGCGGTGCGCGCGCGTACCGGCCGCTTGCGCAGATTGATTTCCTCGAACGCCGCGCGTGCGGTGCCGGCTTCGTAATCGAACAGCGAGCCTTGCGATATGGCGAGACGGATTGCGCCTTCGACGTCGCCGGAGGCCAGTTCGTTATCACGCCTGGTTTGCTCGTAGAGCCCTTCGAGTACGCTGCGCGCCTGTTCGCAAGCCGCGCGCGAACCCTCGATCGTGACGTGATTGCCGCGTTGTTCCGCCACCACGCCGAGTTTGCGCTCGATCAGCGCCAGGTTTTGCCCGTATTGCCCGAACAGGATGGAGGCCAGCCGGTTGTCGTCGAAAGCGAGCACGATTTGCGTGGTCGCGGTTTCTTCCGACGCGGCGGAAGCTGGGATCACGGGGTCTGTCGTGCGCAAGGCGATTTCAGGCTCCTGCTGCGGTGAGGATTTGCTCCGGGACGTGCGTGCGGGCCGCATCCGCAGGGACGCCGAACAGGCTGTTGGTCCCGACACCGGTGATGGCGACCGGAACGACCTCGCCGATGAGCGAGGCCGGCGCTACCACCGTTACCGGCTGGAGATATGGTGATTTGCCGACCAGTTGCCCAGTCTCCCGTCCGGTCTTCTCCAGCAGAACGTCGAGCGTACGGCCGACAAAGCTGGCGTTGAACGCACGTTGCTGCCGGGTCACGAGAGCTTGCAGGCGCTGCAGGCGCTCGGATTTTTCTTCTTGCGGTATCTGCGCCATCTCGGCCGCCGGCGTGCCGGCGCGCGGCGAATACATGAACGAGTACGCACCGGCAAAGCCTATGTCCTCGATCAGCGCCAGTGTCTCGCCAAAATCTTTATCGCTTTCGCCGGGGAAGCCGACGATGAAATCCGAACTGAAGGCAAGATCGGAGCGCGCAGCGCGCATGCGGGCGACGATGTCGCGATAATGCGCGGCGGTGTGCTTGCGGTTCATCGCCTCGAGCACGCGGTCGGAGCCCGATTGCACCGGAAGATGCACGTAAGGCATCAGTGCCGGAAGGTCTCGATGCGCGGCGATGAGATCGTCCGCCATGTCGCGCGGATGGCTGGTGGTGTAGCGCAGGCGGACAATTCCCGGCACGTCGGCGAGGCGATGCAAGAGCCGCGCGAGCGATGACGGCCGTCCGTCTGCTCCTTCGCCGTGATAGGCGTTGACGTTTTGCCCGATGAGCGTGACTTCACGCACGCCGGCATCCGCCAGCCGGACAACCTCCGCAACAATTTTTTCAACCGGCCGCGATACTTCCGCGCCACGCGTATAGGGCACCACGCAGAACGTGCAGAACTTGTCGCAACCTTCCTGCACGGTGACGAAAGTCGCGATGCCGCGTTTCGCGATCGCGCTCCGCGCGGGAGCGGCCAGCGCGTCGAACTTGTCCTCGATCGGAAACTCGGTATCGACCACTTTCTCGCCGCGCTCAACGCGCGCGAGCAAGTCCGGCAGCCGGTGATAATTTTGCGGGCCGACGACCAGATCGACTCCGGCGCGGCGGCCAATCTCCTTGCCTTCGGCTTGCGCGACGCAACCCGCGACCGCGATCACCATACGGCGGCCTTCGAGCGCGGCGGCTTCCTTCATCTCGCGGATGCGGCCGATCTCGGAATAGACCTTGTCCACCGCCTTCTCACGGATGTGGCAGGTGTTGAGGATGATGAGGTCGGCGTCGTCGGGGCGCGCGGTTTCGGCAAAGCCTGCCGGCGCCAAGGTGTCCGCCATACGATTGGAATCGTAGACGTTCATCTGGCAGCCGAAAGATTTGACGTGCAGCTTGCGGGGTTTGCTCATGCCGTTCGGACGTGAACCAAGCGCTAATCTAGCCTGTCGGACCTCAATTGTCCCGGCCATACAGGCTCTTGATTTGGTGCAGTTTTAAGACGGATAGCGGTTTTTCCCCTAAAAGTGAAACGGCGCTCAGCCCGCAGCCGCCGCCGGTAGCGGCCGGCCGCGCAAGGTTCCAGCCATGATCCGGCGCACCGCGCTCTCCAGGACCCTGGCCATTTCCTTGCGATCTTCGTCGCCGCAGGCCGTGATCGGCTCGCCGAACGAAACCACCGCATCGACCGCGCCGCGTTTCACGAATGTCCTGATGTGCGGCATGAAGTCGAGATCGCCATACCACGCGACCAGCGGCATGTGCTGGCGGCCCATCGGCAGGCCCTGCACGCCGGTGTAGCAGATGGCCATCGGCTGAATGACGATGCGGTTGTCGCCGCTGCGCCGGCAGGCATCGCGGATCGCGCCGACCAGGGCCGAACGAAAGGGCAGGACACGGTTGCCGTCGCTCGACGTGCCTTCGGCGAACAGCACTGTCGATGTACCGCCTTCGAGCCGCTTGGCGATTTCGGCAATGGCGTCGCCGGTCTGATGCCGCCGCTTGCGATCGACGAACACGGTGCGTTGAATCTTGGCGGTGATGCCGACCAGCGGCCAGCTTCGCACTTCGCTTTTGGCGACGAACGCGACCGGCGCGAGCGAGCCGATAACCAGAATGTCGGACCATGAGACGTGGTTGGAAACGAACAGCACGGCACGGTCGCGCACCGGCGCGCCGGTAACGCGAATGCGGATGCGCATCAGTTTGCACAGCAGGCGGTAATAGTTCGAGGAAATGAAGCCCCAGCCGGGCAGATTCAATTTATCGAGCACCCACTGGATCGAGATCAGCAGCGGCGTCACCGTGAAGAAGAGCGCCGCGATCAGCAACCCGCGCGCCATCCACATCAGTTTTTGTCGTCCTTGAGCGGCACCGCGTAAAGCTCAAGCCGGTGGTCGACCAACCTGTAGCCGAGTTTGCGCGCGACCTCGGCCTGCAGGCGCTCGATCTCTTCCGATTGAAATTCGATCACCTCGCCGCTGCGCAAGTTGATCAGATGGTCGTGATGCGATTCCGGGCTTTGCTCGTAACGTGCGCGGCCTTCGCGAAAATCGTGCCGCTCGATGATGCCGGCGTCCTCGAACAGTTTGACCGTGCGATAGACGGTCGAGATCGAAATGCGATCGTCGACCTTGGCGCAGCGGCGATAAAGCTCCTCCACGTCGGGATGATCGTCGGCAGCCGCCAGCACACGCGCGATGACGCGGCGCTGCTCGGTCATGCGCATGCCCTTGGCGGCGCAAAGAGCCTCGATATGGCCCTTCTCGTGATGATCTTTATCCGGCGTGCTCACTACTCAAGAACTCCCGTCCGGTCCCGCTATCATATTGAGTGGCGGCCGGATGTGTCCATTATCAGGTCAGGTAATATCTCGTCGAAGCACCAGCGCGGTTGCCGCCTTGCCGCTCGGCTGCGGATAGTAATTCGGCCGGCGCGACACTTCGCGAAAACCGGCGCGGGCATAAAGCCGCACCGCGGGCGCGTTGTTCTCATCGACTTCAAGGAATAGCGCGCGCGTGCCGAGGCCGGCAAGCCATCGCAAATGAAAGTTAAGCATGTTGCGCGCGATTCCGCGTCCGCGCCAGGCATTGCCGACAGCCACGGAGAGGATTTCCGCTTCGTCTGCCGCGCGGCGCGACATGATGAAGCCGGCGAGCGCGGAGCCTGTAGCAGCGCAATGCGTGATGACACTGCGGTCGGCCAGCAAGGCTTCGACTTCCTGTTCGGTCCAGCCGCGGTGGAACGAACGGCCGTGCAGCGCGGCGATGGCGGCTGCATCGCGCGCGCGTGCCTCCGACAGTGCCGGCTCGGCACGTGCAAACAGCTTGCGGACGAAGCCGATCATTTGCGCGCCAGTTGCGCGGCGTTCTGCGGTTGGGCGTCGGGCGCGCGCAGATACAGCGGCTTGGGCGGAATGCCGGTATCGACCGCGGCGGCGCCGAGGCGAGCCACCCAGTCGATGTCGGGTGCCGGACGCGCATCGACTGCGCTCGGCAGCCGCTCGCTCGTCGGCCACGCAGACATGAGAAGGTTGGCCGCCGTGCCGACGATGCGCGGCGCGCCGCCGGTGGAAACGCGCAAGGCATCACGCAGCGAACTCAGGCGTGCGGGTACCAGCGTGCGACCGCCGGGTCCGAATACCTGCAGATAGACATGGTCGTGGCGCGCATCGATGGCGGCGACCACGGGGAGTGTGTCGTCGGCGGCGATGTAAGGCGCGGCATAGGCAGCGAGCGTCGACAGGCCGACGGCCGGCTTGCCGGCGGCGAGTGCGAGGCCGCGTGCGGCGGAAATGCCGACGCGCAGGCCGGTAAAGCTGCCGGGTCCCGTGGTGACGGCGATACGATCGATTTCGGAGAAGTCGAGTTTGGCCTTGTCGAGCACGCGCGCGATCAGCGGCATCAGCGCTTCGGCGTGGCCGCGCACCATCGAAAGCGATTCACGCGCGGAAATGGTTGCCTGTTCGGTGTCGAGCACGGCGGCGGAGCAGGCCGCGAGCGCGGTGTCGATGGCGAGGATGCGCATGATTCGGAATTTATCACAGCCAGGTTATCCCGGCGCGCTGCAAAGCGGCGGGTCCGGAATTCATAGCTCCGGCTTGTGAACATGGATTCCGGTCCGGCGCGGACGCGCCGTCCCGGAAATGACAGGAAATTACGTCGGGCGGACTTCGACGACGTCGGGGACGAAGTGGCGCAGCAGGTTCTGGATGCCATGCCGCAGCGTGGCGGTGGAGGACGGACAGCCGGAGCAGGCGCCCTTCATGTGCAGATAGACGACGCCTTCCTTGTAGCCCTTGAAGGTGATGTCGCCGCCGTCGCCTGCGACGGCCGGGCGCACGCGGGTTTCGATCAGATCCTTGATGGTCGCAACCGTGTCGGCGTCGGCCGCGTCGAAGAATTCCTCGCTCTCCGCCTCGCTGGGTGCCGCATCGGCCGCAAGCAGCGGTGCGCCACTCATGAAGTGCTCCATGATGGCGCCCAGCACGGCCGGTTTGATCTGTTGCCATTCGCCGTCGGTCTTGGTGACGGAAATGAAATCGGAGCCGAAGAAGACGCCGCCGATATTCGGAATATCGAACAGGCGTCCGGCCAATGGTGATTGCGCGGCGGCTTCCCTGGTCGCCATGTCGAGCGTGCCGGTTTCAAGCACGGCGCGGCCCGGCAGGAACTTCAGCGTTGCCGGGTTGGGGGTGGCTTCGGTCTGGATAAACATGTCTTTTTGGCTCCTCGCCCGGGTTCAAGGCCCGTGGGATGCGTGACTATAGCAGATAAATGGCGAGAGCGGCCGCCAAGGTCAACCCGGCCCGGTTTAGCCTCAGGAACTGGCGTCGATGTCCTCGTCGCTCAAATGGCCGGGCACGATCGCGAGCGGGATCGGAAAATCGCCGGCGGTCTTGGCGACGCTGCTGATCAGCGGCCCGGGTCCATCGCTGCCGGTACCGGCGGCGAGCACAAAGATGCCGATGTCGGCGTCTTCCTCGATCAGCTTGATGATTTCCTGTGTGACATCGCCTTCGCGGATGACGCGGTCGGTCTTTACGGTGGCGGCTATTTGCTTGATCCGGGCGGCGGCCTTGTTGAGCGCGGTCTTGGCGGCCTCGAAAGCCTCGGCGCGCATGATGTCGGCGACGCCGAGCCACTGCTTGTCGCGATCGGACGTGTCGATCACCCGCAGCATGACGACATGCGACTTGGTGCGGCCCGCGCGCTTGGCAGCCCAATAGACCGCGCGGTCGCATTCCTTCGTGTCGTCGATGACGACAAGATATTTGCGCTTGTGTCCGGCCTCGAAGCTGCGGCGCTTCTTGCTCATCGTCGCTCCCGGCGCGTCGGATCGTTGACACGGCAACAGAGGCGCAAATGGTGGCACGCCTGCCGCCGCGGCGACAAGCGGGGAGGGCAAGCGCGCGTCAGCGGCGCACGAAACCGACGATATCCTTGACCGCCTTCATGGTTTCGGCCGCGATCGCCTGCGCGCGCACGGAACCGCCGGCCAGCACCTTGTCGATATAAGCCTGATCCTGCACCAGACGCTTCATCTCGCTGCCGATCGGCCCGAGCTTGGCGACCGAAAGATCGACGAGAGAGTTCTTGAATGCGGAGAACTGTCCGCCGCCGAATTGGCTGAGCACGTCGGCGCGGCTCACGCCTTCCAGCGCGGCGTAGATGCCGACGAGGTTTTCGGCTTCGGGGCGGCCTTCCAATCCCTTTTCCTCGCTCGGGAGCGGCTCTGGATCGGTGCGCGCCTTGCGAATCTTTTGCGCGATCGCGTCGGCATCGTCGGTGAGGTTGATGCGCGAATAATCCGAGGGGTCCGACTTCGACATTTTCTTCGAGCCGTCGCGCAGCGACATCACGCGCGTGGCCGGTCCTTGAATGAGCGGCTCGGGTTGCGGAAAGAATACATCGCCGAACCCGTGCGAACGGATGGAATCGCCGAAATCGTTGTTGAACTTCTGCGCAATGTCGCGTGACAGTTCGAGATGCTGTTTCTGGTCCTCGCCGACCGGCACATGCGTCGCGCGGTAGACGAGAATGTCGGCCGCCATCAGGGTTGGATAAACGTAAAGCCCGACGGACGCATTCTCGCGATCCTTGCCGGCCTTCTCCTTGAATTGCGTCATGCGGTTGAGCCAGCCCATGCGCGCGACGCAATTGAGCACCCAGGCGAGTTCGGCGTGCTCGGCAACCTGGCTCTGGTTGAAGATGATGTGCTTTGCCGGATCGATGCCGGAGGCGATGAACGCGGCGGTCACTTCGCGTGTGGTCTTCACCAGTTCGACGGGGTCCTGCCATACGGTGATGGCGTGCATGTCGACGACGCAATAAATGCAGTCGTAATTGTCCTGCAGCGCGACGAATTTCACGATCGCGCCGAGATAGTTGCCGAGATGCAGATTGCCGGTCGGCTGAACGCCGGAGAAAACGCGTTCCTTGAACGCCATGTGACAGACCCTTTCGCTTGCGCGTCCAATGCCACGCCGGAGCGGCGCGGCGCAAGGGCTTCACGCGTGCCGGCGCATGCCTGCGAGAAGGTCCTTGATCTTCGCCACCCCGAGGAGCCGCAGCGCGGCGGCATAAACAGCGACGCCAAGTACGACAAGGGTGACAAGCAGGATAAGCCGGCCGGCTGGCGATGCGGTCACGGGCCATCCGCGGCCGAAAGCCAGTCCGGCCGCGACGACGGCGCCCATGATGACAGTCGCCAGCACGATCCGCGGCAGGCGGCGTACCGCGTCGGCGTCGACGCGCAGCCATTTGCGCCGATAGAGCACGGTGCCCAGCACTGCGGCGCCGACCCAGCCGGAAATCGCAATCGCCGCCGCGACGCCGGTATGGCCGTAACGCGGAAATAGCAGCAACGCGCCGATAACGGCCGCGGCGAGCCCGGCGAGCGCAGCCAGCATCGGCGTGCGCGTATCTTCATGCGCGAACGACACCGCGCCGAAAACTTTTTCCAGCACATGGCCGGGAAGCCCCGCGCAGATGGCCGACAACGCGGCAGCGACAGCCACGGTGTCGCTGGCCGTGAAAGCGCCGCGCTCGAACAGCCCGCCGGAAATCGGCGTGGCGAGGAGCGCGAAGCCGGTTGCCGCCGGAAGCGCCAGTCCCAACGCAATCTCGTAGGCGCGCGATTGCGCAGCGGCGAAGGCATTTGTGTCGCCGGTGCGTATGCCGCCGGCGATGCGCGGAACGATGACCGACGCGATCGCAATCGACGCCACGCCGAGCGGCAACTCGTAGAGACGATTGGCGTAGTAGAGCCACGCCACCGCGGCGGGCGAGGCCGAGGCAATGGCGGCACCGGCGATCAGCTTGAGTTGCGGGATGCCGGCGGCGATCAATCCGGGAACCGCGCGCTTGAACAGAAGCCGTGTCCGGTCGGGCGCGCGCGTGCGCGGCCTCCGCCAGCGCCGGCCGGTCGCGAGCCACGCGATGCCGGTGATCAGAAACTGCACGATGACCGCAACCACGATGGCACTGGTCAGCAAGAGGCTTCGGTCAAACGAATCGATCCCGCGGTCGAGCAACATCACGACAACCGCCACCATGACGACATTGAACATCACGGTGCTGACGGTGACGGCGATGACGCGGCGCTCGGCGTTCAATGCGGCCGAGATGACCGCCACCAGCCCGGCGAAAAAAATGTACGGCGCGGCGAGCGACAGCAGGAAGGCCGTGAGTTCGCGCGTTCCCGAGCCAAAGCCCGGCGCGATCACGCCGACAAGAGGCCGGGCAAAGAAATCGACCAGCAGCGCGATTATTCCGCTGACGCAAAGCATCGCCAGCAGCGCGCGCTTGGTGAAGCGGTCGGCGTTTTCCGCACCGTCCTCGCCACTGTCCAGCCGCAGCCACATCGGCACGAACGCGCTGTTGAGCGCGCCTTCCGCCAGCAACCGCCGAAAGAAATTGACGACTTGCAGGACGGCGAAGAACGCCTCCGAGAATGGGCCGGCGCCGAGCATGCTCGCGATCATGGCGTCGCGCGCAAAACCGAGCAGCCGCGAGATCAGCGTTCCGCTGCCGACCGTGGTGATATCGCGCGCCAGCGACATAGGACGTGGGCCTCTGCCCGCTTGCATGCCCGGCACCAGCCGGCCATGACGACTCTTCCGCACCTACATTGCCTCAGGACCTCCTGCCGTTATAGTGCGCGCGCTTCATTCAACAGGATAACCCATGACCGCCCCTCGCTATGACGTTCTCGGCATCGGCAACGCGATTGTCGATGTGATCGCCAAGGCCGACGACGATTTCCTTGTCGCGCAAGGCATGCGCAAAGGCACGATGGCGCTGATCGACGAGGCGCGGGCGCAGGCCATCTACAGCGCGATGGGTCCGGCGGCGGAAAGCTCCGGAGGCTCGGCGGCGAATACGATCGTCGGTGTGGCGGGCTTCGGCGCGCGCGCGGCTTTTGTCGGCAAGGTGAAAAGCGATGAACTGGGCGGGGCTTTTGCGCACGATATCCGCGCCGCCAATGTCGCCTTCGACACCAAGCCGGCGCAGGACGGGCCGTCGACCGCGCGCTGCTACATCATTGTCACGCCGGACGGCGAGCGCACGATGAACACGTATCTGGGCGCCGCGCAGGATTTGCAGCCGGGCGACATCGACGAGAATGCGGTCGCATCCGCCGCCGTCGTTTATCTCGAAGGCTATCTGTGGGATCCGCCGCACGCCAAGCAGGCATTCGTGAAGGCGGCAAAGATCGCGCACGGCGCCGGCCGCCGCGTCGCGCTGACGTTGTCGGATGCGTTTTGTGTCGGTCGCTACCGTGCGGAATTCCTCGATCTCATTCGCAACGGCACGGTCGACATTCTGTTCGCAAACGAGGGCGAACTTCTCAGTCTTTACGAGACCGCGGATTTCGACGCCGGGGTGACGGCGCTGCGCGGCGATGCAAGGCTCGCGGTGGTGACGCGCAGCGAGAAGGGCTGTGTCGTCGTCACGCGCGACAAGGTCGACGCGGTGCCCGCTGCGAAGATCGACCGTATCGTCGACGTGACCGGCGCGGGCGACTTGTTCGCCGCCGGATTCCTGGTTGGCCACTCGCGCGGCCAGGACCATGCCACGGCGGCGCGGCTTGGCGCGCTGGCGGCGGCGGAAGTCATTCAGCACGTCGGTGCGCGGCCGCTGGTCTCGCTCAAGACCCGGGCCGAGCAGCATCGCCTGCTCACCTAGAGGCCGAAAACCTCGGATCGTCTGGCTTCGCGGGCCGCCGCTGCGCAGCGGGCGGTTCCTGCTGGATTGGTAACCGATTGGTAACCGAACGTGGTTACCGATTGGTGAACAGCCAATTCGGGAGCCCTGCCAATGACTAAGCGCAAGGACACCTTCGAGTCCAAGGATACGCCGGTGTCGTCGGATGCCGCGCCGGTAACGCCCGCGATCAAGAGCGAATTGCCGGTGGTCGACTCTCCATCCATTTCACCCGCGATTCCCTTCATCGGACCGGTAAAGCCGGTGCCGACGATTGACGTCGATCCGGCGCCGACGAATGACGACGCGCCTTCCGTGACGCCGCCCGCGGCGAAATCGCGCTTTGCGCTCTCGCGCCGCCAGCGGCGTTCCGCGCTGCTCGCAGCCTCGGTCGTGTTCGCCGCCGGCTTTGGCGCCGTCATCGGCGCCATCGCCAACGCGAGCTTTGCGCCGCCACCGCCGAAAGCCGATACCGCCGCGCTGACGGAGCGCAAGGCGATGCAGCGCACGATCACGCATCTGTCGAAAGAGATGACCGCCATCAAGTCGGCGAGCGTTGAAGCGTCCAGCAAGGCCGCGAAGGAAATTGCGGCGCTGAAATCGAATCTCGACGCGGCCAACAAGACCGCGGGCGCGCAGCTTGCCAAGGCCGCCGCGCGCATCGACGAGATGGAGCATCAGGTTCAGGCCAGAGCCGCCGCGCCGGAGACGACGGGCTCGATCGGCACCCAACACGCCGCGGCTGAAGCGGCTGCTGCGTCCGCGAAGACGCCGATCGTGCGGGGCTGGATCGTGCGTGATGCCCGCAATGGATATGTCTATGTGCAAGGCCGCAGCGGCATTTATCAGGTCGTGCCGGGCGCGACGCTGCCGGGGCTTGGGACGGTCGAGACCATCAAGCGTCAGGATGGCCGCTGGGTGGTGGTGACGCCGAAGGGCATCATCGTTTCCATGCGCGACCGGCCTTATTTCGCGCCGTACTGAGCTGCCCGCTGCATAAAAATTCCGAAACGGCGCCCGGCGGGCGCCGTTTTCATTTATGCGTGATGCGGGTATTCACGCGCGCCGAACCGTGCCAGATTTTGCGTCCTGTCATCGTGCGGGATCGCAGATGCGCGGTCAGTCCCTCAAGCTTGCACTCAATCTCGTCGTTTTTGTTTTGGCATTTGCCGGGATCGCGGCCGGCAAGGCGTCGGCGCAAGGTGCGGCGCCGCCTGCAACCAAACTTGAAGCGCCGGCAAGCTGTCCCGGTCTTATCGCCTCGCGCTCGCCGTTCGGTGCGCCCCCGCCGTTTCGGCTGGTGTCGCTCAAGTCCGACGAGGTTCGCGTCAGTTACATCGGACATTCGACCTTCCTGATCGAGAGTCCGCAGCTCGTGCGCATCGCGACCGATTACAACGACTATGTCCGGCCGCCGGTCCTGCCCGATATCGCCACCATGAATCATGCGCACGACACGCATTACACCGATCACCCCGATCCGGCCATCAAGTACGTGCTGCGCGGCTGGAGCGACAACGAGAAGCCGGCGCGCATCGACCTGCAGGTCAAGGATGTGCGCGTGCGCAATGTGCCGACCAATATCCGCCGCTGGGATGGCGGCACCGAGCGGCACGGCAATTCGATTTTTATTTTCGAGGTCGCCAACCTGTGCATCGCGCACCTCGGCCACCTGCATCACACACTGACGCAGGAGCAACTCAACGAGATCGGCCGCGTCGATGTCGTGCTGGTGCCGGTTGACGGCAATTTCACGCTCGATCTCGACGGCATGGTCGAGGTGCTCCACGCACTGAAAGCGCCGCTGATGATCCCAATGCATTATTTCAGCGCGTTCACGCTCAACCGCTTCCTTGATCGCGTGCGCCAGGAATGGGACGTGGAACTCAGCGAAGTGCCTTCGATGGTGTTTTCCAAAGCCAGCATCCCGGCCAAACCGAAGGTGCTGGTGCTGCCGGGGCATTGAATCAGCAAGGGAATTTGAAAGAGTTCCGAAAATTGTGGATAGGCCGGGAACGAATGGGAAGCTCCGGCGTTTTTGCCTACCGGGTGGGGTAGTTCCATCAGGCGCTTGGGCGAATCGAGCGCCTCAAAAGGAGAGGGATGCGGCGTGACGGTTCAGACTTGGAGCAACTGGAAGCGCTTTCCGAATTCCCAGAGCGGCGAGCATGTCGAAGCGCCGATCGGGCCGGGCGTTTATGAAGTGCGTCACATGATGACCGGACGGCTGATCGCATTCGGGCATGCGTCGAATGTCGCCAACGCCATCGGCGAACTGCGGGTGGACAGCGGCGGCCGTTCGTGGACGAGCTTTTTCCGTGCGAGCCCCGCGCCGACGCCGCGCGTTTCCGATCTCGAATATCGCACCTGCGCAGCAGCGAGCCGTTCGGAAGCCAAGACGGCTGCGCGCCGGCTCATGGGCCTGCGGCAGACAGCGTGGCGCCGCCGCATGGAAGTCGGCTGGGCGGCGCGGATGCAGCACTGAACGAACGACAGCAGATTTGTCAGATCGCGGCCGGCACTCTTGCCGGCCGTTTCGCTTTTGCGGCGGCGCACGCGGCTTCCGGCGGCATTGCGGTCATCGTATAGTTGTCTCCCGCCTCGAACGCCGCGCTCGCGGCCCATTTTACCGGAACAGCCGCCAATGCCTCACGCCCTGAGCAAAGACCGCGTGCGCCTTTATTACGAGGAAGCGGGCCGCGGCACGCCGATCCTGTTCGTTCATGAATTCGCCGGCGACTATCGAAGCTGGGAGGCGCAGGTGCGTTATTTCTCGCGCCAGCACCGCTGCATCGTCTATTCGGCGCGCGGCTACACGCCGTCGGACGTGCCGGCTTCGCCCGACGTCTACACCTATGAGCATTTTCGCGACGACGCGATTGCGGTGCTCGATCATCTCAAGATCGACAAGGCCCATATCGTCGGCCTGTCGATGGGCGGCTACACCACGCTGCAGGTTGGATTGCATTATCCGGCGCGGGCGCTGTCGTTGACGCTCGCAGGCGCGGGCTCAGGCTCCGAGCGCTGGTACACCGCGGATTTTCACAAGGCTTCACAGGCAACGGCCACGCAATTCGAGAAGTCAGGCTCCGTGGAAGTCGCGAAAAGCTACGGCCATGGACCGAGCCGCATTCCCTTCCAGGTGAAGGATCCGCGCGGCTTTGCCGAATTCGTTCGCATGCTGGCGGAACACGACGCCAAGGGCTCGGCCAATACCATGCGGACGTTTCAGGGGTCGCGGCCGTCGCTCTACGATTTCGAAAGCGATATCCGCCGCATCGCTTTGCCGGCGTTGATCGTCGTCGGCGACGAAGACGATCGTTGCATCGAACCGGCGCTGTTCATGAAGAAACATATCGCCGCGTCGGGGCTCTCGGTGTTTCCGAAAACCGGACACGCGGTCAATCTGGAAGAGCCGGCGCTGTTCAATCAGACGCTCGCGGATTTCATCGCGCGCGTGGAAGGCGGCATCTGGCCGCCGCGCGATCCGCGTTCAATACACACGGGTGGATAAGGGAACCGGCGGGCGGGCGAAATTGTTGGCGGAACATCGGGTCGCTTGGGAGCCGCCAATGCTGAAATGGGCAATCGTCTTTCTTCTCATCGCCATTGTTGCCGGCATCTTCGGATTCACCGACGTCGAGGCCGCCTCCGCCACTATCGCGCAGATCCTGTTCGGGATTTTCCTGGTGTTGTTTATCGGGGCGCTTATCATCGGCCTGGCGCTTGGCTCAAAGCTGATGTCCTAGACGTGGCCGGTATATTGGCCCCGCAAGCCGTTGATGCCTATCGCGATTCGTGGTTTTCGGGTTGCGGCAAAGTGCGCGGTATCACGTTGACGTGACCCGCGCCGGCAATGTCTGGTGCCGATCATTCCAATTTGACTACAATTTTACCTAATCGCCTTTCGACCCGTTTTGCACCAGTCAATTGTAAGGAGGCAATTATGCGTCGCGTTGGATTGATGATCGTGTTCGCGTGCCTGCTTGCTGCCGCCGGAACTTGGAGTGACTCTGCGAAAGCCGGCGAATACGGCTATTACGGTGACGGCTACCACCGTCACTACTCCGGCAACGTCTGGTACAGCAGCAATTGCTGTTACCGCAGAGTGGTGCGGCACTCAGCCCACTACGAGCACTTGTACGGGGATGGTTACTACCCCCGACACGGCTATTACGATTCACCCTATCGATCGAGCTACTACGGGCCATCCTATCGTTCCGGCGGCTACTACGGCCGGCCGTATTACGGCGATTCGTATCGTCCGCGCGGTTATGCGTACGGTTACGGCGGGCATGTCGGTTATGGCGGGTACGACAGCTACGACTGCAGCGCCTACTCGCACAGAGTCAAAGTTTACGACGGGCGAGGCGGCTGGGTTTGGGGCGGTCGCGCAGGCTGCTACTGAGCACGGCTATCGCGTCTCGATAAGGCAAGAACGTGATGCGTACGAGCGGCTGCGCGCCGCTCATACGTCTACGCTTGCCGCCAGTGCGTTGTCCTGGATGAAGTCGCGGCGCGGCTCGACCAATTCGCCCATCAGCTTGGTGAAGAGGTCGTCCGCTTCGTCGGTTTCCTTCACCTTCACCTGCAGCAGTGAGCGCACGTTGGAGTCGAGCGTCGTCTCCCAGAGCTGTCCCGGGTTCATCTCGCCGAGGCCTTTGTAGCGCTGCATCGAGATGCCCTTGCGGCCGGCGCCGGTAAGCGCGTCGAACAGGCTGACCGGCCCGTGGATCGGCTCGGTCTCGTCCTTGCGGCGAAGCATGGCGGGCGGCGTCGGTCGCGGAAAAACCGTCTGCAGCATGGGCGCAAATTCGTCGAGCTTGCGCGCGTCGGCCGAACCGAGCAGCGCGGTGTCGATGATGGCGGATTCCTTCACGCCGCGTACCGTGCGCTCGAAATGGAAGCCGGTCTCGTCGAAAGTGCCGACCCAGCCGCGGTCGGTGTCCTCTTCGAGAGCGTCGAGGCGCTTGGCGATGTAGCCCGCGGCGGCGGTGCCATTCTTGCTGTCGCCGGTGACTTTCGTGCTGAGCACGCCCGCGATTGCCGCCTGCTCGATGACCTTGCGGTTGTAGCGGCTGTGCAGCCCGTTGAGGATGTTGCGGATTGCGCGTGAATCCTCGACCAGCTTGCGCAAGTCCGCGCCCGCCCGCTCTTCGCCGGAGGCAAGACGCAGCACGGCCTCCTCGATACCGGTCGCGATCAGATAGTCCTCAAGCGCGCGCTCGTCCTTGAGATATTGCTCCGACTTTCCGCGCGAGACTTTGTAAAGCGGCGGCTGTGCGATGTAGATGTTGCCGCGCTCGATCAGCGCCGGCATCTGACGGAAGAAGAACGTCAGCAGCAGCGTGCGGATGTGCGCGCCGTCCACGTCCGCGTCCGTCATGATGATGATCTTGTGGTAGCGCAGCTTGTCGGGGTTGAATTCCTCGCGGCCGATGCCGGTGCCGAGTGCGGTGATCAGCGTGCCGATCTCCTGGCTCCCCA
Source organism: Pseudolabrys sp. (assembly GCA_049793875.1). Classification (GTDB taxonomy): domain Bacteria; phylum Pseudomonadota; class Alphaproteobacteria; order Rhizobiales; family Xanthobacteraceae; genus Pseudolabrys. Next base: position 14,317 of record JBARCH010000103.1, on the reverse strand, counting down.
GCATCTTGTCGAAGCGCGCGCGCTCGACGTTGAGGATTTTGCCGCGCAGCGGCAGGACCGCCTGGAATTCACGATTGCGGCCCTGTTTGGCGGAGCCGCCGGCGCTGTCGCCCTCGACGATGAACAGTTCGGATTTGGCCGGATCGCGCTCCTGGCAATCGGCGAGTTTGCCCGGCAGCGAGGAGACGTCGAGCGCACCTTTGCGGCGCGTGAGTTCGCGCGCCTTGCGGGCGGCTTCGCGCGCGGCGGCCGCTTCCACCACCTTGCCGACGATATTGCGGGCTTCCGCCGGGTGAATCTCGAACCAGTCCTGCAGCGCCTGATTGATGACGTTCTCGACCACGGGCCGTACTTCCGAGGAAACGAGCTTGTCCTTGGTCTGCGAGGAAAATTTCGGATCGGGCACCTTCACCGACAGGACGGCAGTCAGGCCTTCGCGGCAGTCGTCGCCGGTGAGTGCAACCTTCTCCTTGCGGGCGGAGCCGGCTTTCTCGGCATAGGCGGTGATCTGGCGCGTAAGCGCGCCGCGGAAGCCCGCGAGATGTGTGCCGCCATCGCGCTGCGGGATGTTGTTGGTGAAGCAGAGAACCGACTCGTGATAGCCGTCGTTCCACCACAACCCGCATTCGACCGTCATGCCGTCGCGTTCGGCCTTGATCATGACCGGTGCTGTAATCAGCGCCGTCTTGTTGCGGTCGAGATATTTAACGAACGCTTCGACGCCGCCCTCGTATTTCATCTCCTCGCGCTTCTCGACCGCGTGACGCATGTCGGAGAGCACGATGTTGACGCCGGAATTGAGGAACGCGAGTTCGCGCAGCCGGTGCTCGAGCGTGGCGAAATCGTATTCGACCATCGTGAAGGTATTCGGGCTGGCCAGGAAAGACACTTCCGTGCCTTTTCTTCCGGGCGCGCTGCCCGTCACCTTGAGCGGTGCGACCGCGACGCCGTCGTGGAATTCGATGAAGTGTTCCTTGTCGTCACGCCAGATCCGCAGCTTGAGCCAGGTCGAAAGCGCATTGACGACAGAGACGCCGACGCCGTGCAGTCCGCCGGACACCTTGTAGGAATTCTGGTCGAATTTTCCGCCGGCGTGCAGCTGCGTCATGATGACTTCGGCCGCCGACACGCCTTCACCTTTGTGGATGTCGACCGGAATGCCGCGGCCATTGTCGTGCACCGTCACCGAGCCGTCCGGATTGAGCGTCACCACGACTTCGTCGGCATGACCCGCGAGCGCCTCGTCGATGGCGTTGTCCACCACCTCGTACACCATGTGATGCAAGCCGGAGCCGTCATCCGTGTCGCCGATGTACATGCCCGGCCGCTTGCGTACGGCGTCGAGTCCCTTGAGGACTTTGATCGATTCGGCATCGTAATCGGAGGACAGATTCCGGGCCGGTTCAGCCATCGGTGTGACCTTTTGAGCGGTTCAAAAAATGAGTCGGATTCGTCATTTAGTGTGACACGAAAACCGAGTCCCGTACAGGACAAAGTGGACACCCTTAATATGTTGATTCACATATGATTTTTACAGGGGCGCGGGTCGAAAAATAACGCCATTTTTGACCTCCTGCAGGGGCCGATTCGGGCTTACTTTCGAAGGCCTTAAATGGGCCGATTTCGACGCCGAAAAGCAGGCGGCAAAACAAATCGGCGCACGTTGACTGATCTCTTGTGCGCGGCGCGGCATTGGCATCTATGCATGCGTAAAGTTCTATGCATGCGTAGACTCTGCCTCGTCTCTGCTCCTGCGATCAGCAATGCACCTTTTCAGCGGCACGTTTGAGGTTCCCCATCGCTTGCGCGCGATCGTGCGCGCGCGTGAGTCGAGCCTGATCCTGCTGGCGGCGATCATTGGCGTGATCGCCGGGCTGGTGGTGACGGTGATGGGCGAGGTCGTCAGCCTCATGCACATCCTGTTCTTCGGGCTGGATCACGGCGAGCGTCTGTCCGGCCGCGTGTCGCTCAATCCGTTCTATGCGTTCCTGACCCCGTGCATCGGCGGTCTCCTGTTCGGCCTTGCCAGCGCGTACATCAGCCGGCGGCGCGGCACCGAGGTCGACCCGATCGAGGCCAACGCGCTGCATGGCGGACGGATGTCGTTCCGCGGCAGTCTGATTGTGGCCTTGCAGACGATGTGGTCGAGCGGCGTCGGCGCCTCGGTCGGGCTCGAGGCCGGCTATACGCAGCTTTCGAGCGGGATCGCCTCCTGGGCCGGCCGGGCCTTCCGGCTGCGCCGCGGCGACCTGCGCGTGCTGGTCGGCTGCGGAGCCGCGGCGGCCATCGCCGGCGCCTTCGGGGCGCCGCTTGGGGGCGCCTTTTACGGCTTCGAACTGGTAATCGGCAGCTACTCGATCCAGGGCCTCGCCCCGGTCGGCATGGCCTCGCTGCTCGGCTTCCTTACCGCGCAGGCATTCTCGCCCGCCAAGCTCGGGATCGAAACCGGCGCGCTCACAGGGCTCGCCGGGCACGACCTCATCATTGCCGGGTTCGTCGGCCTGCTGGCCGCGGCCTACGGCATCATCCTCATGCGCGGGGTTGCCTCCAGCGAAGCGCTGTTCAAGCGTCTGCGTGTGCCGCCGGCTGTGCGGCCGATGATCGGCGGCACGCTGGTGGGCTTGCTCGCAATCATTTCGCCGCAGGTCATGTCGTCCGGTCACGGCGCCTTGCATCTGACCGGAATCTTCAAGCTGCCGCTGCAGCAAATCGCGCTGATCTTTTTGCTCAAGTCGCTGGCTTCCATGATTTCGCTCGGAAGCGGATTCCGCGGCGGATTGTTCTTTGCCTCGCTGTTGCTCGGCGCGCTTGGAGGGCAGATCTTCGCCGCCAGCCTCAACGGGCTGTGGCCGAGCCTCCATCTCGATGCCGACGCTTACGCCATCATCGGCATGAGTGCGATTTCGGTGTCGATCATCGGCGGACCGCTGACCATGGCTTTCATCGCGCTGGAATCGACCGGCGATCTCTGGCTGGCAACCGCGGTCTTGATCGCCGTGATTATCTCCGCGCAAGTGACGCGCGAATTCTTCGGCTATTCATTCGCGACCTGGCGTTTCCATCTGCGCGGCGAAACCATTCGCAGCGCGGCCGATGTCGGCTGGATTCGCGACTTGACTGTCGCGCGCATGATGCGCCCGGACGTGCGTACGACGCCGGTCGACACGCCGATCACGGATTTCCGCCAGGCGTTTCCGCTCGGATCGACGAGCCGTGTGGTCGCGGTGGATGGCGACGGGCGCTATGCCGGCATCGTGCTGGTGCCGGAAGCGCATGGCGTGGACGTCGATGCTACCGGCGCAGTGCGCGACATTCTGCATCTCGCCGACAATTTTCTGCTGCCGCAGATGACGGTGCAAGATGCGATCTCCGGCTTCGATCGTTCGGAAGCGGAAGCGCTCGCGGTACTCGACACCGCCGAGCATCGGCATGTCATGGGCCTGCTGACGGAAGCGCATGCGCTGCGGCGTTATTCGGATGCCTCCGAGCGGCGGCGGCGTGAATTGCTCGGCGAATTCTGACCGCTAGCTCTTACCTGCCGCGTGGCGGTGCAATTCGAAGGTCTTGGGGTTCAGCCCCAGATGACGCAACCGGGGCTCGTATTCGGGGACTGGCACGCTGAACGCACGGAGCATCGCTGCTGCCATCTCAACGCGTTCGATGCTCGAACGCGCATCCTTGAGCGCACGGTGCAATTCGCGCTGAACAAGCCTCGCTCCCGGATCAGTTCCCATCGTCGCCTCCGCGCTGCTTCGCGCCACTTGCTGCGATGGTAAGAACCTGCCCCCCTTGGCAGTTCCTCCGGCGCCGGCCTTCAAAATCTCTCGACTGTCGGAACGGCGCGAACAGGAGCCTGTGCGATGTTAAACGGGTCTCACGGTTCCAGGCCGAACCTCGAACACTTGTGCGCGACCGGTGATATCACCGAACGCCGCAGGATCCGCGCCGGTCATCCAGACCTGCGCCCCTAGCGCAGACAATGCATCGTACAGCGCGGCCCGGCGGTTCGGATCGAGATGCGCAACGACTTCGTCGAGCAGTAGCAAAGGCGCAAAACCGGTCATCTCCTTGATGAGTCCCGCATGCGCGAGCACAAGCCGGATGAGCAACGCCTTTTGCTCGCCCGTCGAAGCATCGGCGGCGGCGATGCCTTTGCCGGCGTGCTTTACGGCGAGATCGGATCGATGCGGTCCCTCCAGCGTGCGGCCGGCGGCGGCATCGCGCGCGCGATTGTCACGCAACAGGGCGCGATAGCGGTCCTCGATCTCGACGGCGGCGTGATCCGGCAGCAGCGTTTCCATCCAGCCCTGCAACAAAATCTCCGCGAACGGAAAAGCGGATTCTTTCGCGCGCTCGGCGGCAAGTGCTGCCGAAAGCCGCCGCACTGCTTCGAGGCGCGCGGACGCCACTGCGACCGCAAGCTCCGCGGTTTCACGCTCGACCGCGTCGAGCCAATGCGCATCGCTGTGCGGATTTTCCAGAAGCCGGTTGCGTGAGCTCAAAGACCGATCCAGAGCGGCGACCCGGCTTGAGTGTTGCGCGTCGACTGCGAGCACCAGCCGGTCGAGGAAACGCCGCCGCTCGGAGGCCGGGCCGCTGAACAACTGATCCATCGCCGGGACCAGCCATACGACGCGCAGATGGTCGGAGAAGGCGGCAGCCGAACCGACGCTCTCGCGGTCAATCCGGCAGGCGCGCGACGGTACCGCATCCTCGCCGGCGGGCGGATCGATGCCGGTGCCAAGCGTGGCGAGGCCCAGCATGCCTTCGAGTTCGGCTGAAGCTGCCCAGGCACCGTCGCCTTCGGTGAAGGCAACGTCCTCAAGCGTCGCCCGGCGCAGGCCGCGGCCGGGCGCAAGAAATGAAATTGCCTCGATCAAGTTGGTCTTGCCGGCGCCATTCGCGCCTGTGAGCACGACCGGTCCTGCCCCACCGGCAAGCTCGATCTGCGCGGCGTGGTAGCTACGGAAATTCGTCAGCGTCAGACGGCGAATATGAGCGGCGGTCATGGATGGCCGTTGTATCCGTCATGGCCAGGCTTGTCAGTGCGCCGGGTCCAAAACGAGGATGCCCGGCACGGGGCCGGGCATGACGACATCAAGTGCGGCGATGCAAGAGCGTTACACCCGCATCGGCATCAGGACGTAAAGTGCGCCCTTGGAATCCTTGTCCTGGATCAGCGTCGGCGAGCCGGGATCGGCGAGCTTCAATACCGCGACCTCGCCTTCGATCTGCGCGGCAATGTCGAGCAGGTAGCGCGAATTGAACCCGATATCGATCGGATCGGACGCGTAGTCGACCTCGATTTCTTCGGTCGCGCTGCCGGAGTCCGGATTTGTCACGGACAGCACGAGCCGTCCGGCTGTGAGCGAAAGTTTGACCGCGCGGCCGCGTTCGCTCGACACCGTGGAGACGCGATCGACCGCAGCCTCGAAGTCCTTCTTGTCGACCACGAGATCCTTGTCGTTGTTGGCCGGAATGACACGCCCATAGTCGGGGAAGGTGCCGTCGATCAGCTTCGAGGTGAGCACGACCTCGCCGATGGTGAAGCGAATCTTCCCGGCGGAGAGTTCGATCGTGACGTCGCCTTCGCCGGTTTCGATCAGCCGCTGCACTTCGCCGACAGTCTTGCGCGGCACGATGATGCCGGTCATGCCGGCCGCGCCTTCCGGCAGCGGCAACTCGACTTGCGCGAGACGATGGCCGTCGGTCGCGACCGCGCGCAACGTGCCGGATTTGGCCGAGCCCGCCGTGTGCAGATAGATGCCATTCAGATAGTAACGCGTTTCCTCGGTCGAAATCGCGAACTGGGTCTTGTCGATCAGCCGCTTGAGATCGGCGGCCGCAACCTTGAAAGAGTGACTCATCGTGCCGGCGGCAAGGTCGGGGAAATCGCTTTCCGGCAAGGTCTGCAAGGTGAAGCGCGAGCGGCCGGCGCGGATCGTCAGCACCGCGCGGTCGCCGGACCCTTCGATGATGATCTGCGAGCCCTCGGGCAGCTTGCGCACGATCTCGTAGAACATGTGCGCCGGCACAGTCGTCGAGCCGCCGGGCGAAACCTCGGCGGCGATCGAATCCGTCACTTCCAAATCGAGATCGGTAGCCTTGAGGCTGAGCTTGGAGCGATCGGCCTTGATCAGCACGTTGGCAAGAATCGGAATCGTGTTGCGCCGCTCGACCACGCGATGCACGTGGCCCAACGACTTCAACAGTTCGGCACGTTCGACAGTGACCTTCATTTCCGATCCCCCTCCATCGAGTGGGCACGCTCCGGTAAGCGCCTCACGGTGAATTGGACGGCGGACACGCAAGTACCGGCCGCTCGCCGCCGCGCACGTCCGGACGGCGAAAACTGACAAGGCGGCGCGGTTTGTGCAAGAGCAGCGCCGCACCCCCGTGCGCTTGTCCCCGGACGTTTTGCAGCCTGCGGCCGGGGCGTCGGCTCCGGCCGAAAGAGAAGGCCTCCGTTTGCGGTCAGCCCGGCCGCCAAACGAGGCCTTCTCGGCCGGCAGGAGGATGCGCCGGCTATTCCTGCAGTTGCCGTTTGAGGATTTCGATTTCCTCGGCGAGCGTCATGTCGTTGCCGACCAGCCCCTCGATCTTGCGTACCGCGTGCAGGACCGTGGTGTGGTCGCGTCCGCCGAAGCGCCGGCCGATTTCGGGCAGCGAGCGCAGGGTCAGCGTCTTGGCGAGATACATCGCGACCTGGCGCGGGCGTACGACGTTGGCCGTACGGCGCGAGGAGAGGAGGTCGGAGCGGCTGACGTTATATTGCCGCGCCACCACGCGCTGGATGTCCTCGATCTTGACCCGCTTGGGCTCCTGCGGACGGATCAGGTCGCGGACTTCGCGCTCGGCCATTTCCAGCGTCACGGCATGGCCGGTGAGCTTGTTATGGGCGAGCAGCCGGTTGAGCGCGCCTTCAAGATCGCGACCGTTATGGGTGACAGTCTTGGCGATATAGCTCAACACCGGCAGCGGCACGTCGAAGCCAGGATGATGCGACCGCGCAGCCATGACCCGCGTCTTGAGGATCTCGAAGCGCAACTCCTCACCGAGCGTTCCAATTTCGACCACCAGACCGCCCGCAAGGCGCGACCGCACGCGGTCGTCGAGGCTTTCGAGGTCGGAAGGCGGCCGATCGGACGCGATGACGACCTGCCGCCCGGCATCGATCAGCGCATTGAGCGTGTGGCAGAATTCGGCCTGGGTCGATTTGCCTTGCAGGAATTGCATGTCATCGATCACCAGCACGCCAATGCCGCGCAGCGCTTCCTTGAAGGCGATTGCGGTTTGCGTACGCAGGGCGGAAACGAAGCCGTACATGAATTTCTCGGCGGTGAGGTAGAGCACCTTGCGCTCGCCGAGCGCGTTGCCCGCCCACGTGATCGCTTGCAACAAATGCGTCTTGCCGAGGCCGACACCGGCATGGATGTAGAGCGGGTTGAACATCACCGCGTCGCCACGCTTGGCGGCGGCGACCTGTTTGGCGGCGGCATGGGCCAGCGTGTTGGAGCGGCCGATAACGAAGGTGTCAAAGGTCAGGCGTGGGTCGAGCGGAGAGCCGCCGAGCGCCTCGTGTACGCCGGGATCGCCGACCGACATCGGCCGTCCGTCGCCATTGCCATTGAGGTAGCGGCTGCCGAAGCCGTTGGTCTCAACTTCGGGCACTTTCGGCTTGACGGTCGTCCGCAATACTGCCGAGCGCACGATCAATTCGATGCGGATGACTTTCGCGTCCTCGGCCTGCCAGCATGCGAGCACGCGCTCGGCATAGTGCGACTGAATCCAGCTCTTGAGGAACCGGGTGGGTACCGAAAGACGGACCGATTCGGCCTCAACGGCTTCCAGGTCCATACGGGCGAACCAACTCGAGTAAATGTCTTCACCGACCTCGGCGCGGAGCCTGTTTTTTACCTTGGACCAGCGATCATCTTCCGGATTTGACATTGGCTCGTTTCTTATCGGTTCGATGTTTCAATGAACTCGGTTGATCGGCTGCGGCGCAAGCCCGCCTACACGCCGGAACTGAACGCAACATCACTCGAAGACGACACTATTGAGGCTTGCGGTCCCGCGGCGCGGCCGGTCGGCACAACGGCATCGACAGAGTCGAGGACGTCGCGCCTCAACCGCCGGGCGGCGGCATCGCTCCTCTAATTCCTGTGGTGCAAATGGATGCGGAGAAGGCAATACGGGACACAATAAAGCCGCCGGCGTAGCCAGATGCCACCGCCGCGTCGTTTCTGGTGCTCAATCCCCTCATCATACCCCCCAAACTTCTTATCGGGCTTTTGAGCCCGGCACTCGCATTGCATTCCCGCCTGAACCCATTTTCGCCGATAGAGCGCTCCAGAGATTAGAGCCGGCAACAAACCGCCGTTCCCATCCTGCAATGGGCCGCTAGCCAGTTTTTTCCTGGTGACGTGCGGGAAATTTCGAGTGAGATGAAAATACACGAGCGATGGTCGCCCGCAATGACAATCGCGAACGCATTCAAGTTGAACGATGCGGCACGGACTGATGCAAAGACGCAGCCCCGCGAAGTATTTTTTAACGCGTTGAATCGGCGTGTAGATTTTCCTCACGGTGTATTTGCGCCACCGTGGCATACAAAAAAACACAAGCCGCTGGCCGCCGCCCGGAAAAGCCCGTCACGCTTGGATTTTCGGGTCCGCTACCTTGCTTAGCGGTTAACTCGTTACTGCAGCGAATGGATTCTTGTTCGCAAAATGAAGGTAACCCGTGCGTGCAATTGGCTGTTGCGCGCTTGGCCGCGGCTTCGACGCTTCGAGGTCGATCCGAGCGCAAATTTTTTACGGGGTGATGACGGTATTGCAACAACGCCGCATGCCGACCGCAAAACGGATCGTTATGCGGCTGTTGTCCAGGCCAACGACGAACAATCGATTGAGTTTTAATGGAAACGCCGGCGCAAATGGCCGGCGTGCATCGGTAAGGCAGCTTTCGACTTAGTTTGCTTGCAGAGGTTACTTGCCGAGCTTGGCGATACGGTGGCCAAGGCGCGAAACTTTGCGGCTCGCATTATTCTTATGCACCACGCCGCGCTGCGCCGCTCGCATTATGACCGGTTCGGCCGCTTTCAGCGCCGCTGTCGCCGCCTTCGGGTCGCCTGTGGCAATCGCTTCTTCGACCTTGCGCATCGAATTGCGCAGGAGCGAACGGCGCGCCTTATTGACCTCGGTCTTGCGCGCGATCTGGCGCGTGGCTTTGCGAGCGGACTTGGTATTGGCCATGAAACTCTCGTTTACGGAATGGCCGGGAGGGTTAGTATCCCGGTCGAGCGATCGGTCTTTACAGAAAAGTGCGGCGGCGAGAACGTCGCCGCCCACCGGCGAGGCTTATAGTGAGGCCTCGTACAGGCGTCAACGCCCGGCAATTTCGCGGCTCAGGCCACCCGTTTGGCGCGGATCGTGTCGTTTCCGGCAGTAACCATTGCGCGGTCGGCGGCGGGAAAGACGGAAAGCGGCGGCTTGACCCGGGCCATTTCCGGATCGCCATGGATATGAGCGAGCAGCGCCTTGACGCCGCTGACCAGTTGCTTGCCCTCGAACAGCTTACGGATCGCGACTGCGGACTCGAGTGCCGCCGTGTCGCCGTCGCGCCATGCGCGCGCGCAAAGGTCTGCGTTGAGGTTGGCGGTTGCCGAGATGCAGCCGGCGAAGACGCCTTGCCTGGCTTCGAGGAGTGCGGCCTCGGTCGATGGGAAGACGGAGAAATCTTTCGAGATCGCGGCGGCAGAGCGGGCATAGGCCATGTCGCCGGAGGAATCCTTCAAGCCGACGATGCGCGGTCCGAATTTTTCCAGCAGGCGCTTGATCAGCGCCACGTGCCACGGCAGTCCGGACATCGCCGGGAAGTGATAGAGATAGAGCGGGATCGGGTTGCCGGTGCTCGCCTGCACCAACTGTTCGATGTAAGCGACCAACCCGTCATCCGGTACGCCTTTGTAGTAGAAGGGCGGCAGCACCAGCGCGCCTGCGAAACCAAGTTCGGCGGCATGGCGTGTGAGCGCGATGGCATCCGCGGTGGCGGCGGCGCCGGTGCCGACCATCAGGCGTTCCATCGGAAGGCCCGCAGCCTTGTAGGCGCTCATGACGCCCTTGCGTTCTTCGAGCGAGAACGATGTCGCTTCGCCGGTCGTGCCGAGCACGTTGAGCGCGTCGCAGCCGTTGTCGAGCAGGAAGCGTGCGAGCTTGGTCGCGCGCGCGTGGTCGGGCGCGCCGTCCTGTTGCACGGGCGTTGCGATGGCGGCGATGACGCCGGACAGTTTTTTCTGAGCCATGATGTTCCTCGGCGGTAGATCAGCCGCTGATGTTATAGGCGGCGAGCGCCGCCATGTTGACCAACTCGTTATCCTTGGCGCCGAGCTGGACGATCTGCACCGGCCGGTCGAGGCCGACCAGCAGCGGGCCGATCACGGTCGCGCCGCCCAGTTCCTGCACCATCTTGGTGGAAATCGACGCGGAGTGGAACGCCGGCATGACCAGTACGTTTGCCGGGCCTGAGAGCCGGGTGAATGGATAGGGTCCGGCGAGCTCCGGGTTGAGCGCCACGTCGGCAGCCATTTCGCCGTCGTATTCGAAGTCAACCCGCTTGTGGTCGAGCAGACGGACCGCTTCCTGCACGCGCGCCGAACGTTCGCCCGGCGGCTGGCCGAAATTCGAGAACGCCAGCAATGCGACGCGCGGTTCGTGCCCGAGCCTGCGCGCGACACCGGCGGCCTCCACGGCGATGTCGGCAAGCTCTTCGGCGGTCGGCATTTCGGTGACGGCGGTATCGGCCACCAGCACCGTGCGATCGCGTGCGATCACCAGCGACACGCCGATGACGCGATGGCCCGGCTTCGGGTCGATGACGTGACGGACGTCTTCGAGCGCGACCGAGAAGTTGCGCGTCACGCCGCTCACCATCGCGTCCGCGTCGCCGAGCGCGACCATGCACGCGGCAAAATGGTTGCGGTCCTGATTCACCAGGCGCTGGCAGTCGCGCAGCAGGAAGCCGCGCCGTTGCAGCCGTTCATAGAGAAAGTTGGTGTAGACCGCATTGCGGGTGGAAAGCCGCGCATTCACGATCTCCATGCCCTCGCCAAGCTCGATTCCGGCTTCGCGCGCGGCTTCCTGCACGCGATCTTCGCGACCGACCAGCAGCGCCGAGCCGAGCCCCTGATGCACGAAGCTTGCCGCCGCGCGGATCACCTGTTCCTCTTCGCCTTCGGCAAAGACGACGCGCTTGGGCGCACGGCGCAGCCGCGCATACACCTGAACGAGCGTGCCGGCGATGGGATCGCGCCGCGCGTTGAGCTGATGACGGTAGCCCTCCATGTCGACGATCGGCTTGCGCGCGACGCCGGTATCCATCGCCGCCTTGGCGACCGCCGGCGGCACGGTGGAAATCAGCCGCGGATCGAACGGCACTGGAATAATGTATTCCGGCCCGAATTTCGGCCGCGCACCGTAAACGGCGGCGACTTCATCGGGCACATCTTCACGCGCGAGTTCGGCGAGCGCGTACGCCGCGGCGATTTTCATTTCCATGTTGATGGTGGTGGCGCGCACGTCGAGCGCGCCGCGGAAGATGAAGGGAAAGCCGAGAACGTTGTTGACCTGGTTCGGGTAGTCCGATCGTCCGGTCGCCATGATGGCGTCGTCGCGCACTTCCGCTACTTCCTCGGCGGTGATTTCCGGATCCGGGTTGGCCATGGCGAAGATGATCGGCTTGTCCGCCATCGACTTCACCATGTCCTTCGTCACCGCGCCCTTGACCGAAAGGCCGAAGAACGCATCGGCGCCTTTCAGCGCGTCGGCGAGCGTGCGCGCCGACGTCTCGATTGCGTAGGCCGATTTCCACTGGTTCATGCCTTCGGTGCGGCCTTGGTAGATGACGCCCTTGGTGTCGCAGAGAATGAGATTGTTCGGCTGCACGCCGATCGCCTTGAGCAGTTCGAGGCATGCGATGCCGGCGGCGCCCGCGCCGTTGCAGACGATCTTCGTGCTCTTGATATCGCGGCCGGTGAGATGCAACGCGTTGATCAGTCCCGCCGCGGAGATGATCGCGGTGCCGTGCTGGTCATCATGGAAAACGGGAATGTCCATGAGTTCGCGCAGACGCTGCTCGATCACGAAGCATTCCGGCGCCTTGATGTCTTCGAGATTGATGCCGCCCCAGCCTGCGCCGAGGAATCTGACGCAATTGATGAACTCGTCGGGATCTTCGGTGGAGACTTCGAGATCGATCGAGTCGATGTCGGCGAAGCGCTTGAACAGCACCGCCTTGCCCTCCATCACCGGCTTCGCCGCAAGCGCGCCGCGATTGCCGAGGCCAAGAATGGCGGTGCCGTTGGTGATGACGGCGACGAAGTTGCCCTTCACCGTATAGTCGTAGGCGCGGCTTGGATCTTCTGCGATGGCCAGCACCGGGACGGCGACGCCCGGCGAATAGGCAAGCGACAGGTCGCGCTGGGTCGCCATTGGCTTGGTGGCAACGATTTCGAGTTTGCCGGGACGGCCGACACTATGAAATTGCAGGGCTTCCTGGTCGGTGAAGGTCGGCCGGGCGGGGCCAGCGGGGCGCTTGGCGGGCATTGTTACTCCATTACTCTCCGGGTTGCCCGGAGGGGGGAACCTACCGGAAGGGGTGGCGATAGCTCAAGGGAAGGTACTGGCCGGCGTGGGCAGGTTGAACGGCGGCTGGCCGCGCGCTAAGGGCTGCTGGGGGAGTTTAAGACCGGCCGGCCATGATCCGTTTTCTGTTCCGCTTTCTGGGGCTTTTGTGCCTGGCAGCCGCATTCATTCTCGTCATCTATGACGGCATGAAGTCGATTGCCGGCAACGCCGTCTATTTCACCAATGTGCAGGTGCTCTGGGACATCATAAATGCCGCCAGCCTGCAAAACCTCAAGCCGCTCGTGGAAACCAAAATCGGCCCGTGGGCCTGGGATCCGATTCTTGTCACCGCTTTGACGTGGCCGAGCTGGGCTGTGCTCGGCGTTCTCGGCATATTGCTCATCATGCTTGGCCGCAAGAAAAAGCCGCTGATTGGGTACGCACGCTAGCGCATAAGGGCCGTGTTCCAGGCGCAGTACAGCGGCGCGTGGGCTGGCTTGGCCCCACGTGCCGGTGCCGGCATTCCGCTTCGACGCGCACGCACATATATTGCGGTCAACGAACGGAGGAGAAACGCCGATGTTCATGTTCAAGAAATCGACCGACATGCCCAAGGCCGGCGAGGCGTTGCCGGGGCGCGCGCAGCCGATTCCGACCGCGAGCAAGCATTTCGTCAACGGCCGCGCCCTCAAAGGGCCTTACCCGGAAGGCCTCGAAACGGCGATGTTCGGGCTCGGCTGCTTCTGGGGTGCCGAACGCAAATTCTGGGAACTCGGTGACGGCATCTATGTCACGGCAGCGGGCTATGCTGGCGGTTTCACGCCGAATCCGACCTATGAGGAAGTTTGCAGCGGCCGCACCGGGCACAACGAAGTGGTGTTCGTCGTCTATGACCCGAGGACGATCAGCTACGAGGCGTTGCTCAAGACGTTTTGGGAAAGCCACGATCCGACGCAAGGCATGCGTCAGGGCAACGATGTCGGCACGCAATATCGCTCCGGCATCTACACGTTCAACGCCGAACAGCGCAGAGCCGCCGAAGCGTCGAAGGCGATGTACAATGTCGAATTGCAGAAAAAAGGCTTCCGCGCCGTGACGACGGAGATCGTTGACGCGCCGGAATTTTATTTTGCCGAGGACTACCACCAGCAATATCTCGCCAGAAATCTGCACGGCTATTGCGGGCTCGGCGGCACTGGCGTTTCGTGCCCGATCGGCACAGGCGTGAAGGTCGCGCAAGGCGCGTAATTTCTCCGGCACTAGCAGACACCGGCGGGCGCCTTTAATTGGCGCCCGTTTTGTTTTGGCGGAGCGTTCGATGGGACCGCCTGCGTGGTCAGACTTTATTAACCATACAAAGCGTTAATCGGGGCTCCCTTTCACGCGTCCAGCTCGGATTCGCCCGATGCGGGGACCCCGCCTTCTGATCGTCGTTCTGGCCGCCTTGACGGTTGCCGCCTGCGCCAGGCGGCAGCAGCCGGCCTATTACGTCGTCGATCCGGCAACGGGGCGTCGGGTCGCGATGATGGTTGCGTCTCCGCCGCAGCCTGCCGCGCAGCCGATGGCGCAGGCTTACGCCGCGCCGGCAAATCCGCAGCCGCAGCAATCACCGGCGGCCCACGGCCGCGGCCTGTTCACCGATGGGCACAGTTTCTTTGCGCCGCGGCGGACCTACGCGCAGCAGCCCGTTA
>JBARCH010000102.1:0-26750 GCA_049793875.1 Pseudolabrys sp. | reverse complement strand
CAATAGCGCCATGGATGCACTGCAGAAATACAGTAAAGGCACGCTTGACCTCGACAAAGCACCCGTTCGCAACGCTCTCTCCGATAGCGCGAAGCGCTACGGCTCACTGCTTGACCATTGCGACAGTCTCGCCGGCAAGGATGTTCATGCGCAACCAGAATTCCGCCGACTCATCGATGGCGCCAAAGCCAGCCTTGCGTTGATCCCCGTTGCAATCACCGAAAAAGATTCAGGCCGCGTCCGCCGCATCCTGAGTGAACTGCGTTCGTTCGACAATTTGTTGGCGTTTCGCTTCGGTTAGCCGGAGACACCACGCGCGATCTGCGATTTATGGCCATCTTTCAGGCCGGCGCATTCTCCGGACGGCCGATATCGACAATGTAGTGGTAAGAGTTCGGCAGCGGCTGCCCCGCGGCCGTCAAAGGCTTTTTGTCGATCACGCTGTATTTGAGGGTGCGCAGCCCGTCAGACTCAATGAAGGCGGCAAGGTTGAGACGGCGTTGGTCGAATACCTTATGCGTCTCGCGTGCCTCGTCGGTCCACCCGCCACGCGGCAAATAGCCATTCTCCTGGTGCGGTAGCCGCTCGTAGGTGCCGTCGCGACGACCGTACCCGATGCCTGTGAGCTTGCAGCGTTGGCCTAATTCCAGATCTTCCGGCCCCCAACCCCAATAGCAATTTGGGAAGCCGTTCACCTTCTCGAAAGCCGCATTGTCAAACAATACGATGGCTCCGAAAAAATTGCTCCAGTCCTCTCGCCTCGACAAGCCGTGCCAGATCAGCCGCAGCGGCATTGCCGACCACGAATAATCCGACCAGATCGGCAGGTAATCGACGTCATGGACAACGATGTAATCGTTGTTGTCACGCGTCAGCATAAATCCGCAATTGGCGAGCCGACCACGGTTGAACGGATCCGTACCATTCTGCTCGACAATATGGATCGACATGTCGATCTGCTTGTCGAGTTTTTCGCGCTGAAAATAGGCCGCCATATGCGGCAAAAACCGCGCGAGATGTTCGGCGCGGTTGCGGTAGGGAACGATGATGGCCAGCCGCTTGCTGTAGCGAGACGCCAGGTCGGACGTGTCGAAAGTCAGCATTATCCCCGCTTTTCAGGCTCCCAGTCCCGTCCGAATAGACAAAGCGCAGCGATTCCACCAGACGCGACCGGCAGAAAACCAAACGAAAACAGCTCTATTCGGATCAAAACCGCAGTTATTCCACAAAAATCAACTTATTTCTCTTTTGCCAGATTTTTTCGGAACTCTTTCCTACGACCTAGGATGAAATTAACGCGGTACGCAGCGCATATGAAAATTCCTTCTTCATACGTGCCGTCGAACGCATGCTTCATTATCCGCCTTCCAAAATCATTGCGCCGAGTTACGTGATCGTCTCTAGTCTGCTCGCCAAACCAAAGAGCGTTCTGGAACACGGATGGACCTGCAGCAAATCGAGATCGGTGGCACCCGCTCCCGCGAGCTGGATCGCATGGTGGACAACGCCAAGCGCGCGAGCAGTTTCCTCAAGGCGCTGGCGCATGAAAATCGGCTGATGATCTTGTGCATCCTCGCGGAGGGCGAGAAGTCGGTAAGCGAACTGGAGCAGATGCTCGCTTTGCGCCAGCCGACAGTATCGCAACAACTCGCGCGGCTGCGCGCGGATGGGCTCGTCTCCACGCGCCGCGCCGGCAAGGTCATCCATTACAGCCTTGCCAGCGCCGACGTGCGTACGCTCATCGGTGCGATGTACGAGGTGTTCTGCCGTAAGACGCGCAGGCGCTGACAAGCGCAAAAAGACGGTAGCCACCGCCCGATAATCGAGAGCAAAATCCTTCCAACAGGACGCGGCTGTCCCGGGCCGCGGAATCGGGGGGACCATGACCGCTCATCTGACAAGCAGGATATTGCGTGCCGGCCACCTGGCCGCGCTACTGATCGCATGCGCCGTCGCAGGGTTTGCGGCGCCTGCCGCCGCCGAATATCCCGACCATCCGATCCGCCTGATCGTGCCGCAAGCCGCCGGCAGCGCGACCGATACGCTCGCGCGCCTCGTCGCGGCCACCGCCGGCCCCGAACTCGGCCAGAACATCGTGGTCGATGACAGGCCCGGCGGCGCTCTCACGCTTGGCCTCGATTTGCTCGCGAAGTCGCCACCCGATGGCTACACCATCGGCATGGGGCCGATCGGCGCGCTCGCCATCACCCGCCACATGTTGACGAAGCTTCCTTACAACATCGAACGCGACTTCCAGCCAGTCTGCCTGGTGACGCGCGGCCATCTGATGCTCGCGATATCGCCGTCGCTGCCGGTAAGGTCGGTGAAAGAGCTTATCGCCTACGCAAAGGCGCACCCGGGCGAATTGAACAACGCATCGTCGAGTATCGGTTCGCCCGGCCATGTCGGTGCCGAGTTGTTCAAATACATGACCGACACGAAAATCACGCACGTGCCTTACAAAGGCGGAGCCGACGCCATCAAGGATCTGATCGGTGGCCGCGTGCAGATCATGTTCGAAAGCCTCAATTCGATTTCGCCGTTCGCGCGCAGCGGGCAAGTGCGCGCCCTCGGCGTAACCGGCGCGAAGCGTTCGGCGGCGTTTCCCGACATACCGACCATCGCGGAAGCCGGCGTGCCCGGCTACGAGGCCGGCACGTGGAGCGGCGTGATCGCGCCCGCGGGAATTCCCAAACCAATCCTCGACAAGCTCAATGCCGCCATCAATCGCGGCCTCAAGTCGAAATTATTCACGGATAAGCTTGCCGGCATCGGCGACGAAGCAGCCGGCGGCACACCGGAAGAATTTGCGCAGACGATCGCCAGGGACTCGGCGAAGTGGCGCGAAGTCGTCCAACGGATCGGCCTGAAGCTCGGCCAGTAAAGCCGCGCGGATTCAATTCGGCAATGCCACGTCGACAAGTCGCATCTGCACGCGCTCGGCACCCTGCCATCGATCGATGGCGAGGAAACCAGCCGCGTGCATCTGGCGGCCGCGATTTTCCATCAGTGCCTTGCCGAGTGGCTGCCCCGCGGCCCGGAACGCAATCGCGTTCGCGAATTTTCCATCGCCGGACCGAAAGCGCGCGCGGATGTGATTGTCGCCGACCGGATCGACATAAGCGAGCGTATGCGACGGCAGCGCGAGCATCGGCTCCGGATTGCCGGCACCGAACGGTCCTGCGCGCGCGATCGTTTCAACCAGATCGACGGTCGCGCCGCCCGCGCTTACCGCGCCGTCAATCAACAACGACGTTTCGCGCCGTGCGACTTCGACCGCCGAGGCGAGCGCGTCTTCGACGAAAGCACGGAACGCACCAAGCGCGTCCTTGCGCAGCGTGATTCCTGCCGCCATCGCGTGACCGCCGCCTTTGAGCAGCAATCCTTCGCTGACGCCGCGCCGCACGACCTTGCCGAGATCGACGCCTGCAATCGAACGTCCCGACCCTGTGCCGGTGCCACCCGGCTCGAGCGCGATGGCAAAGGCCGGCCGGCCGTAACGCTCTTTCAGCCGTGCCGCGATCAGGCCGACCACGCCCGGATGCCAGCCGTCCTGCGCGGTGACGACGACCGCACCTTTCTCTTCCAGCCCGAGTGCCGCGAGCGCTTCCGCCTCAGCCTGTTGCAGCATCGTCAATTCAAGCGCCTGCCGTTCGCGGTTTAGCCGATCGAGTTCTCCAGCGATCCGCGCCGCTTCGCTGACGTCCTCTTCCAGTAACAGGCGTGCGCCGAGATCGGCGCGGCCAATGCGGCCGCCTGCATTGATCCGGGGGCCGAGCAGAAAGCCAAGATGCCAAGGCTCCGGCGGCCCCGACAGCCGCGCAGCATCCATCAGTGCGGTCGTGCCGATATGCTCGCGCCGCCGCAGGGCGATCATGCCTTTGGCGACGAAGGCGCGATTGAGTCCGATAAGCGGGACGACATCGGCCACCGTGCCAAGCGCAACCAGGTGCAGGAGCGACAGCAGGTCGGGCTCCGTGCGCGTCTCGTTCCAAAAGTTATGACGGCGCAATTCACGCGCGACCGCGACCAGCGTCACGAACACAAGGCCGACCGCGGCGAGATGGCCGAGGCCGGACAGATCGTCGGCACGGTTCGGATTGACGATCGCCAGCGCCGGCGGAAGCTGCTCGTCGGCTTGATGGTGGTCGATCACGACGGCGTCGAGACCGAGCTTCTTTGCTTCCGTCAACGGCTCGATGCTGGTGGTACCGCAATCAACCGTAACCAGAAGCTTCACATTCCGTTCGGCAAACGAGCGGATCGCATCGACGTTCGGCCCATAGCCCTCGAAGATGCGGTCGGGAATATGAATGATCGGGTCGAGGCCGCAGTAACGCAAATAGCGCGCGAGCAGCGCGGAGGCGGTTGCGCCATCGACATCGTAATCGCCGAAGATCGCAACGCTTTCGCCATTCATGGCGGCGCTTGCGATCCGCGCCGCCGCGGCCGGCATTGCGGTCAGCCCATACGGATCTGGCAGCAGGCGCTTGATGGTCGGATCGAGATAGGCCTCGACCGCATCCGGTTCGACGCCACGGCCGGCGAGTACACGCGCCAGCAGTTCGGAAATACCGTGGCGTTGCGTAATCGCCATCGCGCGCGCCGCGCCGCGCTCATCGAGCCGATCACGCCACGCCCGCCCGGTCGCCGACTGCGCAACGCCGAGGAAGAAACGTTCTGGAGCATCTACTAGAGCCGGAACGGCCATCATTATCTCCGTCCGCGATTCGCCCGCGGAATCGGACGCGATAAGATCCGGTAATTTTGAGGGAAACGCGGCGCCCACACCAGCCGCGCGGCTGGAGATATCCCCGCTCAATCCAGGTGGAATTTCTCGAACTGCCGGTGCTCGGCCTGCACGCGGCGCACTGTCCCGGTGACCGAACGCATGACCACGGTCTCGGTCTCGATCACGCCCTTGCCGAACTTGACGCCGCTCAGCATGGGACCATCGGTGACGCCCGTTGCCGCGAACAGGCAATCGCCGCGCACCATGTCCTCGATCTCGTATTTCTTCTTCGGGTCCTTGATACCCATCTTCAAGGAGCGCTCACGCCGCTCTTCGGTATCGAGGATAATCCGGCACTGCATCTGCCCGCCGATGCAGCGTAGCGCGGCAGCCGCCAGCACGCCTTCCGGGGCGCCGCCAATGCCCAGATAAATATCGATACCGGTCTTCGGCTCGGCGCAATGAATGACACCGGCAACATCGCCGTCTGTGATCAGCGTCACCGACGCGCCGGTCTTGCGGATCGCTGCGATCATGTCGGCGTGGCGCGGCCGGTCGAGCAGAATCGCGGTGATGCCATCGGGCTTCACGCCTTTTGCTTTGGCAAGGCGCATGATGTTTTCTTCGGCCGGCGCGTCGAGATCGACAACGCCTTTCGGGTAACCGGGACCGACAGCAATCTTGTCCATGTAAACGTCTGGCGCATGCAGCAACGTGCCCTCATCCGCCATCGCCAGTGTCGCGATCGAGCCCGGCATGTTCTTGGCGCAAAGCGTCGTGCCCTCAAGTGGATCGACGGCGATATCGACCTTCGGCCCGTTCTTGCTGCCGACTTGCTCGCCGATGAACAACATCGGGGCTTCATCGAGTTCGCCCTCGCCGATCACCACCGTTCCGTGAATCGGCAGCTTGTTGAGTTCGCGCCGCATGGCATCGACCGCGGCCTGATCGGCGGCCTTTTCCCTGCCGTGGCCGCGCAAACGCGCCGCCGAAACCGCAGCGCGTTCAGTGACGCGCACGATTTCGATGGTCAAAATGCGTTCCAGCAGCAGGTTGGGCTGTACGGTAATCGGCGACGGCATACGTTCTGTTCCCCTGCTACTAACCTTATACCGGCCGATCAGTTCTTTTCGATCCGGATTACTTGCGGACGTCCAGAGATCACCCTATCGCGCCCCACCGCCGCAAGGGCTTTGCGTACCGCGTCCTCACTGGTCGCATAGGTGATGAGGATAACGGGGACGGAACCGCTCGAGGTTTCGGCCGCTCCGGCATCCTTGCCGTGGCGCTGGACGATCGATTCCAGTGAAATCTCCTGTTGGGCAAGGCGCTTGGCAATCGTGGCCGCTGTTCCGGGTTTGTCGCGCGCGACCAGCCTGATGTAATAGCCGCCCTCGTGGCGCTGCATCGGCGCCTTGCGCACCGTGGTGAGCCCTCCGGTCGGCCGACCGAAAGGCGCCGTTTGGGCGCCGCCGTGGCGCGCTATATCGCCGATATCGGACATAACCGCCGAGGCGGTAGCCGCGCCGCCGGCGCCGGGACCAACCAGCGTGATCGGGTCGATGCCGGCCACATCCACCGTGACGGCGTTGGTGACGCCCATTACCTGGGCAATGGCCGCATCCTTGCGCACCATCGTCGGGTGCACGCGCTGCTCAATGCCCTTTTGCGTCCGCACGGCAACGCCGAGCAACTTGACGCGATAACCGAGTTCGTCGGCCGCCGTGAGATCGGCCGCCGCGATTGACGAAATGCCTTCGACGTAAACCGCGCCCTGATCGACGCGGGTGCCGAAAGCAAGGCTCGCGAGCAGCGCGAGCTTCTGCGCGGTGTCGTGGCCTTCGATGTCGAAGCCTGGATCGGCTTCAGCATAACCGAGCCGCTGGGCTTCCTTCAGGCTGTCGGCGAAACTCATCTTGTCCTGCTCCATCCGTGTCAGGATGTAATTGCAGGTGCCGTTGAGGATGCCGTAGATGCGCTGGATCGAATTTCCGGCAAGGCCCTCGCGCAGCGTCTTCACGATCGGGATAGCGCCGCCAACCGCTGCCTCGAAATTGAGTGCGACTTTGTTTTTTTCTGCGAGCGCGGCGAGCGCAAGGCCGTGTCTGGCGAGCAGCGCCTTGTTGGCGGTCACAACCGACTTGCCGGATGAAAGCGCCGCCTCGATGGCAGCCTTCGCGGGATTGCCAGCGCCGCCGATCAATTCCACGAACATGTCGATGTCCGGCGAGCGCGCGAGCGCGACCGGGTCGGAGAACCATTTCAGTTTTTTCAGATCGAGCCCGCGGTCCTTGCCGCGCGAACGCGCGCAAACCGCAACGACGTCGATGTGCCGCCCGCAACGCGCAGCGAGCGCGTCGCGCTGATCGGCGAT
The DNA here is from genome assembly GCA_049793875.1 of Pseudolabrys sp. Lineage (GTDB taxonomy): Bacteria > Pseudomonadota > Alphaproteobacteria > Rhizobiales > Xanthobacteraceae > Pseudolabrys. The sequence continues at coordinate 19,644 of JBARCH010000102.1, read as the reverse complement.
TTGACTGACCAATGCCGCGCCGACTGTGCCCAGTCCGGCGACACCCACTTTTAGAGGTTGAGTGCGCATGATCTTATCCGAAAGCCGGTTCCGATTTTTCGGGATCATGCGCGCGGGCTGCGGCCGTGAGCATTAGCGCCGCGTGGCCAGAGGAACGACGTTGTGCAATTTTTCCGGGCCGGTCTCAAGGAAACGGCGGACGTTGCGCGCGGCCTGACGGATGCGTTGCTCGTTCTCGACAAGCGCGATGCGCACGAAACCTTCGCCGTATTCGCCGAAGCCGATGCCCGGTGAAACCGCAAGCTCCGCCTTCTCCACCAGCAACGTCGCGAACTCGACGCTGCCGAGACTCTTGAACGGTTCGGGGATCGGAGCCCAGGCGAACATCGAGGCCGGCGGCGGCGGCACCGGGAAGCCGGCGCGGCCGAAGCTCTCGACCAGCACATCGCGGCGGCGCTTGTAGGTTTCGCGCATTTCCTTGATGCAATCGTCCGGCCCATTGAGCGCGGCGGTGGCCGCGACCTGCACGGGCGTAAAGGCACCATAGTCGAGATAGGATTTCACGCGCGCAAGCGCGGCGATGATGCGGTCGTTACCGACCGCAAAGCCCATGCGCCAGCCCGGCATCGAGAACGTCTTCGACAGCGAGGTGAATTCAACCGCGATGTCGATTGCACCGGACACCTGCAGCAGCGACGGCGGCGGGTTGTCGTCGAAATAGACTTCGGCGTAAGCGAGATCGGAAAGCACCAGAATGTTGTGCTTCTTCGCGAATGCGACGAGGTCCTTGTAGAAGTCGAGGCTTGCGACATAAGCGGTCGGATTGGCCGGATAGCACACGACCACCGCGATCGGCTTCGGGATCGAGTGTTCGATCGCACGCTCAAGCGTGTGGAAGAAATTCGGCGTCGGCTCGGACGGCACCGAGCGGATCGCGCCGCCCGCCATCAGGAAGCCAAAAGCGTGAATCGGATAACTCGGATTCGGCACAAGCACGACGTCGCCGGGCGCGGTGATCGCCTGCGCGACGTTGGCGAAGCCTTCCTTGGAACCGAGCGTGGCGACGATCTGCGTTTCGGGATTGAGCTTCACGCCGAAACGGCGCGCATAGTAGGCGGCCTGCGCACGGCGCAAACCCGCAATGCCACGCGAAGCCGAATAGCGATCGGTACGCGGCTTGCCCAGCGTCTCTCGCATCTTCTCGATGACGTGCGGCGGCGTCGGCAGGTCCGGGTTGCCCATGCCGAGGTCGATGATGTCCGCGCCCGCGTTGCGCGCGCGGGCCTTGGCCCGGTTCACCTCTTCGAACACGTAGGGCGGCAAACGGCGGATGCGGTGAAAGTCTTCCATCGGCTCAACCTTAGTCAGAATTATCCTGCTTGCGCATGATCTTGCGCCGGCTGCCCGTTCCAGCCGCAGGTGTTACCCCAAGGCTGGCTTTTATCACGGGTTCGTCTTGGCGCCAGCGGCCCGCCCGGCGTTTGGGTCGGATGGTTTCTTTTTTTCCGCTGTTTTGGGCTTGCCGGACGGCTTGGTGCCCGGTTTGGCGGCTTGCTTGGAAGCCTGATCGTTGAGGCCTTCCGTTCTGTCGCGGATGGCCGCGAGATCCTTTTGCATCCTGAGCAGTTGGTCCTCCGACATGGGCGTGTCTGAGCGCGGCGGCGGCATGTCGTGAACGGCCGGATATTCATAGGGAGCGGCCGGACGCGCCGGGGCATCTGTCGGAAGCCCGCCCAGCGCCGGCGACAGCTGATCGCCCATTCCGGCGGGCGCGCAGCTTGCCAGAACGCAGGCGCCGAAAAGCGCCAAAATCACCGCTGCCAGATAATCGCGTGCACGCATCAGCATCCGGAAGATCCCGTCCAGCGGCGAAACCGCTGTAGACTCAATGAATTATACCACAGACCGGCTACCTCCATAATATGTCGGCAGCAAGGAGGGCAAAAACGCCGCCGCCTCCCGTTTTGGAGACGAAAACCATCCGGCCAAACGCGCCTTGCAGGCTGCGACGGTCCGGGCCATTTCTGATGAAGGGGACCGTCAGCGCATGGATAAGCCGACCAGCCAGCCGACCAAAATTGGCGACGTCGATATCGAGACGTTCGCGCGCAACGTGGCGCGCTTGGTCGAGGAAAGCGGCAAGGCACTCGCCGCCTATCTAAAGCCGCGCGAGGAAGGCAAGATCAAAGGCGATCTGGCCGAAGACCTCACCGACATCGTCAAGACCGTCGGCCAGGTGGCGGAATACTGGCTCTCCGACCCCGCGCGCGCACTCGAGCTCCAGACCAGCCTCGGTCGCGCCTACCTCGATTTGTGGGCAGGCACGGTCAAGCGGATGGCGGGTGAAGAGGCCCCACCCTCCACGGTGGCAGAAAACAAGGACAAGCGCTTCGCCGACCCCGAATGGTCGTCGAACCAGTTCTTCGATTTTCTCAAGCAGACTTATCTGCTCACCTCGCAATGGGCCGACCGGCTGGTGCAGGACGCCGCCGATCTCGATCCGCACGTGAAGAAGAAGGCCGAGTTCTACGTCAAGCAGATCGCCAACGCGATTTCGCCGTCGAATTTCGTTTTGACTAATCCGGAATTGCTGCGCGAGACGCTGCATTCGAACGCCGACAATCTCGTGCGCGGCATGAACATGCTCACCGAGGATATCAAGGCGGGCAAAGGCACGCTCAAAATCAGTCAGTCGGATGCTTCCGTGTTCGAGGTCGGCCGCAACCTCGCGCTCTCGCCCGGCAAGGTGATCTACCAGAACGAGTTGATGCAACTCATCCAATACGAGCCGGCAACCAAGCAAGTTCACAAATATCCGTTGCTGATCGTGCCGCCGTGGATCAACAAATTCTACATTCTCGATCTGGCGCCGGAAAAGTCCTACATCAAATGGTGCGTCGATAACGGCATCACCGTGTTCGTGATCTCGTGGGTCAATCCCGACGCGCATCTCGCGGAAAAAAGTTTCGAAGAATACATGCGCGAGGGCCCACTCGCCGCGCTCGATGCCATCGAAAAAATAACCGGCGAGAAAAAGGTGCATGCGGCCGGCTATTGCGTCGGCGGTACGCTACTCGCCATCACGCTAGCCTGGCTCGCGGCCAAGAAACAGAATCGTGCGGTGTCGGCAACCTTGTTCGCCGCGCAAGTCGACTTCACGCACGCCGGCGACCTGCTGGTATTCGTAGACGAAGAGCGCATCAAGGCGCTCGAAACGCACATGAACGAACAGGGCTACCTCGAAGCGTCGCGCATGGCGACCGCCTTCAACATGCTGCGGTCGAACGACCTGATCTGGCCTTACGTCGTGAACAATTACCTGCGCGGCAAGAAGCCCTATCCCTTCGACATCCTTTACTGGAATTCGGACGCTACCCGCATGCCGGCGGCAAACCATTCGTTCTATTTGCGCAATTGCTATCTCCACAACAGATTGAGCAAGGGCGAAATGGAAATCGCCGGCGTCACGCTCGACCTGAAAAAGGTCAAGGTGCCGATCTACAATCTGGCGACACGCGAGGATCACATCGCGCCGGCAAAGTCCGTGCTGGAAGGCTCGAAATGTTTCGGCGGGCCGGTGAAATACGTGCTCGCCGCTTCCGGACATATAGCCGGCGTGGTCAATCATCCCGACAAGAAGAAATATCAGTACTGGACCGGCCCTGCCCCGTCCGGCGCCGACATCGACAAATGGCTGGTGCGCGCCACGGCGCATACGGGTTCGTGGTGGCCGGACTGGCTCGATTGGCTCAAGGCGCTCGACTCCACGATGGTACCTGCGCGCAAAGTCGGTGGCGGAAAACTCAAGGCAATCGAGGACGCCCCCGGCAGCTATGTTAAGGTGCAAGGCTAGCGCTTCGCGCCGCATTTAATTGGCGCCGCATTCAAGGGGAACGCGATGTCCAGAGAGCTTCTGTGGCTGACGCTGACGGTCATCCTCACCGGCATTATGTGGGTGCCCTACATCCTCGATCGCATCATGGTGCGCGGCATGATGGGCGCGATGGGCAATCCGTCGCGCAACGACAAGCCGCAGTCGGCGTGGGCGCAGCGGCTTTATTTCGCGCACACCAACGCGGTCGAAAATCTGGTGATCTTTGCAGCGCTCGTGCTGATCCTCGATTCCATCGGCCGCTCGACAACGACGACGGCGCTCGCTTGCGCGGTCTATTTCTGGGCGCGGCTCGCCCATGTCATCGTCTATACTCTCGGCATTCCCGTGTTCCGCACGCTCGCCTTCGCGGTCGGCTTTGCCGCACAGGTCGTACTGGTGCTGGCCATCTTTGGATTGAGCTAGGCAACTTGCGGCGCAGCGCGCGCGACAATCGCCTGCATATCGACGCTGCGCGGCAGTGTGCCGAAAGCGCCGCCATTGTCGTCGCCCAGCCGTGAGGCACAGAACGCGTCGGCAACCGCCGCCGGCGCGTGCTCGACCAGCAAAGCCGCCTGCAAACCCAGCACGAGATCGCGCGCGAAGCTGCGCGCCAGCGATTCATCGGCCCGTTCGCGCGTCATCAGACGCCTTTGCAGCTTGCCGATGAACGCCCTGAGCGTCGGATCGCTGCCGGCCGCCGCGCCCAGCGCCGTCACCAGCACGTCGCCGGCCGCCGGCATGCGCTCGATCGCGCGCAGCACATCAAGGCACATGATGTTAGCGGACCCTTCCCAGATCGAATTGACCGGCGCCTCGCGATAGATGCGCGGCATCACGCATTCCTCGATGTAGCCGGAGCCGCCAAGCACCTCCATCGCCTCCTGCGACAGCGCCGCGGCGCGCTTGCAGATCCAGAACTTCGCCGCCGGCGTGACTACACGGCGGAAAACGGCCGACGCCTCGTCGTTCTCGTCATAGGCGCGCGCCAGCCGCATGGTCAGGACTAGCGCCGCTTCCGATTCCAATGCAAGATCGGCGAGAACATTTGTCATCAATGGCTGATCGACGAGACGCTTCTGGAACGCGGTCCTGTGCCTGGCGTGATGGATCGCCTGGGTCACCGCCGCCCGCATCAAGCTCGATGAACCGATGGCGCAATCGAGCCGGGTGTAGTTGCCCATCTCGATGATGGTCGGGATGCCGCGCCCCTCCTCGCCGATGAGTTGGGCGTAAGCGCCGAAGAACTCGACTTCGCTTGATGCATTCGAACGGTTGCCGAGTTTATCCTTCAGCCGGATGATCTGAATCGCGTTGCGCTCGCCGTCCGGCGTCCAGCGCGGCAGCAGGAAACAGCTCAGGCCTTTCGGCGCCTGCGCCAGTACCAGGAATGCGTCGCACATCGGCGCCGACATGAACCATTTGTGCCCGGTGAGGCGGAAGCTGCCGTCCGAAGTCGGCTCTGCGCGCGTCGTGTTGGCGCGCAAATCCGAACCGCCCTGGTTCTCGGTCATGCCCATGCCGAACAGCGCCGAGGTCTTTTCCTTGGCCGGCCGGGAACGGCTGTCATACTTGCGCGAGAAAATGCGCGGCAGCCATATCGCGGCGATGGCCGGCTCGTGGCGCAAGGTCGGGACCGCGCCGTAGGTCATAGCGATCGGGCAATAAACGCCGCTCTCGATCTGATTGAGCATGTAGGTGCCGGCCGCGCGTCCAACGTGCGCGCCCGCCTTCGGCATCGCCCAAGGACTCGAATGCAGGCCGGCGTCGAGCGCAATGGTCATCAATTCGTGCCAAGCGGGATGGAATTCCACCTCGTCAAGACGGTGACCGTAGCGGTCGAGCGTTTTGAGGACCGGCGGAAATTTGTTGGCGTCGAAGCCGGCCTTTATCGTTTCCGGCCTGCCCAGCGTCGCACCGAGCAAAGCCAATTCCGGTTCGGCCCAGATCGCGCGCTCACGCTTTACCGCCTCGCGCAGCGCGGTATCGCTCGTAAAAACATTGTACGGCTCAAGCGGTGGCGGCTGGTTGTTGACGTCGAACATGGCTTCCCTCGTCATTCCGGGGCGCAAGCAAAGCGGGTGAACCCGGAATCCAGAAGCGGACTCGAATGAATGTAACTGGATTCCGGGATCAGCCCTAACGGGCCGTTCCGGAATGACGAAAATTTACGGGAACAGGGCCACCTGCTCGATGCCCGTGGTCTCCGGATAGCCGAGCATCAGATTCATATTCTGGATGGCTTGCCCGGATGCGCCCTTGACCAGGTTGTCGAGTGCCGAGACCACGATGGCGCGTCCTTCTATGCGGTCCTTCGCGACCCCGATGAAGGTCATGTTGGAGCCCCGCACATGCCGGGTTTGCGGTGTCTCCCCAAACGGCAGGACATGCACGAAAGGTTCCTTCACGTAGGACTTTAAAAGTATTGCATGAAGATCCTGCGCGCTCCGGCCGCGCTTTCCCCGCACATAGATCGTCGAAAGAATGCCCCGGTTCATCGGCACCAGATGCGGCGTAAAGCTCACGACCACCTCACGGTCGGCGGCGCGTGAAAATTCCTGGTCAAGCTCGGCCATGTGCCTGTGTCCGCCCACCCCGTAGGCGTGGAAGCCCTCCGAGACCTCGGAGAAGATCATCGACTCCCGCGCGGACCGCCCGGCGCCGGTCATGCCGGACTTGGCGTCGACCACGATCTCGTCGAGGTCGATCGCCTTTGCCTTGATCAGCGGGAGCAACGGCAACTGCGCGCAGGTCGTGTAACAGCCGGGATTGGCGACGAGATGCGCCGTCTTGATCTCGCGCCGGTACACTTCGACCAGTCCATAGACTGCCTGCTTCTGCAGGTCGGGCGCGTGGTGCTCATGCCCGTACCATTTCGCGTAGGCCGCTGTGTCGGCGAGCCGGAAGTCAGCCGACAGATCGACGACCCTGGCTGCGGGCGTCGCGCCGAAAATCGCGGATACGACTTTTTGCGTGGTCGCGTGCGGCAGCGCACAGAAGATCAAATCAAGATTGGCGCCGACCCAATCGACGCTGTCGATCGAAACGAGTTTTGGCAATGCGTATGGCGAGAACTGCGGAAATACGTCCCGCATCTCCATGCCGGCACGCCGATCTGCCGTCAGTAGCGCGATCTCGGCGCGCGGATGGCGCAATAACAACCGCACAAGCTCGGCCCCGGTATAGCCCGAGGCGCCCAACACGCCGACTCTTGCTCTGGTGGCCATCGCAGCCCCCTTTTTCGTTCACGCCGGCGGATGTGCCGGAAATTCATCTGCCTCCGCCGGAGGCGGCTTACGTGATACCGGATTTGGGAAACCGCAGGGAGGAAGAAGTGCCGCGGATACTCAAGTCCGGCGGCACGGGAAAGGCGATTATGCGCGCGAGCGCTCCCGTGCCGTGACGATACGGCGGCGGCACGAAACGGTGGCGGCAAACGTCTTCATGGCGCGTGAAATAGGCCCCCAATACCCTAGCGTCAAGCCGCCGGCCGGCCTTGGCGGCCCCGCCCGAGGGGCAAAGGTTGATCGGCGAGCATGGCTTTGACGACCATTTCGCGGGCCTGAACCGGATTGACGCCATTGGCGGCTATCAGGTCCTTGCAGTCGGCCACGATGGCATCGGCATCCTGCATGATCTTCAGCCGCTTGAAACTGTCCTCGTGGCTCAACCCCATACTCTCGGCGACAATGTCGAAGACGTTGATGATCTTGAACGGCCAGTCGCGTTCGTGCGCACACAGATCGCGATGATCGGTGTGGTAGACCGCAACCAGAGCGTCGACGCCGGCCGCCTCAGCCGCTTCCAACTCGGCCAGATGCAGCCCGCGTTTGTAGTCCGGCAACGGATTGAGGAAGTTGCTCATAAGCCCGACCGCGGGCTGATGCAGATCGACGATCTCGATGCCGGGCACCATTTGCAAAAGCTTCAGGCTTGCTTCGACCACGCCTTTGATGCCCGGATGCTTGTGCAGCGCGACCTTCAGCGGCACCGGCTTGCGCAGCATGGGTGCCAGTTCCTCGAAATGCGTCGCGAGGAACAGCATGAACGGCGTCATCTCGAAGGGCCGCGAGCCGCGCGCCTTTTCGATCGTCGGCAGCGTCGTCTCGGTGAATTGCACATGGCAGCTTGGGCACCACGAGATCACACCGGTTTTGCCTTCGGCGAGCTTGTCGAGCGAATTGGTGGCAACGCGGCCGGATGTCTCGATGTCGCCGGTGCGCGCCTGCACAACACCGCAGCAATGGCTGGGCCCACCCATGACCTTATAGGTGATGCCGAGCGCATCCATGACATCGAGCGCTGTGAGCGCCATATGCGGTGTCTTGAGCACGTTGCAGCCGGTGTAGAAAACAAAATCCGGTCGCTCGCCGGGCGCAACGGTCGAACCAGATTCGAGTCGCGCATTCACTTTTTGCCCGAGCCGCGTCAATTCGTCGGCAGATAGTTGCATGCGCGCAAGCACGTTGGTGCCGTCAGCGACCAGACGGAAATTTTCGACGCCGCGCTTGCGCCGCTCGCGCGGATCGCTTGAATGCCGTGCCATTTTCACGCGCGCCATCGCCAGCAGGAATCTCGGATTGACGCCGTAGTCGCAGGCCGTGATGCAATCGCCGGTGAGCACGCAGCCCTTCGCCCAGGCGCGCGAGGCTTCCGGCCCCTCGCCAGTGCGGACGATGTCGAGTACGCCGGAGATCACGTCTTGCGGACTCGCCGCACCGACGCCGGCCGGGCCGGTGACGGGACAAATTTCCACACACTTGCCGCACTTCGTGCAGGCTTCGAGCATGTCATCGATGCGGGCGGACAGAGCGGATTCGAAAGCGACTTCGGTCATCGGAACATCCGATTCAAATTTCGTGGCCTTAACCTAGCCCCTCGTGCCCCATGCCGCCAGCATGGTTCCAAAAAAAGAAGGCCGCCCGCAGGCGGCCTTCTGGATTTTCACAATGCGATTTCTTTGGCGGCTTTTGGAGCTCAGACCGGAGTCCACAGCACCGGCACGAGCCGGAAGTTCTTGCCGTTTTTCTCCACGTGGCCGACAGCCGGGAACGAGAAGTGATAACCGGCCACCAGAACCTTCTCCGACGAGGCCATGTCGTAGAACTTGTGGCGTGTCTTGAGCGTAAGCGCCGGATCGTTGTCGAACGGCGCGGCCCAATCCGTGTGTTCCATGAACATGGCCGGGTTGTTGCAGACGTCGGACTGAACCAGCAGTTTGCCGTTCCCCGACTGGACCATGAACGAGGTATGACCCGGCGTATGGCCCGGCGTCGCAATCGAGTGAATGCCGGGGAGAATTTCCTTGCCCCACTCGTACTTCGTCACCTTGCTCTCGAGTCCGGTCATCACCTTCTTCACGTTCGGAAAGTAGTTCTGATTGTACGGGTTCGCCTTGCTCTTGTTGGCGTCGTCCATCCAGAACGCCCACTCACCGGTCGGCACCATGATCTCTGCATTGGGGAAAGCGGGCGTGCCGTCCGCGTTGCGGATACCGTTAATGTGGTCGCCGTGCATGTGCGAGATCAGCACGACGTCAATAGACTTGCGATCGATGCCGGCGGCTTCGAGATTGCTGTGCAACTGACCGACCTGTCCCTTCGTCTGCGCATAAGCGCCAGGACCATTGCCGGTATCGATCAGAATGAGCTTCGAGCCGGTATTGACGACCATCGGATTGAACATGATGGTCAGCTTGCCTTCCGGCATGTAGGCGTCAGTCAGGGCTTTCTTGGCCTCCGCCGGCGTCGCTCCGGTGACGAAGTTGTCCGGCATCGGGAAGGTGCGCGCACCGTCGGCGACCTGCGTCACCTCGTAGCTGCCGATCTTGTAGCGATAGATGCCAGGCGCCTGCTTGTCGGCTTCAGGCGCGGCGGCGCGTGCAGGCCCGGAAAACGGCAGCGCGGCAGCGGCAGTCGCACCCGCGACGGCCGAGATCGCCTGACGGCGTGTCAGTTCGGTCATAGATTTTCCTCCTCTTGGATTTTTTAGCTGTGGTTGTGGCTTGCGGAATCGACGGCATAACCCCGTTGCTGGCGAAATATTCCGATAACTCCGGACCGCTTTGGTGGCCGATTGATATAGGCGGGCGCCGGCCTGTTGGCTAAGCTATCCGCGACGACAATCCTGTGCCTGAATGGGCAGGTCAAGCGATGCCGGGTCCTCTGGCATCATATCCCGTGGGAGGAATATATGCGTCTTCTATCGCTGATAACCGGTGCGGCCGCAGCCTTCATCGTTACCACCAGCAGCGCGTTCGCGCAGGGCGTACCGGAAAAAATGCCATACGACATTCCGTATGGAACACCGGTCAGCTACGAGCAAGCGATCAAGTTGGTCAATGCTGCCGCTGCCGAGGCCAAGAAGCACAATTGGAAAATGAACATCGCCGTCGTTGACAATAACGGAGAACTCATCGCGTTCCAGCGCATGGACGGCGCGCAGATCGCTTCGGTGAACATCTCGCAAGGCAAGGCGCGCACCGCTGCCCGTTACCGCCGCGCGACCGAGGATTTCTTCAAGGCATACGAGAGCGGTCATCCCTACGTTTCGACGCTCGACCCGACACTGGTCGCTTCGCCCGGCGGCTTCCCGCTGGTTGAGAACGGCAAGATGGTCGGCGCAATCGGCTGCAGCGGCGGCACCGGCGGCCAGGATGCTGTGTCGTGCAAGGCCGGCGCTGACATGGTGAAGTAAGCCGATCTAAACGTTTTGCGATCCGGGCTCCGCTGGAAACGGCGGAGCCCAATTCTTTTCAGCCAAGATGCAAAAATTTCATCCCGAACGTGCCGGGAGCGAGCAACACTGCCGCCCACAGAAATGCCGACGTGAAATTCGCCACCTGAAAATTCAGTGATGGCATCTGTAGAATGCCGGCCGCCAGCGGAACCGTGGCGCGCAACGGCCCCAGGAAACGTCCGAGGAACACCGCGTAGAGTCCGTAGCCAGCAACGAATCGATGGCCGCGCACCAGAAGATCGGGATGGCGCGACAACGGCCATACCTTCGCTACCGACTCCTTGAACCTGATACCCAGCCAATACGACAACCAGTCGCCAATCGCAGCGCCAAGCGCGGCGGAAATCCAGATCGGTACGAAGCTGATGCCGCTCACCCCGATCAGTGCGCCGATGCCGACCAGGGCCACCGTCGCCGGCACCAGCAGCGAGATGAAGGCCAACGATTCGCCGAACGCGAGCGCAAAGACAATCGGAAGCGCCCATCCCTCATGGTTGCGCACAAAAGCCACGGTCAGGTGGACGTAATGTTCGACTTCCATTCGCGCGCTATCGCCCTCGATCGCGACAGCTTAGCACGCTCTTAACCGGGCCGCCGTCAGGGTTGCCCGCGAACCACTGGAATAGCCGGCGCTGCCGTCACCGTTACGGCATGATCGTGGCATAGTCGGTGGCAACCGATTCGCTTAAACCCTGCTCAACCCCTATCTGTCGATTTCATGCCCAAGACCGCGTCCAAAAAAAGCTCATTAAAACAAGAAGACCTTTTCGGAGCCCCCACCGGCCGCGCCGCCGTGCGCAAGGCGCAAGCGGCGCGCGAGAAGCCCTCGTCATCCGGACGCGGCAGTGCCGAAAGCGGATACACCGCCAAACACATCGAGGTGCTGGAAGGACTCGAGCCGGTGCGCCGGCGCCCCGGCATGTATATCGGCGGCACCGACGAAAAAGCCTTGCATCATTTGTTCGCCGAGGTGATCGACAACGCCATGGACGAGGCGCTGGCTGGCCACGCGACGTGGATCGACGTCGAACTGGAGGCGGACGGCTTTATCAGCGTCACCGACAACGGGCGCGGTATCCCGGTCGATCCGCATCCCAAGTTCAAGAACAAGTCGGCGCTGGAAGTCATCATGTGCACGTTGCACGCTGGCGGCAAATTCGATTCCGAGGTCTATGAAACGTCGGGCGGCCTGCATGGCGTCGGCGTCTCGGTCGCCAACGCGCTATCCGATCGCATGGAAGTCGAAGTTGCGCGCGAGCAGACGCTCTACACAATGGCGTTCGAGCGCGGCAAACCGAAGGGCAAGCTGGTCAAAGCCGGACGCGCGCCCAACCGGCGCGGCACCAAAGTGCGCTTCCACCCCGACCCGCAAATTTTCGGCAAAGACGCCGCTTTCGATCCGGCACGCGTGTTCAAGATGGCGCGTTCGAAAGCCTATCTTTTCGGTGGCGTCGAAATCCGCTGGCACTGCGCCGCGGAACTGCTGCGCGGTACACAAGACGTGCCAGAAAAGGCGACGTTCCATTTCGCCGAGGGCTTGAAGGATTATCTTGCCGTCGGCCTTGCCGGCGCAACGCTCGCCCACCCCGACATTTTCTCCGGCTCGTCCGGCAAGACCGGCAGTCATGGTGCCACCGAATGGGCAATCGCCTGGACCGTGGATACCGACGGCTCCCTCGCCTCTTACTGCAACACCATTCCGACGCCGGATGGCGGCACGCACGAAGCCGGACTCCGCAGCGCGCTGTTGCGCGGCCTGAAGGATCACGCCGAGCGCGTCGGCCAAGGCAAGCGAGCAGCGCCGGTGACCAGCGACGATGTCATGACAGGCGCCGCTTGCCTGCTGTCGGTGTTCATCCGCGAACCGGAATTTCAGGGCCAGACCAAGGACCGGCTTGCGACCGCAGCAGCACAGAAAATCGTCGAGCAGGCAATCAAGGATCCGTTCGATCATTGGCTGTCGGGCAATCCGCTGCAAGCCAACAAGCTGCTCGATTTCGTCATAGAACGCGCCGACGAGCGCATCCGCCGCCGTCAGGAAAAGGAAATATCGCGCAAGACCGCCGTGCGCAAATTGCGCCTGCCCGGCAAGCTCGCCGACTGCACCAATTCAGCCGCTGAAGGGTCAGAGATTTTCATCGTCGAAGGCGACAGCGCCGGCGGCTCAGCCAAACAGGCGCGCGACCGCCGTACGCAGGCAATTCTGCCGTTGCGCGGCAAGATCCTCAACGTCGCTTCCGCCGGCAAGGACAAGCTCGCGCAGAATGCACAACTTTCGGATCTGGTACAGGCGCTCGGCTGCGGCACCGGCACGCACTATCACGAGAAGGATCTCCGCTACGAAAAAGTGATCATCATGACCGACGCCGACGTGGATGGTGCCCATATCGCGTCATTGCTGATCACATTCTTCTACCGGCAGATGCGCCAACTGATCGACGACGGCCGGCTCTACCTCGCGGTGCCACCGCTTTACCGGCTCTCGCACGGCGGCAAGATCGCCTATGCGCGCGACGACAAGCATAAAGAACAATTGCTGAAGAAGGAATTCAATCCGAACGCCAAGGTCGAGATCAGCCGCTTCAAGGGGCTGGGCGAGATGATGGCCGCGCAGCTGAAGGAAACCACCATGGACCCACGCAAGCGCATGCTGCTGCGTGTGGTGCTGACCGAAAAAGAGCGCAAGCCGACCGAGAGCGCAGTCGAGCGCCTGATGGGGACGAAGGCCGAAGCGCGCTTCGAATTTATCCAGGAAAACGCCGAGTTTGCCCGAGACGAACTGCTCGACGTTTGACCGGCGTGTCCTCGCATCGGTGCAGCACCGGCGTTTCGCTGCCGGAGCCGACAACAATTCCATCTTTCACACGCGTCGGCTCGCCTTTGGGCTTGTTGAACAGCGTGCGCCATTCGTTGCCGCGGACGCGCCAGACCTGATCCTGTAATTGCTGATGCCTGGCGCCGGTGCGGTAAAGCACCTTGACCGACAGCGTGTCGTCGCCGAGACGCCGCGCCGCAACGATTGTGTAGTGGTTGACGTAAGTACCCGGTCCGGTGTCGTCGTTTTCGATCACCGGTCCTGACGGCGGCGGCCTGAGGAGCGTGGCGCGCGGATTGTCGATTGCCGGCTCGCCCTCACAATTGATCGCCCAGACTCCGAACAGGCCGAACTCATTGAAAAGTTCCGCTACCGAAGGTTTCCGTGCGGACGCGGGCGCGCTCAGCATCGCTATCAATACAATTGCCGCACAAACCCGCATCGCCTCGTCGTCCTGTCACTCTAGCTGATGCGGCAGATTATCAACGCAACGGCCGGCGGCAATCGCCGCCGGCGGTTATCACCATCGGATTGCTGCGCTATTCCGGGAAACTCAGTTTCGCAGCTTTCACGACTTCAGCGTAGGTCTTGATGTCGTCGTCGATAAGTTTCTTGAAAGCGTCGCCGGTCGGTCCGCCGGGTTTCACCGCCATCGCGGCAAGCCGTTCTTTGACGAGGCTGTCCGACAGCGCTTTGGTGAGCGCGTTCTCGAGTTTCTTGACGATCGGTGCGGGCGTGCCGGCCGGAGCGAAGAACCCGCTCCAAAGCTTGGTGTTCACGGCAGGGAATCCAGATTCGGCCATGCTTGGAACATCGGGCAACTCTGGTGAACGCTCGGAACCGGTTACCGCCAGCGCGCGCGCCTTACCGCCCTTCACCTGAGGAATTGCCGGCGGGCCGTCGGAGATGGTGAGCAGCGTCTGTCCCGAGATCACGCTCAGATTCGACTCGTTGCTGCTCTTGTATGGGATCATCGTTCCCGGCATGCCGGTTTTGAGCTTCAGCAGTTCGGTCGCCATCGTAAAGGCGGGTGATGAGCTTGCGTAATTCGATTTGTCCGGATGTGCCTTCGCGTAGGTGACGAGTTCGGCGACCGATTTGATCGGACTCGTCGCCGGCACCACGAGGATCAGCGGAAACGATGCGATCTCGGCAAGCGGCACGAAGCTTTTGGTCGGGTGGTATTTGATCTTGTGGTAGATCGCAGCCGCGACCGACATCTGGCCACTGGCGCCGACCATCAGCGTATAACCGTCGGCGGGCGCATGCGCGACGTAATCGGCCGCGATCCGGCCGCCGGCACCCGGCTTGTTCTCGACGATGATGGTGGCACCGCCAAGCGCCTCCTGCAGCTTCGGCACCACCAGCCGGGCAAACAGATCATTGCCACCGCCAGCGGCGAAGCCGACGATCACACGAATGACGTGGTCGGGGTATTTCGCCGCGTCTTGCGCCGGCGCTGATGCGGCAAAAATCGACGTCAACAACACGGCAAGCCCGGCCGTTGCAAAACTGCGGATTGGTCTCATGCGCTCGTCCCTCCCTATACGCCGTTCTCTGGCGGAACGGGCATATGCAAGCCTACACCGGTCGGACGCGACCGCAAATGCCCGCAGAGAAACGTGCTAGGCTCGCTTTTTCCACCACCATCGTCACTCCCATGTCCGTCTCCGTCCCATGTCCGCCCCACATCCACTTGCCGAAATAAGCCGCGGCGGCGGAGAGTTGTTCGGCCATCCGCGCGGTCTGACTTTCCTGTTCGCGACCGAAATGTGGGAACGCTTTTCCTATTACGGGATGCGCGCGCTGCTCGTCCTTTACATGATCAAATATCTGTTGTTGCAGCCGCACGTTGACGATGTCTTTGGCTTCGCAGTGTTCCGTTCGGCACTTGAGGCCGTGTTCGGTCCGCTCGACCTGCAGCCGCTGGCTTCGCAGATCTATGGCTTCTATACCGGCCTCGTTTATCTCACGCCGATCTTCGGCGGCCTGCTTGCCGATCGCGTGCTCGGCCAGCGCCGTACCGTCATCATCGGCGCGGCGCTGATGGCTGTCGGCCATTTCATGATGGCGTTCGAGCGGCTATTCCTGCTGGCGCTGCTCGTCCTCATTCTCGGCAATGGCGCGTTCAAACCCAACATCTCAACGCAAGTGGGCACGCTCTACGCAGCCGGCGACCGCCGCCGCGACCGCGCTTTCTCGATCTTTTATGTCGGCATCAACCTCGGTGCGTTTTTGGCGCCGCTTGTCTGCGGCACACTGGGCGAGCAATACGGCTGGCACTACGGCTTTGCGGCCGCCGGCGTCGGCATGACCGCAGGGTTGCTCATCTACCTTTACGCAACGCGCACTTTACCGCCCGACCAGTTCACAAGCAGCCACACGTCCGGCGCGTCGGCGCGCCTCACGAAAGCCGACTGGCGCGCCATAGCCGCGCTGCTCGTCCTGTTCCTGCCGGTGACTCTTTTCTGGGCCACTTACGAGCAGCAAGGCAACACCATCGTGCTGTGGGCCGACGGCTTTACCGATCGCAGCATCGATCTGTTGTTCTGGCATGGCGACATTCCCGTCACCTGGTTCCAGGCGCTAAACCCGTTCATGATTTTCGCTTTCACGCCTTTCGTCATCGCGCTGTGGCGGCGGCAAGGTGCGCGCGAGCCCTCGACGGTTACCAAGCTGGCGATCGGCTGCTTCCTCAATGCGGCATCGTTTCTTGTACTGTTTGCCGCAGCGCATTTTGCCGGCATGGGCAAAGCAAGCTGGCTATGGTTATTCGCCTATTTTGCAGTGCTGACCGTCGGCGAACTTTATCTGTCGCCCACTTCCCTCTCCCTCGTCACCAAGGTGGCGCCGGCGCAGGTTCTGTCGATGATGATGGGCCTCTGGCTGGCGACGAGCTTCACCGGCAATTTCCTCGCCGGTTATCTCGGCACCCTGTGGTCGTCGATGGACAAGGGGAAATTCTTCCTGATGTGCGCAGTCATCGCCGCAATCGCCGGAACGGCCATCGCGCTGATCAGTCGCCCACTGCGCACAGCCATCAAGGAAAACTAGTCGATCGGCAGGCCGGCGTAGTTCTCGGCAAGGGTCGTCATCGCCGCGCGCGAACTGACAAGATAATTCAATTCGGCCAGTTGGCGCCGCCGGTCGAACGCATTCTCGTGCGGGAAGTGATGCAGGATTTGCGTCATCCACCAGGAAAAACGCTGCGCCTTCCATACGCGCGGCAAAACCTTCTGCGAATAGCCATCGAGTTGCTCGGTTTTGCCCGCTCGGTAAAATTCGGCAAACGCCCGCGCCAGCACCCGCACGTCGGCGAAAGCGAGGTTCATGCCCTTGGCGCCGGTCGGTGGCACGATGTGTGCGCTGTCGCCGGCGAGGAACAGACGGCCGAATTGCATCGGCTCAATCACGAAGCTGCGCATGGGCGTAACGCCCTTCTGCAGGATCTCGCCTTCCTGCAGCTTGCGCGCTCCGCCGAGCCGGGCGTGCAACTCCTGCCAAATTTTTTCGTCCGGCCACTTCGCGATATCTTCGTCCGGCGCGCATTGGAAATAAAGCCGCGCCAGGGTCGGCGAGCGCATCGTGAAAAGCGCAAAGCCGCGGTCGTTATAGGAGTAGATCAGCTCGTCATCGGGCGGCGGCGAATCCGCCAATATGCCGAGCCAGCCGAACGGATAGTCGCGGTCGTAGGTCGTCAGCACGCCTTCCGGGATGCTCGGCCGGCAGATGCCATGGAAGCCGTCGCAGCCGCCAATGAAGTCGCATTCGATTTCCTGCGCCTTTCCCTCGTGCCGGAAACGGATCTTCGGCTTCTTGCCGTCGATGTCGTGAATGCTGGTATCCTCGACTTCGAAATAGATCGGCGCGCCGCTCGCGAGCCGCGCTTCGATCATGTCTTTGACGATTTCCTGTTGACCGTAAATGATCACACCCTTGCCGACCATCTCGCCGAAATCGATCGGGTGCAACGAGCCGCCGAAGTTCAATTTGATGCCGCGGTGATGGAGACCTTCCCGCTTCATGCGCTCGCCGACACCGATCTCGATCAGCATGTCGTGCGCCCATTGCTCGATCAGACCGGCACGGATTCGGCTTTCACAATAGCTGCGGCTGCGGTTCTCGATGATGATGGATTCAATGCCGGCGAGTTGCAGCAGGCGCGCGAGCATCAGCCCAGCAGGGCCCGCTCCGATGATGCCGACTTGCGTGCGCATAAAATGATTCCACGAAAACATCTGTCCTATAGGATCAACCGCGCCCGGCGCAAAGGAACAATTGCCGGAAAGGCTGGGATAACTCAGCCCGCCAGCCACTCGGCAAGCGCCGCATTCACCGGTTCGGGGCGCTCCAGCGTCGAGAGATGGCCGCAGTCGGGGATGACGACCAGTTTGGCGCCGGCAATGCCATTAGCGATTTCATGCGCGAGTTCCGGCGGCGTCGCGACGTCGCCATCGCCGACCAGCATCAGCGTCGGGCATTTGATTGACGATAGCAGTGGGCGCGAATCCAGTCGCGTCATGATCGCCGTCATCTGGCGAACGAAGGCTTGCGCACCGGTTTCTTGCGCCATCTGACGCACGATCGTTTTCAGCGACTCGTCGTTCTGCCGATTGACGTGAATGTAACGTGGCATCGAGAGTTCGGAAATTTCCGTGTAGCGGCCTTCCTGCACCATCGCGATCTGGGTCTTGCGCATCGTCACCTGCTCCGGCGTGTCGGCGCGGGCGGAGGTATCGAGCAATGCGAGACGTGCTATCCGCTCCGGCGCAAGCCGCATCATGGCGAATGCGATATAGCCGCCCATCGAGAGGCCGGCGAGCGCGAACGAGGGCGGCGCGTTCGCCAGGATGCGTTTCGCAATCGCTTCCATGCTGTCGTCGTGTCGATGATCGGCAAACGTCACCGGGCCGATAGGCCAAAGCACAGGAAGTTGCGGCGTAAAGAGCCGCGCGCTGCATGTCAGGCCGGGAACCAGAACGATCGGAACGGGTTGCGTCATTCTCATCCTCCGGAAGGCCGAAAACATTAAGAATTAATACGACTTATTGCCCTGTCGATGCATTGACTTTCGCCCTTGCGACCCTATGTTCCAGTCGAACGGTTTGAACGCAAGATTCGGCCGTCGCCCCCGCGCATCGCAACCCGTTTTTCATCCGGCGCGGCTTCGGGCGGCCGCCTAGAGGCTTTATGTCCTTTTCCCATCTCGGCCTGTCCGACAAGGTTCTCGCAGCCATTGATACGGCCGGTTACAAGACCCCCACCCCCATCCAAGAGCAAGCCATCCCGCACGTGCTGACGCGGCGCGACGTGCTCGGCATCGCGCAGACCGGCACCGGCAAGACCGCTGCCTTCGTGTTGCCGATGCTCACCATGCTCGAGAAGGGCCGCGCTCGCGCTCGCATGCCGCGCACACTCATCCTCGAGCCGACGCGCGAACTCGCCGCGCAAGTTGTCGAGCACTTCGAGAAGTACGGCAAGAACCACAAACTCAACGTCGCACTCATCATCGGCGGTGTTTCGTTTGACGATCAAGACGCCAAGCTGGTCCGCGGCGTCGATGTATTGATCGCAACACCCGGGCGCCTGCTTGATCATTCCGAGCGCGGGCGTCTTCTGCTTTCCGGCGTCGAACTGCTCGTAATCGACGAAGCCGACCGCATGCTCGACATGGGCTTCATCCCCGACATCGAGCGCATCGGCAAGCTGGTTCCCTTCACTCGGCAAACGCTGTTTTTCACTGCGACCATGCCGACGGAAATCCAGCACATTGCCGACACTTTCCTCCACAATCCGATACGGGTGGAAGTTTCCAAACCGGCCAGCACCGCAACCACGATCACCCAGCAACTCGTTGCTACCGGCCGCGATCCGCACGAGAAGCGCGAAACACTGCGCAACCTGATCCACTCGGCCGATAGCTTCAAGAACGCCATCGTATTCTGCAACCGCAAGCGAGAAGTTGCGCAACTGCACCGCTCGCTGCTGCGGCACAAATTCAACGCGGTTGCGCTGCACGGTGATATGGATCAATCCGCGCGCACCGCTGCACTCGACGCTTTCCGCAAGGGGGAGGCCAAGCTGCTGATTGCGTCGGACGTCGCCGCACGCGGTCTCGACATCCCCGAAGTGAGTCATGTCTTCAATTTCGATGTGCCGCATCACCCGGACGATTACGTCCACCGTATCGGCCGCACCGGCCGCGCCGGCCGATCCGGCA
>JBARCH010000101.1:0-13609 GCA_049793875.1 Pseudolabrys sp. | reverse complement strand
CCGTCGATCAGCCGCCGCGCGACTTCAAGGCCGACCGCGCCGAGGCCGGCGATGCCGATGCGCAGAGCTGGTTTGTTGGACATATCGCGTTCACCTTCGGTCGGAAAATTTCGGTTTTCGTTTCTCCAGGAAGGCACGGACGCCTTCCTGGTAGTCGGGGTTCATGCTCGCTTCGCGCTGCAGGTCGCGTTCGAGATCGAGCTGCGTATCGAGGCTGTTGCCGGCTGAGGTATCGAGCGCGCGCTTGATCAATGCAAGACCCTTCGCCGGCATGCGCAGGAGGCGCTGGCAGACGGTGGCGGTTTCGATTTCGAGGCGGTCGTCATCGACCGTTTTCCAGATCATTCCCCATTTTTCCGCGTCGTCGGCGGTCAGCGGCTCGGCGAGCATCGCCAAGCCCCGCGCGCGGGCGCTGCCGACAAGCCGCGGCAGAAACCACGTGCCGCCAGAATCGGGAATGAGGCCGATGAGCGCGAAAGCCTGCACGAACGTTGCCGAGCGCGCGGCGATGACGATGTCGCAGGCCAGTGCGATGTTGACGCCCGCACCGGCGGCGACGCCGTTCACCGCGGCGACGACCGGGAAGGGCATCGCGCGAATGCGGCGCACGAGCGGATTGTAATAAGCCTCGAGCGCGCCGCCGAGCACGCGCGCTTCGCCAGGCTCCTTGGCAAGCCTCGTGGTAAGGTCCTGGCCGGTGCAGAAGCCGCGGCCCGAGCCGGTGATGACCAGCGCGCGGCAATCCTTGTCGGCTTCCGCCTCCATCAGCGCGACGCGCAGGGCGAGATGCATCGATTCGTTGAAGGCGTTGAGCCGGTGCGGCCGGTTGAGCCGCAGGATGCGATAGCCCCCACGTCGTGTCGTGACGACGGCCGGCTCTCGCAGCGATGGTTCTTCTTCTTCCGCCATCACGCGTCTATCGCTTGAGGAATTTGTCGAGCGCGCCGGTTTCTTCGTTGCCGCCGGCATGGTCGGCGGCGATGCGCTCGTAGAAGCGCGCGGCCGCCCGCATCATTTCGTTTTCGGGATGATCCTCGCCGATGAAATCGGCGATCTCCTCCATCTCGGCCACCCAGCGATAGGCTTTGGAATACATGCCGGGAATTTGCGGCGTCAGATAACCGAGCAGATCGGGGCGGCTTTCGGCCAGTTCCGCCTTCAGCGCTTCCGCCGATCCCGCGCGGCTTGCGGCCAGCATCATGGCGGCGCCGAGCGCGGTGAAGCCCTTGGTGACGCCGGCATAGGACATCTTCAGCGCGGAGGCGGTCGAGAGCGGACCTTCGAGCACGCGCACGATGAGCCCGTGATCGTTGAGCCTGGCGAAATCGGCGGCGGCGGGGCCGGAGGCGTAGAATTTCGTTTTGGTGCCGCCGGGTTTCGGCGGCGGGCCGATGATGCCGGCATCGACGAAGGCGCAGCCGGTCCTTGCGACAGCCGCCGCGATGCCGTCGGCGCTGCGGGGACTGACCGCGTTGCAATCGACGTAAACGGGCTTTTTGTTGGCGGCGGTGAGCACGCCGTTCAGCCGCTTTGCCAGCGCGAGCGCTTCGCCCGGCGGCACGATCGACAGCAGGAAATCGGCTTCGGTCAGTTGCGTGTCGGAGACGGCGGTCATGCCGGCCTCGCGCGCGCGTCTGCCGCTCGCTTCGCTGCGGCCCGAAAGCGAGGTGAGAACTTTCACGCCGCGCTGGGCGAGACAACGGCCGACGGCGGCGCCCATGTTGCCGGGCGCAATAATGGCGACGGTAGGCGTGGAAGAAGCGTTCATGAGCCGGTTACGCCTCCGTCAAGATTGATGCTCTGCCCGGTGACGAAAGCGGACGCGTCCGAGGCGAGGAACAGCGCCGTTCCGACGAGGTCTTCCGGCGTTTCCGCGCGCGGGATGCATTGCATGGAGATGATGCGCTGCTTTTGCTCCGGCGTCACGGTCTTGCGCTCGATCTCGGTGAAGGTCGCGCCCGGCAGGATGGCGTTGACGGTGATGTTGTCGGCGCCAAGCTCGCGCGCCATCGACAGGCTCATGCCGGCGAGCGCCGATTTGGTGGCGATGTAGTGCAGGTAATTCGGCCGGCCGAGACGCACCGCGCCGGACGCGACGTTGATGATGCGGCCCCATTTCGCGCGCCGCATCGCCGGCAACACCGCGCGGGCGCAGAGGAACGGACCGGTCAGGTTGACGCGCAGCACCTCTTCCCATTCCTTCACCGGAATCTTGTCGAAGGGCCGCATTTCCAGCGTGGAGAAAATTCCGGCGTTGTTGATGAGGATGTCGACGCGGCTGTAATTGCTTTCGACGAGTCCGACCATTTCCTCGATCGAGGCTTCGTCGGCGACGTCGGTCTTGATTGCCAGCGATTGACCGCCGGCTTTCATGATTTCGGCTGAAACGGACGCCGCCGTGGTTTCGTTGCGCTCGGCGATCACCGCGACCGCGCCGGCGGCGGCGAATGCCCTGGCGAAGGCGCGGCCGATGCCTTGCCCCGCGCCGGTGATGATGGCGACGCGGCCTTTCAGGGAAGACTCGATGCTCATGCCGCGCCTCGTTCCAGTTGCGGGAGCCGCTCCAGCGCCTCGCGCGCGCTCCACGGTTTCCACCACGGCTCGATGCCGAGGTCGTCCGCGATGATCGAAGCGCTGATATAGCCGGCGCCGCCGGAAATCGCGCCGCCCGGATGGCCGGCCGAGCCGGCGCTGTAGAGATTCGGAATCGGCGAGCGATAGCCGAAGTGGTTGTACATCACCTGCTCGGCGTTGAACGCGCCCATGAAGATGTCGCCGCCGCGCATGTTGATCATCTCCTGCACGTATTCGCGGCCCGTGTAGATGTAACGCCCGAGAATGTTCTTTTCCGTCATGTTCGGGCAATAGCGCGCGAAGCATTCGACGATGCGGTCGGCGAATTCTTCCTTGAAGTTTTCGTAGCTTTGGCCGCCGAGCTTCGGCTCGAGCGGCATCACGTGCCAGCAATAGGTGGTGTGCTTGCCGGGCGGCGCCTGCGTCGGATCGAGCAGGCTTAAAGGCCCCGAGCCGAATTGCACGACCTTCGGCACGCGGCCCGCCTGCACATCCTGATGCGCGGAGAACAAATCCTCCATCGTTTCCGCGCCGATGCTCCATTTCAGCGAGCGGTTGATGTTGGGATCGAATTTTTCCGCCGCAAAACGCGGGCTTTCGTTGAGCGCCAGATGCAGGCCGAACAGGCTCCAGGCCGTGTACTGGAAGCTGTCGAGTTTCTTCAGGAAATCCGCGGGCAACTGCGCGCGTCCGATCAGGTTTTCGAAAGTCTGATGCACGTCCAGTGTCGAGGCGACAAACTGCCGGGCGCGCACCGTGCGGCCGTCGTCGAGCGCGATGCCGGTTGCCTTGCCGTTCTCGACCACGATCCTGTCGATACGCACTTGCGGCTGGAAGGTGCCGCCGGCGGCGATGAAGGCTTCCATCAGCCCACGCGCCAGATTGAACGAGCCGCCCTGGCAAAGCTGATAGCCGCTCTCGAGATCGAAGGCGCGGATCACCGAACCCATCGGCGAGGTCTTCGACAGCGTATCGACGAGCCAGGTGCCGAACAGCGACACCTTGAACAAAAACAGAAGCCGAACATGCTCGTTCTCGAACAATTCGCGCACGACATCGAGCGGCTGCCGGCTCGCCATCGCGAGGAATTCGCGGCCCAGCGCCGTGCGGTTGAGCAGCGCTTCACGTTCGCCCTGCGGCAACGGCTCGGCGTAACGCTCGGGCAGGAAAATCTGCGCGGTGATTTTTTCAGCCTTGCGATTCCATTCGCGGAACGTCTCGGCATCCTTCTTCGAGAAGCGCGCGATGTTGGCGAGCGATTCTTCCAGATCGCGCCCCAGCACCAGCGCGCTGCCGTCGCTGTGCGCCTGCCCGAATTCGTAGCGCGGCGTGATGTAAGTCACGCGCTCGCCGAGATTCAGATCCTTGAACCACGGCGTCTCGCTGATGTGGAAGTGATTGATCGAATGCAGGTTGTGATAAAAACCGGGCAGCGTCACTTCGCGCGTGCATAGCCCGCCGCCGTATGTGAGCCGCCGCTCCACCAGCAAAATGTTCAGCCCGGCGCGCGCGAGATAGGTGCCGAGAATCAGCCCGTGATGGCCGGCGCCGATGATGATGCCGTCATAACTGCGATCCAGCGCGGGCTTTCCGGTACTCACAACCGCACTCCTCGGCTCACATGTTCAACTGATAGCTCGCCGGCATCCAGCGATGCACGCCTTGCGATTTCTCGACGAAGCCGACGGACGGGAAGGGCAGATGATAGCCGATCGCCCAGAGCTTGTCGGTCGCGACCATGTCGAGGATGCGCTTGCGCGTGGCGACGGCCTTTTCCTTGTCGTCGTCGACGTCGATCTGCCATTCCGGCCGCTGCATCGACATCACGTAATGAATGACGACATCGGCCCACAGCAACAATTGCTTGCCCTGACTGTCGAACATGTAAGCCAGAAGCCCAGGTGAATGGCCAAAGGCGTCGACCGCGCGGATGCCGGAAGCAATCTCGTCGCCCGGCTTCACGAACGTGGATTTCTCCGCCAGCGGCACCGCGAGTTTCATGAAAAGGTTGCGTGTGCCGACGCGCGCCTCCCGAATATTCTCGCCGCGCTTCCAGAAATCGAATTCGGCAGCGCCAAAAACGTAACGCGCGTTCGGGAATGCCGGCTGGCCGTCCGCGACGAGACCGCCGATGTGGTCGGGATGCCCATGCGTGATGACGACGATGTCGATGTCTTCCGGCCGGTAGCCGGCGGTTGCGAGCAGCGCGCGCAGATTGCCGTCCGGCAGGCGCCCGCGCATGGCGGGAATGTCGCGCGCAAGCTGGCCATTGCCGGTATCGAACAGGATGAGTTCCTTGCCGGTGTTGACGACGGTCTGCACGAACGGGTGCTCGTATCTGTCCGGGCCGATGCGATTGGCGCGGGCAAGTTCCTGCGCGACCTCAGGCGGCTGGCCGCCGCCGAAGCTGCCGGCCATGTTTTCACGCACGATGGCGCCGTCGAGGATGTTGGTGATTTCGAAGTTGCCGAGCTTGAATCGATAGATCGAGGGCCGCATCACGCCCTGCATGCTGGAAGTCATTGCGCCTGCTCTCCCACTGGTGCCGCTCAGTCATAACAACAGGTGAGGGGTGGCGGAAAGCCGCGTCTGCCGGACGGCTGGTGCGTGCCACCCGCCGCTGACCCCCGCCAATAGTCGGGAATTTCCAGCTTTCCCGGTCATTTCCGGAGCGCGGCTTCGTCCGCCCCCGCCCGGCAAAGGAAGGTCATACTTTCGCAACGGTGGACCTTTTGGCGCGGATGCCGGTAAATTAGCCCCACACGCAAAGGGCCGAAAAAGGCCTCGGGGAGGAAACGATGCGTAAGGCAGCACTGGCTGCGGGCACCGCTCTATTGCTCGCGATGGGTCCGGCGATGGCCCAGAACAAATCCATCAAAATCGGTTTCGTCAGCACGTTCAGCGGCCCGGTTGCGTCGATCGGCAACGACATGCGCAACTCGTTCGAACTCGCGCTCGATCACATGGGTCGCAAGATGGGCGGGCTGCCGGTCGAGGTGATCTATGAGGACGACGGCTTCAAGCCGGAAATCGGCAAGCAGAAAACCGACAAGCTGATCGAATCCGATCATGTCGATTTCATCGCCGGTTACATCTGGTCGAACGTACTGCTGGCTTCGCTCAAGCCGATCGTCGACTCGAAGACCTTCCTGGTGATCGCCAATGCCGGCCCGTCGCAGGTCGCGGGCGAACTGTGCTCGCCGACGGTGTTCTCGACCTCGTGGAATAACGACCAGACGCCGCAGGCGATGGGCACTTACATGAACCAGAAGGGCGTGAAGACCGCCTTCCTGATCGGCCCGAACTATGCCGCCGGCAAGGACATGCTGGCCGGCGTCGCCTCGACCTTCAAGGGCAAGGTCGTCGGCCAGGAACTGACCACATGGCCGTCGCAACTCGACTTCTCCGCCGAGTTGGCCAAGGCCAAGGCTGCCAATCCCGACGCGATCTTCGTGTTCTATCCGGGCAAGGCGGGGGTGCAATTTCTCCAGCAATACGCGCAGGCCGGCATGAAGGGCAAAATCCCGCTCTACACCGCATTCACCATCGACGAGACGACGCTGCCCTTGCAGAAGGATCTCGCGGTCGGCGTGCCCGGTGCGCAGGAGTGGGTGAACGACCTGCCGAACGCGGCGAACGAGAAATTCGTCGCCGACTACATCAAGAAGTATCCCGGCCACCGTCCGTCGTTCTACGGCGCGCAATCATACGATGCGGCCAACCTGATCGCCTCGGCCGTTGCCGCGGTGAAGGGCAAGGTGAGCGACAAGGCGGCGGTGCAGAAGGCGCTGGAGAAGGCGGATTTCAAATCCGTGCGCGGCAACTTCAAATTCGGGAACAATCACGTGCCGATCCAGAACTTCTATCTGCAAGAGGCGGTGAAGGATAAGGACGGCAATTTCGTGCTCAAGACCGTCGCTACCATCGTGAAGGACAGCCAGGATAACTTCCACGGCAAATGCCCGATGAAGTGATCCAGGGCATGCGATGCGGGACGGCAGAAGCGCTCGGCGTTTCTGCCGTCTTTCATTCTTGTCATTCCGGGGCGCGAGCAAAGCGAGCGAGCCCGGAATCCATAATCCCGGCGCTGCGGAGCATGGATTTCGGGTTCGCGGCCTCCGGACGCGCCCCGGAATGACGGGTTTAAATGTCACGCGATAATTTGCTCCAATGACCCTTTTCATCGAGCAATGCCTGAACGGCCTGCAATTCGGCCTGCTGCTGTTTTTGCTGGCGGCGGGGCTGACGCTGGTGTTCGGCATCATGGATCTGGTGAACCTCGCGCACGGGTCGCTCTACATGATCGGCGCCTATTTCGCCGCGACCTTCGCGGCGTGGACCGGGAGCTTCGTTTTGGGCGCCGTGCTGGCGCTGGCGGCGACGCTCGTGGTCGGCATGGCGGTGGAGGTGATTGTGATGCGTAGGCTTTACGGCCGCGATCATCTCGATCACGTACTGGCGACGTTCGGCCTCATTCTGTTTTTCGATGAGTTGGTGCGGCTCGTGTGGGGGCCGGAGGGCTTGAGCCTGCCGCTGCCGTCATGGCTCAACACGTCGATTCAGATTCTGCCGGGGTTTCAGTATTCCGCCTACAAGTTTTCGATCATCGTGGTGGCGCTGACGGTCGCGGCGTTTCTGTATTTCCTCGTCATGCGCACGCGGCTCGGCATGTTGATCCGCGCCGGCGCGTCCAACCGCGAAATGGTTGGCGCGCTTGGCGTCAACATCAAGCTGCTGTTCACGCTCGTGTTCGGTCTCGGTGCCGCGCTCGCGGGGCTGGCCGGCCTGATGCAGGCGCCGATCCTCACCGTTCAGATCGGCATGGGCGAGAACATCCTCATTCTCGCTTTCGTCATTACCGTGATCGGCGGCATTGGCTCGATACGCGGTGCCTTTGTTGCGGCCCTCCTTGTCGGCTTCATCGATACACTCGGCCGCGCTTACTTCACCGACTTCCTGAAGGCGGTTTTATCGAAAGAAGCGGCGGCGACGGCCGCGCCGGCGCTCTCCTCGATGCTGATTTATCTGCTGATGGCGGTCGTGCTGGTGGTGAAGCCCGAAGGGTTGTTCTCGGCGGCCGGCAACAAATGAATATCCGGCTCGACGCGAGGACCGTATTTGTTGCCGCACTGCTGCTCGTGCTGGCACTGCTGCCGGTCTATGCGGTCGTAACCGGCGACCGTTTCGTCGTCACGCTGTTCACGCGCATCATCATACTCGGGGTGGCGGCGACCAGCCTCAATCTGCTTCTCGGCTATGGCGGCATGATGAGCTTCGGTCACGCCGCCTATCTCGGCATCGGCGGCTACGCGGTCGGCATGCTCGCGCATGAGGGCATTTATTCCGGCTTCATTCAGTGGCCGGTTGCGCTGGCCGCGTCCGCGCTGTTTGCGCTGGTCATCGGCGCATTGTCGCTGCGCACGCGTGGCGTCTATTTCATCATGATCACGCTGGCGTTCGCGCAGATGGCCTATTACGTCGTCGGCGGTCTCGCGCGCTACGGCGGCGACGATGGGCTGACGATTTACAAGCGCAGCCAGTTCGGCGGCTTGCTCAATCTGTCGAACAAGATCGAATTCTATTACATCTGTTTCGTACTGTTGCTCGCCTGCATCTATCTTGTCTGGCGGATCATCAATTCGCGTTTTGGAATGGTGGTGCGGGGATCGCGCTCGAACGACATCCGCATGCGCGCGATCGGGTTTCCGACGTATCGCTACCGGCTGGTGTGTTTCGTCATCGCCGGGACGATGTGCGGGCTGGCTGGTGCACTGCTCGCAAACCACACCGACTTCGTCAGCCCCGCGATGATGTACTGGACGCGCTCCGGCGATCTCATCGTCATGGTGGTGCTTGGCGGCATGGGCTCGATCTTCGGACCGCTGATTGGCGCCGTGGCGCTGCTGGTGCTGGAGGAAGCGCTCTCCGGCATTACCGAATACTGGCAAATCATCCTAGGCCCGTTGTTGCTGCTGGTCGTGCTGTTTGCGCGCGGCGGCATCGACGGTTTGCTGGCGAAGGTGCGTCATGGCTGAGGCGCTTTTGCACGTGGACGCGCTGCTCAAGCGGTTCGGCGGCATCGTCGCGACCGACGATCTGTCGCTCACGATCGAAAAGGGCGAGCTGCACGCCATCATCGGGCCGAACGGCGCCGGCAAGACCACGCTGATCGCGCAGCTTGCGGGGCAACTCGCACACGACAGCGGCCGCATCCGTTTTGCCGGCAGCGACATCGGCGCGCTGGCGATGTACCGGCGCAGCCGGCTGGGGCTTGCACGCTCTTTCCAGATCACGTCGCTGTTTCTCGATCTCAGCGTGCTCGACAACGTGACGCTGGCGGTGCAGGCCCACGCCGGGCATTCGTTTCGTTTCTGGCGCAATGCGCGGCGCGAGCCGGAACTGCGTGACCCCGCGCACAAGGCGCTCGCGCGCGTGGGCCTCAGCGACCGCGCCGATTGGCCGGCGTCTGCCTTGAGTCACGGTGAGCACCGGCAACTGGAATTGGCGATGGCGCTTGCCGGCAATCCGCGCATGCTGCTGCTCGACGAACCGATGGCGGGATTGGGCCCGGAGGAATCCGCGCGCATGGTGAGCATGTTGCGCGCGCTCAAAGGCGAACTCACGATCCTGCTGGTCGAGCACGACATGGAGGCGGTGTTCGCGCTCGCCGACCGCATCACCGTTCTTGTCTATGGCCGCGTGATCGCGTCGGGGGCGCCGCAGGACATTCGCGCCAATGCACAGGTGCGCGAGGCCTATCTCGGCGAAACCGAGGCCGTGGGAGAGGCCCATGGCTGAACCGCTGCTCGACGTCGACGGCATCGAAACCTGTTACGGCCTGAGCCAGGTGCTGTTCGGCCTGTCGCTCACCATCATGCCCGGCGAGATGGTGACGCTAATGGGCCGCAACGGCATGGGCAAGACCACGACGGTGCGTTCGATCATGGGCCTGACGCCGGCACGCGCGGGCGCGATCCGCTTCGGCGGCGAGAACATCCGCGCGCTGCCGTCCTACAGGATCGCCAAGCGCGGCATCGGTCTGGTGCCGGAGGGACGGCAGATTTTCCCGAATCTGAGCGTGCGCGAGAATTTGCTGGCGACGGCGACGGGGAACGACGGCTGGACGCTCGCCAGAATTTACGCGCTTTTCCCGAGCCTCTCGACGCGCGGCGACAACATGGGCAGCCAGTTGTCCGGCGGCGAGCAGCAGATGCTGGCGATCGGCCGCGCGCTGATGACCAATCCGCGTTTGCTTATCCTTGACGAGGCGACCGAAGGCCTGGCGCCGCTGATCCGCGCGGAAATCTGGCGCTGTCTTGCGCGGTTGAAAGCAGACGGGCTTTCAATTCTGGTGATCGACAAGAATGTCGGCGCGCTTATGCAGGTGGCCGACCGGCATTTCCTGATCGAGCGCGGGCGCGTGGTGTGGAAGGGCTCGTCGCCGGAGCTTGCGGCCGCACCGGACGTTCAGCACCGCTACCTCGGCGTTTAGCGGGTTGCAGAGCGGTGCCGCCTAACTGCGGCGGCCCCAGGAAATCACCGCCCAGATACGTTCGTGAAAATAATACAGCACGACCTTGGTCAGCAGCTCAGTCCCCGCGATCGAGCCCGCAACCTTCAAATGACCGGTCAGAATATAGCTGATGACGAATGTATCGATGGAGCCGGTGGCTCTCCACGTAATCGCTTTTACCAGCGAACGATTATGTCCTTCCAGCCCCCGAAATAGATTCATCGAAACCTCGCACAGTCGTTGCACGCCCAACCTGTTCTATAGGGCGTAAGGCATGACGTGTCATCGTACCGCGACGAGCGGGCGGAGAAACAATTTTCAATTTCAATTTCAGTTTTATCGACGGCCGTGGTGTACTGTAGCCGTCGCTATTCGTGAAATATTATTCCGCCGGTTGGCCTGACGGCAAAGGCGGGCGGCGGAAGAACGTATGCGACTGGCCGCCGAGCCGGCGATGCAATTTGTCGAGCATCAGGTAAATCACCGGCGTCGTGTAGAGCGTAAGCACCTGCGACACGATCAAGCCGCCGATGATGGTGATGCCGAGCGGACGCCGCAATTCCGAACCGGGGCCGCTCGCGATCACCAGCGGCAGGGCGCCGAGCGCGGCGGCCAGGGTTGTCATCATGATGGGCCGGAAGCGTTCGAGGCAGGCGTCGCGGATTGCCTGCGCCGGCGGCAAGTCACGCCTGCGTTCGCCGTCGAGCGCAAAGTCGACCAACATGATGCCGTTCTTCTTCACAATGCCGATCAGCAGGATGATGCCGATGAAGGCGATCACGGTCAGTTCGGTATGGAACACCTGCAGCGCCAGCAACGCGCCAAGCCCGGCGGGTGGCAGCGTCGAGATGATGGTGAGTGGATGTGCAAGGCTCTCGTACAGCACGCCGAGCACAATATAGACGGCGATCAGCGCCGCCGCGATCAACAGTGGCTGCTGGCCGGCCGATTGCTGAAACGCCTTGATGTCGCCGGCAAAGTCGGTGTGGAGGGTGTCGGGAATGTGCATCCCGCCGACGGCTTGCTGGATAGCGGCGGTAGCATCCTCCAGCGCCGTGCCGGGTGCGAGATTGTAGGTGATGGTGGTCGATGGGAACTGGCCTTGATGATTGACCACCAGCGGTGCGATCGAACGCTCGAAGCGCGCGACCGTGGACAGCGGCACCTGCGTGTTGTTCTTTCCTGAAACGTAAAGCTGCGTCAGATCGGTCGGGTCGCGGCTGTAATTGCCATCGACTTCGAGAATGACGCGATACTGGTTGCGTTGCGTGTAGATGGTCGAAATCTGCCGCTGTGAAAAGGCATCATTAAGCGCGTTGTCGATATCCTGGATGCGCACGCCGAGCCGTGACGCCGTCGGCCGATCGATGACGACATCGGCCTGCAGCCCGCCTTGTTCGCGGTCGGTGGTGACGTCGATGACACCGGGAATCTGTTTCACGCGGTCGAGCACAAGCGGCACCCAATGCTGCAACTCGTCGATGTCGGAACTCCACAGCGTGAATTGATACTGCGAGTCGCTTTGCCGCCCGCCGACGCGCAAATCCTGCGATGGCACCATGAACGTGCGGATGCCGGGAATCTGGTTGAGTTTGGCGCGCATGCGCGCGATCACGCGCTGGCTGCTTTCGCCATTACGCTGGTCGAGCGGCTTGAGGCTGATGAACAGCCGCCCGCGATTGACCGACGCATTGCCGCCGGAGGAGCCGACCGACGAACCGAGTCCCGCCACGGCGGGATCGGCCAGCACCACGTCCATTGCCTGCAACTGCAGCTTTTCCATCGCTTCATAGGAAATGTCGGTGGATGCTTCCGTGCCGCCGAATATCAGGCCGGTGTCGTCCTGCGGGAAATAACCCTTGGGCGTCTTGATATAGAGGCCGACGGTGAGCGCGACGGTCGCAACGAAGACGATCAGCGTCAGCGTGCGATGTTCGAGCACGATGTCGAGCGTGCGCGCATAGAAGCGGATCAGCCGGTCAAGCGTGCGTTCGACCAGCCGGTCGAGCCATGTCGCGTTCGGGCTCGGGCCTTGCCGCACAAAGTAGGCGCAGATCATCGGCGTCACCGACAGCGAGACCACCGTCGAGACGGCGATCGCGAAGGCGAGCGTCACTGAGAATTCGCGGAACAGGCGGCCGACGATGCCGCCCATGAACAGCAGCGGAATGAACGCGGCGATCAGCGAAATGCTGATCGACACGACGGTGAAACCGATCTGCTTTGCGCCCTTGAGCGTCGCGCGCAGCGGCGAGTCGCCTTTCTCGAGGTTGCGGAAGACGTTCTCGATCATGACGATGGCGTCGTCCACGACGAAGCCGACACTCACGGCGAGCGCCATCAGCGAGAGGTTGTCGATGGAAAATCCGGCAGCCCACATGGCGGCGCAGGTGCCGGCAAGCGACAGCGGCACCGTGATGCCGGCGGCAATCGTTGCCGCCGTGCGTCGCAGGAACAGGAACACCACCATCATCACCAGGCAGGCGGTGGCGGCGAGCGTGAGCTGCATGTCGTTGACGCTGGCCCGGATCGTCTGCGTGCGGTCGGCCAGCACCGAAATCTCAAGGCCGGCGGGAATCCACTGCCGCAATTCCGGCAGCAACTTGTAGATGCCATCGACCGTGTCGATGACGTTGGCGTCGCCCTGCTTGGTGATGATGAGCAGCACCGACGGGTCGCGGTTGAACCAGCCGGCCGAACGTGTATTGCGCACGCCGGGCGTGATCGATGCAATGTCGGACAGGCGGATGACGTTGCCATTCACCGTTTTGACGACGACGGGGTTGTAGTCGATCGGGTCACGTAACTGGTCGTTGATGCCGATGGTGACCGCGCGACTGCTGCCGTCGAAGGTGCCGAGCGGGCCGACCGCATTGGAATTGGCGATGGCCGTGCGCACATCCTCGAGATTGAGCCCCATCGACGCCAGCTTGGTCGGATCGACGCGCACGCGGATTGCCGGCTGCTCGGAGCCGGCGACGGTAACGTCGGCGACGCCCTGCACTTGCGACAGGCGCTGCGCGATGACGGTGTCGGCGGCGTCATAGATTGCGCTGGGCGAGATCACTTTCGATGTCAGCGCCAAAATCAGGATCGGCGAGGCGGCGGGATTGACCTTGCGGAATGTGGGCAGCGTCGGCAGATCACCCGGCAGATCGCTGAGCGCGGCATTGAGCGCGGCCTGCACGTCGCGCGCCGCGCCCTCGATGCTGCGGGAAAGATCGAATTGCACGCTGATGCGCGAGGAGCCGAGCGAACTCACCGAGGTCATTTCGGTGACGCCCGAGATTTCGCCGAGCCGCCGCTCGAGCGGCGCCGCGATGGTTGCCGCCATGGTGTTCGGATCGGCGCCGGGACGGCTCGCGGAAATACTGATGGTCGGGAATTCCACCGTCGGCAGGCTGGCGACCGGCAACTGATTGTACGCGGTCGCGCCGATGAGGAAGAGGCCGATCGCCAGCAGCGTCGTCGCGATCGGCCGGCGGATGAACGGATAAGAGAAGTTCATGCTTGCCCCGTGAC
>JBARCH010000100.1:0-6805 GCA_049793875.1 Pseudolabrys sp. | reverse complement strand
GTCCTCGATCGAGACGATCGGATAGCGCGCGACCAGATCGGCAAGATACTGCGCCTGCTCCTTTGCAGAACGCTTCCTGCCTTCGCCTTCGTAGACGTACGTGCCGTCCTTGAAAAATTCCGTCGCCGCGCAATCGAGCGCCAGCACGACATCCTTGCCCGCCGTATAGCCGGCCTTTCCGATCGCCTTCACGACGAAATCGAGCGCGGCTTCCGCCGACGGGAGGTTAGGCGCGAAGCCGCCCTCGTCGCCCACGTTCGTGTTGTGTCCCGCCTTTTTGAGCTCGGCCTTGAGCGTGTGGAAAATTTCCGAACCGGCGCGCAGCGCGTCCGCGAAAGTAGCCGCGCCCACCGGCATGATCATGAATTCCTGGAAGTCGATCGGATTGTCCGCATGCACGCCGCCGTTGATGATGTTCATCATCGGTGCCGGCAATAGCCGCGCGGCGGTGCCGCCGACATAACGGTAGAGCGGCGCCCTCTTGGCGGCAGCCGCGGCTTTGGCGACCGCGAGCGACACGCCGAGAATGGCGTTGGCGCCGAGCCGGCTTTTGTTGGGCGTGCCGTCGAGCGAGATCATTGTCTCGTCGATCCTGGCCTGCGCTTCGGCGTCCATGCCTCCGACTGCGTCGAAGATTTCACCGTTGACCGCGTCGACGGCCTTGCGCACGCCTTTGCCCAGGTAGCGGGCCTTGTCGCCGTCACGCAACTCGACCGCCTCGTGCGCGCCGGTCGACGCGCCCGAAGGAACGGCGGCGCGGCCCTTCGATCCGTCCTCGAGAACGACGTCGACCTCGACTGTGGGATTGCCGCGGCTGTCGAGGATTTCGCGGCCGATTATGTCGGTAATGGCGGTCATTAGGAGTCCTGCCGAGTCCTGGTTTCCGGCGCGTTTCTACAGGCAGCGATGGGACTTGTCATGCCCGGCGAAAGCGGGCCAATAGTCGTTCCCATGGCGAAGAAACCGCTTCAGCTCGGGCGCCCCGCGCCTATTCCGGCATCCCCCAAGGACGCCGTGCTCGACCGCGTCCCCAATCCGCACGCAGACACGAATTATCTCGCCCGCTTCACAGCCCCGGAATTCACCACGCTCTGCCCGATCACCGGCCAGCCGGACTTCGCGCATCTGGTTATCGACTATGTGCCCGGAAATCTCCTGATCGAGTCGAAGTCGCTGAAGCTTTATCTGGCGAGCTTCCGCAACCACGGCGCCTTCCACGAAGACTGCACGGTTGCGATCGGCAAGAAAATTTTCGCGCTGCTCAAGCCAAAGTGGCTGCGGATCGGCGGTTACTGGTATCCGCGCGGCGGCATGCCGATCGACGTGTTCTGGCAGGCCGGAAAATTGCCGGCCGGCGTCTGGGTGCCGGATCAGGGCGTCGCGCCCTATCGGGGCAGAGGTTAGCTCATCGCCGGCGCGGGATGGCGCAAACGCAGCGCGCAGATCCAACCGGTAATCGCCAGAACGACCGCGCCTGTCAGCAGCACCGGCGTGATTCCGATGCTCTGCAGCCCGATCCCGTAAATCACGGGTCCAATCGCCTGGCCGAGGAAAAAGAATGCCGAGTGTCCGGCCATTGCCGAGCCGCGCGCCGCCGGCGCCAACTCGGTGACGAAGACCTGAATACATGCGTGCATCGTGTAGAAGCCGAAACCCAGCACCATGAAATTCACGAACTCGACTGGCCACGGCACGCGCAGCGAGATCACGACCAGACAGCACGCCATGATCATGCCTCCGGTCGCCATCAAACGTTGCGCGCCGAAATGCAGCAGCCACGATATCGTCAGGGTGTAGCCGATACCGCCGACGCCGAATCCCGCGATCACGATGCCGGCGATGGACGCCCGCGTAACGCCTTCCGTGTGAAGCAGGGTCGCCATGTAGGGAAACACGCCAAACATGAAAATCGCTTCCATGAACACCGCGCCAAAGCAGTATTTCGCGAGCGGATTACGAAATACGGCGCGGTAGTTTGGAATGAACGTCGACCAGTCAAAATGGCCGGGCTCTTCCTTCATGCTGCGGAAACTCGGGATTGCCACGGCGAGTGCGAACAGGCCAAGGGCGGCGGTGACGAAGAACACGCTGCGCCAGCCGATCAGATCGGCAATGATGCCCGAGCCTGACGCGCCGAGCAGATTGCCGCTCATTGCCGCAAACAAAATTCGGCCGATAGCAACCTGCCGCTGCTTCACCGGCACGCGGTCGCCCGTGATGGCGAGCGCAATCGGAAAAACCCCGCCTGCGGCAACGCCTGCCAGCACGCGGCACGCCATCATCACCTCGAAACTTGTGGCAAAGCCGGCGACGATCGTGATCGCACTCAGCCCCACCATGCAGGCGATGATCAATCGCGTCTTGCTCAGCATGTCGGCGAGCGCGCCGAGCAGCGGTTGTATCAACGCATAGGGCAAGGTGAATCCGCTCGACAGCAGCGCGGCGGTGGTCGCGGCGACGCCGAGCCCGATGGCAATTTGCGGAATGATCGGATCGACCGTGCGCATGAACAACGTCGTCACAAACACGACGAACGCCATCAAATTGAGTTCACGGGACATTGCGGATGAAAACGTAAGAGGTCAGCGCTTGGCGAGGCGATCGAACTCGACGAGACGACGCAGCAGCGGCTCCATCTCCTTGAGCGGCACCATATTGGGTCCATCGGACGGCGCGCGATCGGGGTCCTGATGCGTTTCGATGAACACGCCGGCAACGCCGACCGCGACCGCTGCGCGCGCCAGCACCGGTACGAATTCGCGTTCCCCACCCGACGACGTGCCTTGCCCGCCCGGCTGTTGCACCGAATGCGTGGCGTCGAAGATGACCGGCGCGCCGGTATCGCGCGCCAGAATCGGCAGCGCACGCATGTCGGAGACGAGCGTGTTGTAGCCGAACGAGGCTCCACGCTCGGTGACGAGAACATTTTGGTTCCCGGCGCCGGTGATTTTCTGCACCACGTTTTTCATGTCCCAGGGCGCGAGGAATTGCCCTTTCTTCACATTGACGGTCTTGCCGGTCCTAGCGGAGGCGATCAGCAGGTCGGTCTGGCGGCAGAGAAACGCGGGAATTTGCAGCACATCGACTGCGGATGCGGCGCGCGCGCATTGCTCGGCGTCATGCACATCGGTCAGAACCGGCACGCCCAGCTTTTCGCGGATTTCGGCAAAGATCGGCAACGCCTGATCGAGTCCGATTCCGCGTGCACTGGCCGCCGACGTGCGGTTGGCTTTGTCGAATGACGTTTTGTAAACAAGCTTGATGCCGACGCGGCTCGTTATTTCCTTCAGCGCGGCCGCGATCTCGATCGCATGCGCGCGGCTTTCCAGCGCGCACGGCCCGGCAATCAGCGCGAGCGGCAACGCATTGCCGAATTGCACGTTGCCGACCGTGACGGTCGCGTGTGGAAGCAAGCCTTTGTCCAAGCGTTAAATCCCTCTCCGGATAGCCGGACCATGAAGCCCCGCCGCGATCCGGTCAACCGGCGGGACCGGCCATGGTTTCGAACGCCAAAGCGGCGCCCATGGCAGTTTGCGGTCCTACCACAATGAGCCCGCCCGCCGTTTTGCCGGGAATTCTGCCGGCCTCGAGAGTGATTCTGACTGCGGCAAGGTCGGCGACCGTAAAGCGCATGGCCGCGAGCCGCGCCCCCTCGGCCACGTCAGGCGGTGCGATGCCGAATTGGCGGAAGTATCCGGCCGGTGTCGTCACACCGATTTCGCCTCGCGGTGTAATAAAAGCAAAGCCATCGTCGCGCGGTTCCCACGCGCTGCCCGAAAATGCGCAGAGGAAATCGCGATGAACAGCCGGATCGTTTGCCACGATGACGACGCCGGCAACGCCGCGCGCGGTATTGCCGTGAATCTGGAACGCCTCGTTCCAGAAATTTTCGGGGTAGCGCTGCCGGCAGGTGAAGAATCCGGCTTCGGGCGTTTTCTCGTCGCGCGCAAACGCGAGCGTGAATGCAACTTTCACGGCGGTGCCGTCGGGACGCTTGGCCTCGCGCTCGAAATCGTAAAGGTCAAAATCGCCGATGCCGGCTGCACGGAAAGCATCGGCGTCGGCGCCTCCCCGGCCCTCCAGCGCGAGCATCGAGAGCCCTTCGCCACGGACCAGGAAATCGCGGTTGAAGGCACCAAACGAGAAGAAATGTGGTGTGTGCGGCGCGATTCCGTTTGTGTCATTCACCGCCAGCAATTCGATGAACGTGCCGGGCAACTGGACGATATGGTTCTGCGTACCCCACGCCTGCGAATGGGTGTTGCGCGCACCGACGGTGAAACCCATGCGGCGGTAAAAATCGGCGCCTGCGTCGAGGTTGCGCACCGCGTGAACGATATGATCGAGACCCGCCGGCATTGGCGGGACCTAACATATTTCGGGATCGGCTGTGCAGAAAACGGCCGGCTGCCCGCGCATCCAGAAGGTGCGCGAACAAAGCCGGCCGTGAAAAAGCGGCGCGCCTCCAGGCGGAGGCACGGCTTTATTTGGATTCGAAGTTACTTCTTCTTCGAACGCTTCGCGACGCGCACCGGCTTCGCGCAAGACGACCAATAGCCATAGCCCATGTCGCTGCTTGTCGAGACCCAGCAGTTGTTACCCATCTGCGTCGGGCCGCCGGCGCTGTGAGTCATGTCCTGCGCCTGGGCGGCACTCACAGCAAAGAGACCGCCAATCGCGAGCGCGAAAGCGGCAGTGGTGATGTAACGCATTGATGTTGTCCTCAAGGTGTTGCGTAAAAATCGAGCAAACAAAATCCACAGCGCCGCGCAGCGCGTTACAAATAGTCTCTGCGGAAATAACGGGTGCGCGAAAATAACTTTCGCGCAAATTTGTGACGACGGGATTCGCAGATCAGTAATGCAAAATCAGACGAGCCGGCTCTGCTCGACGGCTGCCCCGATAAAGGATGCAAACAGCGGGTGCGGCTCGAATGGCCGCGACTTAAGTTCAGGATGGAATTGAACCCCGATGAACCACGGATGATCTTCGTACTCGATGATTTCAGGCAGGATTCCATCGGGCGACATGCCGGAGAAACGCATGCCACGCTGCTCCAGCCGGCCTTTGTAGGTGGTATTGACCTCGTACCGGTGACGATGGCGCTCGGAAATTTCGGTCGCGCCATAAATGTTTGCAACGCGGCTGCCGCGCGCGAGTGACGCCGCATAGGCACCGAGCCGCATCGTGCCGCCGAGATCGCCGCCGGCGGCGCGCTGCTGTAACTCGTTACCTTTCAGCCATTCGGTCATGAGGCCGACGACCGGCTCTTTCGTCGGGCCGAATTCGGTCGAATTGGCTTCGTCGATCCCACACAGATTCCGCGCTGCCTCCACCACCGCCATCTGCATGCCGAAGCAGATGCCGAAATAAGGCACGTGCCGTTCGCGCGCGAAGCGTGCTGCACGGATTTTGCCTTCCGCGCCGCGCTGGCCGAAACCACCTGGCACAAGGATGCCGTTGACCTGTTCAAGGAACGGTGCCGGATCTTCGTTCTCGAAGACGTCGGATTCGATCCAGTCGAGATTGACCTTCACCTTGTTGGCGATGCCGCCGTGCGACAGCGCTTCGATCAGGGATTTGTAGGCATCCTTCATGCCGGTGTACTTGCCGACAATCGCGATCGTCACGTCGCCTTCCGGGTTGTGGATGCGCTCGTTGATGGTGCGCCAGCGTGCCAGATCCGGCGCCGTCGTCGCGTCAATGCCGAACGCCGCGAGCAATTCGGTGTCGAGGCCGGCTTTATGGTAGGCCTCGGGCACCGCGTAGATGTTGTCCACGTCGCGCGCTTCGATCACGGCGGATTCGCGCACGTTGCAGAACAGCGCGAGCTTGCGCCGTTCGCCTTCGGGGATAGGCCGGTCGGTGCGGCACAACAGAATATCGGGCTGGATGCCGATCGAGCGGAGTTCCTTGACCGAGTGCTGCGTCGGCTTGGTCTTCAATTCGCCCGCGCTCGAAATGAACGGCAGCAGAGTCAGGTGGATATAGACGGCGTGATGGCGCGGCAGGTCGTTGCCGAGCTGGCGGATCGCTTCGAAATACGGCAGGCCCTCGATGTCGCCGACCGTGCCGCCGATCTCGCAAAGCACGAAATCGAACGCGTCGTTGCCGTCGCGCACGAAATCCTTGATGGCGTTGGTGACGTGCGGAATGACCTGGATGGTGGCGCCGAGATAGTCGCCGCGCCGCTCTTTGGTGAGAATGTCCTGGTAGATGCGGCCGGTGGTGATGTTGTCTTGGCGCGTCGCCGGGCGGCCGGTGAAGCGCTCGTAATGACCGAGGTCGAGATCGGTCTCCGCGCCGTCGTCGGTGACGAAAACTTCGCCGTGCTGATAGGGCGACATCGTGCCCGGATCGACGTTGAGGTAGGGGTCGAGCTTGCGCAGCCGGACCTTGTAGCCGCGCGCCTGCAAAAGCGCGCCGAGCGCTGCTGACGCGAGGCCTTTGCCAAGGGATGAAACCACGCCGCCGGTGATAAAAATGTACCGCGCCATGGGGCCTAACCTTTAGAGGCCGCGAATCGATTCGACGAGCGCGAAAAGCTCAGAGCCGGAATGCGCCTGTGTGTAGATCGGATTTTTCTTATGACAACAGATGTTTGTGCCAATCTCTTCATCTTGCTTTTAACGCCTTGTCCAAACAATTTGCAGCCGGCCCTTCCTGACCGCCCGATGCGTCTCTTCTAAACGCCGAAGGGCCGGATTTTCCGGCCCTTCCTGTAGTTTTGTTACTTCGACGTGGGCACTTGCGGCCCGCTTGGCGCCGCCGGTGGCGCGCTTTGCTGCTTCAATTGGTTCAGCAC
>JBARCH010000099.1:0-5216 GCA_049793875.1 Pseudolabrys sp. | reverse complement strand
GCTGATTTCCCAGACTTCCGGGCTGATCGTGGCCTTGAAGATTCTTGCCTGGGGCGCTGGCGGCATCGTGTTCGGCGTCGTCGCCGATCGCATCGGCCGGTCCAAGACGCTGGGACTGACCATTCTCATCTATGCGCTTTTCACCGGCCTGAGCGGTCTTGCGCAGAACTGGTGGCAACTCGCCCTCCTGCAGGCGCTGGCAGGCATTGGCATTGGTGGCGAGTGGGCGGCGGGCGGCGCACTGATCGCGGAAACCTGGCCGCAGCGCCACCGCGCGAAGGCCATGCTCATTATGCAGATGGGCTGGGCGTTCGGCTTCTTCGCCGCGGCGCTCGTTAATCTCTGGCTGACTCCGATCAGCTGGCGTTGGGCGCTGGCGGCTGGCATTCTGCCGGCGTTTCTGACCCTGATTATCAGGCGCTTTGTTCCCGAGCCCGACCGCTGGCGCGAGGTCCGCAACCGCGTGCGCATCGCTGGTGATGGCACCGACAGCGGCTGGTCGACTTTCACGTCAATTTTCAAAACCGGAACGCTTCGACTGACCATCGTCGGCGTATGCATCGCTGCCGCCATGATGATCGGCAGCTTCCCCGGCCTTGCTTTGATCGGCCCTTGGGTCAACCAGATCTTGGGGCCGGGCCACGGCGGCGAGGCCATCAAGCACATCAGCTACACATTCTTCCTGATCAACATCGGGGCGATTTTCGGCTTCCTCGCCGTGATGTGGCTCAGCGATACGATTGGACGACGGCTGACCTACTTCATCTTCTGCGTCGCGGCGCTCATTATCACCTGGGTCACGTTCCAGAACGGATCGACCGTCGAACGTCTTGAGATGCTGGCGCCGATTTACGGGTTCATTACGGTCGGCGGCTTCGGCACGTTCGCGATCTACCTGCCGGAGCTTTTCCCAACGCGTAATCGCGTCACCGGGCAGGGCTTTGCCTACAACATGTCGCGCATGCTGACGGCGCCATGGCCGTACGTCGCCGGCATCCTGGTCGGCACATTTGGCTCGATTCCTACCGCGGTTTGCGCCGTCGCCTCGCTTCTGGTCGTCGGCATGATCGCGATCTGGTTTGGGCCGGAAACCAAGGGTTTGCCGTTGCGCGACTGACAATGCGCTCGTCGTCTCATTGAGATATTGTGATGGAAAAAGACATGCTCAAGCTGCCAGGCCACACCCGATACGATCATCTGAATATTTATCAGCGGAAGAACTACAACTGGCCCGACGGCAAGCGGCTTGCATTCTACATCGCATGCAACGTCGAACACTTTGCATTCGGCACCGGATTGGGCGCCGATCCCGCGCATCGAGTGGGACAAAATACGCGAAACTATGCGTGGCGGGATTACGGCAATCGCATCGGCCAGTGGCGTCTGTTCGAGATACTGGACGAGCTGAAGCTGCCGGCCTCGATCCTGCTCAATAGCGCCGTTTGCTACGAATACCCGGACATCACTCAGAAAATTAAAGAGCGTGGCGATGATGTTATCTGTCATGGCCGCACGACGGGTGAAGTTCACACACAAATGTGGGAACACGACGAGGCCCGCGCTATCAAGGACTGTACCGACGTCATCGAAAAATACATTGGCAAGCGGCCGACGGGGTGGATGGGGCCCGCCGCTTTGGAGTCCAAGGTAACACCCGACTTGCTCAAGGAAGCCGGTTACACGCACTTGCTGGACTGGCCGTTCGACGATCAGCCGATCTGGATGCGGACGCGCTCCGGGCCGCTGCTGTCGGTGCCTTATCCCAGCGAACTTAACGACTTCGGCACGCTATTGTCCCGCGATCATACCGGCCGGGAATTCGCCGATATGATCGTGGATCAGTTCGAGGAGATGCTGAAGCAGAGCGAGCAACAGCCATTGGTATTCTCGATGTCGTTACATGGCTTTGTGGTGGGGCAGCCGATGCGCCTGCGTCCGCTGCGCAACGCGATCGCGCATTGCGCGCAACATAAGCAGAAGGACAAGGTCTGGTTCACAACGGCCGGCGCCATCGCCGACTATTGCTTCTCGCTGCCCGACGGAACCATCCCCGGGAAGTAACCGGTCTCATTCTTAATTCGGAAAGCGAGGCAGACCATGCGCGCCCTTTCGATGGATCAGGCGTTATCCGTCATTCTCCATACCTTCAAGAAAGCCGATGAGATGCAAGCGCACGCACTTGCCGCAATCGTTCTCGACGCCGGCTCGCGCGTAAAAGCCTTCCTCAAGCAGGATGGCGCCTCCGTCATGCGATTTGAAATCGCACGCGGCAAGGCGTTCGGCGCCCTTGCTATGCATCGGTCATCCCGGATGGTCCTGCAAAAGGCCCGAGAGAAGCCGCTATTCATGGAAACGCTGCGCGAACTGTCCGACGGGCCCATTTTCCTTGAAGCGGGCGGCCAGCTTATTCGTGACGACTCGGGCGAAATCGTCGGAGCGATCGGGGTAACCGGCGACGTCAACGAGGTTGATGATATATGCGCTATGGCCGGCATTCGCGCCGCCGGATTGAAATGCGATAGCGATTTCAGCGATGCGGACTGCCGCCGCCTCAACATCAAAAAGGATGCGCCGATTGTCGATCCGCGCAAGCGCGATTGAGGCGCCGGTGCTTGCTGCGCCGGTGGCCGGCCGCCTGGTTCTTACTCGCTGAGAACGATCGCGTGCTCTAGCAAGGACGATAAGAACGCTTTTTGTGGCGCTCCGCATTGCTGACAGCACGTTCCACGCTCTGCGGTGCGGCGGAGGAATCTGAGACCTCCGTTGCGATCTTCACGCCATCGTCGAAGCCACTAAGCGCGGGGAAGCCGTGCACGCCCTGCGGAACGTTCGGCAGGCACACGAACACCGGGAAGTTTCCGGGCGAAACTGTTCGTAATCGCGCTGGTTGCGCGGCGCGAACCAATACTGCACTTGACGGGTGACACGGAATGCGGACGCCGTGCCATCGGCGAGCAGGCCAGGCACCCAAGGGCCGGCGGTGACGCTCGACGATCAGGTGTTTGGTTTTGTAGCTGTGCAGCTTGGTCTGACCACGCCCGGACTGCTATTTTGAAAGAACAGCATGGCTTCCTTGACGCGGATCGTCGCTCCGTGCCGTCGCGCGAGCGTGAACTGGCCATGGATGTCGCCAGGTTTCGCTACATTGTCCCAAATTCTTCAATGACTGTAGGAGTGCTGCTGGTCGGAGCCTGAGCCTTCTAATCGCGGCCTCTGCCGGTTCGGGCATGCCTGACCTTGCAGAAGTGGCAGGACTCGAACCTACGCCGGCTGATATTAGACGAAATATGAGTGTCCGACATGATGTCCGCGGGACCGACGGGTTTTTGAGTCCCCCCGGGGAAAGTCGGCCCGTTCGCCGAGCGCTGGTCTTCACGATCGTCGCGCTCGCGTTGCTGATGATGTCGGTCGACTCGACAATAGTGGCGACGGCGTTGCATTCCTTGCAGCAAGGGTTGCAAACGTCGATCAACTGGGCCGGATGGACCATCACGGCCTACTCGTTCGGGTTTGTGCTGATGCTGCCGATCAGCGGCAAGCTCAGCGAGCGGTATGGCCGCCGCAGGGTATTTCTTGGTTCGGTTGTCGCCTTCACCGCGGCGTCGCTATGCTGTGGGCTGGCTGACAATATCTACGTGCTCGTCGCCTTACGCGTAGTACAGGCGGCCGGCGGAGCAGGCTTCACGCCCGCGGCGACCGGGATCATCGTGGATCACTTCGGCGATGCGCGCGACCGTGCCATCAGCTTGTTCGGCAGTATTTTTCAAATCGGTGCGATGATCGGGCCCATATTCGGCGGGCTGTTCGTGTCGTACTGGACCTGGCGGGGCGTGTTTTTCGTCAACGTGCCGATCGGTGCGGCGATCTTCGTACTGGCGCTGTGCTACATACCACGGGATCGGCAGAGGGTAGGGGGAGCCCACCCGAGAATGGATGCCACCGGCATGGCGCTACTCGGTAGCGGCCTTCTTGCCGGCATGCTCGCTGCCAATTACCTGGGCGAAAGAAACGCGCACGTATGGTCGCCTGTGTTCGTGATGTCGTTTGCTATCGCGATTGTCGCTCTGTGGATGTTCTTCCGTCACATCAGCCGCTCGGCGTCCCCGTTCATCGCCCCATGCCTGATCCACGGGCCAAGCTTCGGTGCGGTCAATCTATTCAACGGAATCTATGGGGGAGTCACCTCCGGCGTGGTCACACTCGTCCCGCTCTACGCGATCAACCGCTACGGCATCAGCGCGCTCGGTTCCGGTACACTGCTCATCGCCCAAGGCGCCGCCGCAATCGTATTGTCAGTCGCTGCTGCGCTGGCGTTACGGCGCACGGGCCACCGGCCACCGCTGTAC
Organism: Pseudolabrys sp.; assembly: GCA_049793875.1. Taxonomy (GTDB): domain Bacteria; phylum Pseudomonadota; class Alphaproteobacteria; order Rhizobiales; family Xanthobacteraceae; genus Pseudolabrys. Next base: position 870 of record JBARCH010000099.1, on the reverse strand, counting down.
GTCGGCTGTGTCGTTATTGCGACCGGGACGCTGCTGCTTGCACTCAGCCCGACCGCCGGCGTCCCGCCGTACGCGTGGCTGGCCGGTTCCGCCTTCCTTGTCGGCGCCGGCAGTGGCGCGATCAACCCGGCCAGCCGCAACGCCGGGCTGCAACTGGCGCCTGAACACTCCTCGACCCTTGCCGCTCTACGGTCGATGTGCCGGCAAATCGGGGCAATCATCACAGTCTCGGTAGCCACTGCGGTCCTCGCCAGTTCCGATGATCCCGGCCGCATCCAAGCCTGGGTCTACGTCATGGCGGCCCTGCTGCTCGTTGCCGCCCTGCCGTTGATCACCCGCGTGCCGGAACACCATGGTTCGTGGTAACTGCCGCAGCGGAAAGGTCGCTTCTTAGAAAACGCGGGCGGGTACGGCGTCGATCGCAGACTAAGTTTGCTGATGCGAGAGGAGGCGACCCGCCGCCACCGAAATGGCCGTGGAGCTAGTCGTTTGCCCAGTTTGCAAAACGGCACTAACCCATTGATGCTTGAGGGCCCTAAACGATCTCGGTTTGCAAAAATATTGTTTGAATTCAACGACCAAGTCCAGACTACGAATCTGGGGGTCGGGAGTTCGAATCTCTTCGGGCGCGCCATTTGCGTACAAGACCACGAACATTTCCATTCGTGGTTTGTTTATCGGCAATGACTGCTGGCACTAACATTCAACCCTGACCACCTAATGGGGGCCGGCCATGAACGCTCGTGACAAAGTGAAAATCAGTCAGACGTCCGATCGTTAATCCGGTTTCGCTGTGGTCGCTAGCCCCGCAGCAGCAACCGTGCAGCGACCGAATTCTCAGACTGAGTTGGCCAATGGAAGGTGCCACTA
>JBARCH010000098.1:0-6442 GCA_049793875.1 Pseudolabrys sp. | reverse complement strand
CCTTCCTGCGCGCCGCGGACGGTGCCTTGCGCCAGCGCCGCGATCGGCAGTGCGAGCATTGCAGCAAGCGTTATCGGCACCAGGAATTTGGTGTGCATGAATCGCTCCAATTGTTGGGACTTCCAGCCGTCCTGGTCTGGACTCAGACGACAAGCCGCAACGCCCACATTCGTTCCTTGCGGGGCCACCTATCTTTCGGCCGCGCAGGGATATGCACTTTCGCGTCTTCCCACGAAAAAACCCCGGTCTTGCGACCGGGGTTGAGTTGGGAGGAGAGAGCCCGAAGGCTCACTCAAGATGTACGCAGACGCAACGCGGAGAAGTCGTGACGCGCGCGGTGACTGCTAAAAGGAAAGGGCGCAGATAACTCTACGCCCTTTTGAAACAGGAAGACGTGGATGCCCGGGACAAGCTCGGGCATGACGTTCTCTAGGCAGGAATTCTCTGTTCGTCCTCGCTCGGCTCGCGCAGCACATAGCCGCGGCCCCACACCGTCTCGATGTAGTTCTTGCCGGACGAAGCGTTCGCCAGCTTCTTGCGAAGCTTGCAGATGAAGACGTCGATGATCTTGAGCTCCGGTTCGTCCATGCCGCCGTAGAGATGATTGAGGAACATCTCCTTGGTGAGCGTGGTGCCTTTGCGGAGCGAGAGCAGTTCGAGCATCTGGTATTCTTTGCCCGTGAGGTGCACGCGCTGGCCGCCGACTTCGACCGTCTTGGTGTCGAGGTTGACGACGAGATCGCCGGTGTTGATGACCGACTGCGCATGTCCCTTGGAGCGGCGCACGATCGCGTGGATGCGTGCGATCAGCTCGTCCTTGTGGAACGGCTTCGTCATGTAGTCGTCTGCGCCGAAGCCGAGACCTTTGACCTTGTCCTCGATGCCGGCGAGGCCGGAGAGGATCAGGATCGGTGTCTTGACCTTGGAGACCCGCAGGGAGCGCAGAACCTCGAAGCCCGACATGTCGGGCAGGTTCAGGTCCAGCAGGATGATGTCGTAGTCGTAGAGTTTACCGAGATCGACGCCTTCTTCACCGAGATCGGTGGTGTAGACGTTGAAACTCTCCGATTTGAGCATCAGCTCAATCGACTGCGCGGTGGCGCCGTCATCTTCAATTAGCAAAACGCGCATGCCAGTCCCCTTCCTCGCCGCTTAAGGGCCCCAGGCGCGCCATGCCGTAGCGGCGCCCTCTGAAAAACGCTTTTGGGACAAACCGATTCGACACTATGCCGGTATGGTTAACAAAACCTGATTCCAATGCGCAAGCATTGACTGGGCAAATTCGCCCGAATCGACGTAAGATGTTGCGCCAAAGTGGTTTTTTCGTCACGTACCGGCTCATGCTACAGGTTAAGAGTCGAAGCTAAGTGACTCTTTTGACTCGCCCCTTCCGGTACATGCCGGTTTGGGGACAGTCCTTGTCCTTCAAACGGTGACGCAATGATTAACGACGCGGGTAAACACCCGGTTAACGGCGCCACTAGGGCAGTAAGCCTAAGGGTTAGTTTATGCCTGCCGGATGGCGGTTTTCGTCATTTTGAGAAGGCACGGCACTCTTGCCGTGGTTTCAGGATGGCGCCTCGCGCTTCCTTTTCTTCACTTTTCCCCGCGCCAGGCGACGCGCCTTGCGCCGCCAAGGCTTGCCCGGTCAACCCATGAAAGCGCTCGCCGAGCAGATCAACGATCTTGCCGCCGTAGAGACGTACGGGCGTGTGGTCGGCGTGCGCGGGCTGATGGTGGAAGTGGCGGGGCCGATCCATGCCATGTCGGTCGGTTCGCGGCTCGGCCTCGAGACCGGGCCGGGGCGGATCATTCCCTGCGAAGTCGTGGGCTTTTCCGGCGGCAATGCGCTGGTGATGCCGTTTGCGGCGCTCGACGGCGTGCGGCGCGGCTGCCGCGCGGTCGTCATCGCGGGCGCCGGCAACATCCGGCCGTCCGAACGCTGGCTCGGCCGCGTCGTCAATGCCATGGGCGAACCGATCGACGGTGCAGGTCCTTTGCCATCAGGGCCGTCGCCCTTTGCGTTGCGCAGCGCGCCGCCGCCGGCGCATGCCCGCATGCGGGTGGGCGAGCCGCTCGATCTCGGCGTGCGCGCCCTCAACACGTTCCTCACGGTCTGCCGTGGTCAGCGCATGGGCATCTTCTCGGGCTCCGGCGTCGGCAAGTCCGTGCTGCTGTCGATGCTGGCCCGCAACGTCTCGGCCGACGTTTCCGTCATCGGCCTGGTCGGCGAACGCGGCCGCGAGGTGCAGGAATTCTTGCAGGACGACCTCGGCCCATCAGGCCTGGCGCGCTCGGTGGTCGTGGTCTCGACCTCCGACGAGCCAGCGCTGATGCGCCGCCAGGCCGCCTACATGACCATGGCGATTGCCGAGTTTTTCCGCGATATGGGCAAGGACGTGCTGGTGCTGATGGATTCGGTCACCCGCTTCGCCATGGCCCAGCGCGAGATCGGTCTTTCGGCGGGCGAGCCGCCGACCGCCAAAGGCTATACGCCGACCGTGTTCACCGAGCTGCCGCGGCTGCTTGAACGGGCCGGGCCGGGGACGGAGCAGGGTACCATCACCGGTGTCTTCAGCGTGCTGGTCGACGGCGACGATCATAATGAGCCGGTGGCCGACGCGGTGCGCGGCATTCTCGACGGCCATATCGTGATGGAGCGCGCCATCGCCGAACGCGGACGCTTCCCGGCCATCAATGTCCTGAAGTCCATTTCCCGCACGATGCCGCGGGCCGCCGATCCGGCCTACCTGCCGGCCATCACCCGGGCCAAGCAGGTCATGGCGACCTATTCGGACATGGAGGAATTGATCCGCCTCGGCGCCTACCGGCCCGGCTCGAGCGCGGATGTCGACGAGGCTATTGGCCTGCACAAGCCGCTGGAGGCCTTCCTTGCCCAGAATAAGGAAGAAGCAACCAGTATGGCGGAGGGATATCAGCGTCTTGAGAGAATTCTCCAGGGCGTGGAAACCGAAAACTAACGTTATTGGGTCAGATTTGGCCCCCTGAAGGTCTACTCCGTCCGCGTGGCGCCTCTGTGTATTGGCGGTGCCGCGGTGTTTTCGGGGCTTCTGGGGAGTATCAAGTCGATGAAGTCGCGCGAAACCTTAATCCGCCTGAAGAAATTTCAGGTCGACGAGCGGCGGCGCAAGGTCGCGCAGATCGAGGCGATGATCGCCGAATTCGATCGCATCGCCGGCGACCTCGACCGCGAGATCACGACCGAACAGGAACGCGCCGGCATCCACGACCCGGCTCATTTCGCCTATCCGACTTATGCCAAGGCCGCGATCGTCCGGCGCGAGAACCTCAGGCGTTCGGCCGGCGAGCTCAAGGCGCAACTCGACGACGCCAAGGCGACGCTGGGCGAGGCATTCGAGGAATTGAAGAAAGTCGAGATGCTCGACGAGCGTGACCAGGCGCGCGAGCGCGCCGAAGCCAATGCGCGCGAGCAGACCGAACTCGATCGCATCGGCGCGATGCGTTTCCACACCGCGACGCACGCCTGACGGCGCGCCGTTCCCCGCCTTTCGGGCACCTGCGCGCGCGTCTGGATTTGCTTACGGCTTCTTGGCAAAGAAGCTGCACCAGCCGTTCGGGCTGATAGTGCCGTCGACCAATTGGCAGCTATGCGGCGGACGGAAATAGTTGCAGATCGAGCAGCTATTGCCGCTGTTCGGGTGATCCTGGTATTTCGCGGTCTTCTGATCGGTCTTCGACTGCGCCTCGGCTATATCGCTCTTGCCGAAGGACAAAGCCATGCCGGCGATCGCCATTGAGCCAGTCAGCACCACGATCATATCGCGCCGCGACGGATGGCCCGCCTGCGCGCCGCTTTGCGGGCCGGATGTATTGGGCGTTTGAGGTAGGGACATGCGCGCCTCGCGTCTCAAAGATCGCCCGTCGAACCAACGCCGTGTTCTCGCGCATGTTCCGTGAACGTCGGTGCGTCATTGGGACCGAGTCACTTGCGTTGTCGCTCCATCTGACGAAGCCGGCCGCAAGGTAGCTAGAACGAAGCCGCCAGATCGCGCGCCCCGGGTGCCTGCGCGCCGTGCGCCATCGTCGCTTCCATCTCGGCAATCAGGCCGGCGACCACTTTCGTGCGCCGCGCCACCGGATTGCGATAGTAACCCTGCGGCTGGAAGAAGTTTGCGGTCGGCACCCGCTCGCGCAGCGAGGGAGGCATCGTCACCATGTCGAAGCCGTTGCCGTCGCCGGTGAGATTCATCAGCTCGAGTTCGGCGGCAGAGAGCGGCGCCGCGTAGCCCTTGGCGCGCGCGAAGCGCACCGAGTCGAGAAGCTTCTGCACCTGCAGCAGCGGGCCGATATCGATGTCGAGTATCGCCGCGTGCATGCCGAAGCCCTTGGGCGTGTGCTTGGCGATGCGGTCGTAGTCGCTCCACCGCGGCGGAATGGTGCGGCTGTAATCGACCATGCGCTTGAGCGCCTCGATCTTGCGCTCCATCGCGTTTTTGGCGCCGCCGGACAGCGTCTGCGCCTTGCGCCGCAGGACGGCAACGAAGTGATGCCCTTGCTCGGCCAATATCGAGACGGTGTTGGTGCTGAGCAACTGATTGTAGCCGACGGCCGGCGAGATCGCGCGCGTGCGCGTCGGCGTCACGCCGGCTTGCGTGTCATAGGTGCCGTTGCCGCCGGTCTCGAACGCATAGACGTTGACGACCTGCTGTTTGGTGAGGCCGGCGGCCAGCGCCGCGCGCGCGTAGGCGCGCTTGAATTCGGCTTCGCTTTTGCGCTCCGGCACGAAATCGAAATACGTCTTCGCGGCTTCGAGGAAGTCGGCGATCACCGGAATCTCCGGCTTCTCCCTCGGCGGCGCCGGCGGCGCGAAAGGGTCAACCGGCCGCGGCGGGCCGGCATAAACGGGCGGCTGCGCGAGCATGTAGTCGCCAAGCGTAATGGCCTGGTGCTCGCGGCGTTTGGCGTTGCGGATGCGCCGCTTGCCGGAAACCCCATTCCAGTATTTGTCCGCTTCCACTTCGAAGGCGCCGTGGATCTGCAAATATTGCGCGAGCTTCGCCTGATAGCCGGCAGCGGTATCCGGTGAATTTTGCGCATGCGCGGACATCGCCAAAACCGCAAGGGTAATGCCGGCCGGAAGCAAAAATTTGCGCAACGGATGACGCTGCATCGAGGGGCGTCCGCTTACTGTACGAATCGGCTTTCAATCATTCCGCGCCGGCGCTTTTGCGCAATATCCTCAGGCCGGTCAATCGGCGTGCGGCGATTGGACCGTTTCAAGCCGCACAAAAAAAATGTGCGCCAACGCGGCGCACAGGGGGGAGGGAGTTCTGAAATGCTTAACGGATGAGGGAGGCGTCGCGGTTCGTCCAGGCGGTCAGGTTGTCCGGCTTGACCACGGTGGGCGCTTGCGCGGTGAGAATGTCGGTGCCGAGATTGAGTCCGCGCACGGTAATGCTGAAGCCGGCGATCAGCGTCGCGGCGACAAGCGCCACCACCACGATCTTCAGGTGGGTCGCACGGTCGGCAGTGTAAAGTGACCAGTTCATGGTGCCCTCCAAGGTCTCTCTCCTTGGTCTCGCGATCACGCGAAAAGGTTCACAAGCTTTCGAAGCTACAACTTGGTGATGCCCGCGGGGTTCCGCAGGCCCGCTCACGGATCGTTGAAAAGAGGTGATAGGCGGGGGAAATCCCCGCGCCCGGCAGCCGCTTAGCGACAATGGCTAAATCGTGCCGACGGTCTTGAGCCGTGCCCGTGGGTGAATTTCGGACTGCGACATCACCGGGGTTTGGGCCCGGAAACGCTCGACGATCCCGCGCACGAAGGGCCGGATGGCCGCCGACGTCACGAGCACCGGCGCCTCGCCCTCGCGCGCCGCGGCCTCGAACCGTTCGCGGACGAGGCTGATGAACTCTGACAATTTCGAAGGCTGCATCGCGAGCGTGCGATCGTCACCCTGGCCGATGATCGATTCCGCGAAGGCCTGCTCCCAGCGTGCCGACAATGCGACCAGCGGCAGGAAGCCGCCGGAAGCGCTGGCGTACTGGGCGCATATCTGGCGCGAAAGCCGCGCGCGCACGTGCTCGGCCAAAGTGATCGGATTGCGCGTGCCTGCGATCGCTTCGGCGATGCCTTCGAGAATGGTCGAAAGGTCGCGGATCGATACGCGCTCGGCCAGCAGGATTTGCAGCACGCGCTGGATGCCTGACACGTTGATTTGCGACGGCACCAGATCCTTGAGCAGTTCGCTCTGCTCCTTTGGCACTTCCTTCAAGAGCTTCTGTACTTCGCCGTACGAGAGCAACTCCGACATGTTGGTCTTGAGCAATTCGGTGAGATGTGTGGAGAGCACGGTCGCTGCGTCCACCACCGTGTATCCCTTGAGCGATGCTTCTTCCTTGAGGCCGGCTTCGACCCATGTCGCGGGCAAGCCGAAGGTCGGCTCGGTAATGTGCGTGC
>JBARCH010000097.1:0-16235 GCA_049793875.1 Pseudolabrys sp. | reverse complement strand
GCCGGTCGCAGACCCGATGAAGTTGGTCTGGTAGCTCTCGGTCGGCGCCGGATTGTAGATGTCGAAGAACGACTGCGTGCGGCCGAACGTGAACCCGGCGAGCTGGATGAAGCCGCGGTCGAAGAACGCGAACCCCGGTGTCGAGGTGTACTCGTCATTCGAGCTCCACTGGCCACCGAAGCGCAAATACGCACGCAGGGTGCCGTAGGCCGTCTGCGAGCGCACGTCGAACGACATCACAGCGCGGGTGCGCTGGGTGGTGTCGCGGCCATCGAGCCTGGTCGAACGCGCGTTGGCGCCGGTCAGATACGCCGAGAACGAACCGGTCGCGCCGTGATCCATCTCATAGCGCATGAACCCGCCGAGCTTGATGCAGGTATCGGTACCCGGGATGTAGAAGAATCCCGCGCCGTACAGGCTGCAAATCTTCACGTACTGGACCGGTTTGGGACTAAAACATGGACTTAACCACGGTGTGCGGGCCGGTCAGACGACGATTTCGGAATCCGCCCCTCGGACTCGCGTGGGTCCGGCGCAAATTCAACCAATTGATCGCGCCGATCTTTATCGGCCCTGTCATCGCCCGCCATCATGTGCGTGCTAGGTATAGCGTAGGTCCCGCTCTTAATCGGGCATCCCGATTTGGAATCGATCGTTGCGCCGATGATCGGCGTTCTCTCTGGATTTTTCGTAAACGTGGATGCGTTGACGCAAATTCGCGGCGCCCCTCAAGGGAGCGCGCACATTCGCGACGCGTTTTAAGAACGGAAGCTAGCTGGAAGCGCGCGTCATCGACACGGATTGGAAATCGCAATCCGGCACGTCGGCCATGACGCTTTTTGCACCAGGATATGTAACGACATCCTGCATGAGATCGGCTGCGCCTATAAGCGTCTCTTGAGTAAGGTGCGCGTAGCGCTGCGTTGTGCGCGCATGTAAATGGCCAAGCAGTCCCTGCACGACATATAACGACACGCCGCGGTTGACCAAAAAGCTCGCAAACGAATGACGCAGGTCATGCAGGCGGACATCCTGCAATCCCGCCCGCGTTCGAATGCGATCCCAGGGAAAGAACAAAGAGGCGGACGGACGCCCATTGACGGGCGATGGAAAAATATGGGGATTGCCGTCTATCCGCGGCGTGGATGTCAGCAATGCGATCGCGGATTGATTCAAGGCAATGACACGCGCGCGGCCCGATTTCGACTTCGGCACCAGCAGCGTCCTGTTTTTCCAATCGATGTATTCCCATTTCGCGAACGTAATCTCGTTGCGGCGCCCCCCGGTGAGCAGCAAAAGCATGATGGCGCGCGCAGCAGTCTGGTTCTCATCAATGTGAATGGAACGGACGAGATTTTCCGCTTCGTATTCGGTCAAAAAACGATTGCGCTGAACGTCGGGGCCCGCACTCAAGCCCGACGCCGGGTTGTCCGACCCACCCGGCACTTTCCACTTGCGCGCCAGATTGAACATGTAACGCATAATGACGATGACGCGGTTCATCGTGCCGGACGCGTACCCGTCCTCACGCATCCGGTTGATGAGTTGGGAAATTGCGTCCGTCGTGATTTCGTCCAGCGCCAGCGTCCCGAACTTGGGAAGTATGTGGATACGCAAGACCGTTTCATCGGTCTGCCAGCTGGTCTTGTAGGTCTGCACAAACGGCAGATAGCGCTCACGGACAAAATGTCCGAGTTGCGGCACTGCCCGCGCATCCTGTCTCTTCTTGTGTGGATCGGCCCCCAGCAACGCCTCGGCCAGGATCTGCCGCGCCTTGCGGCGGGCCTGATCAAGCGAGAGAACGTCCGCCGGTCCGATCTTGTACTGGCGTTCCCGCGCGCGTTCGTCGGTGTAGCGCTGGTAATACGTTTTGCCGCCGGAACAACGGACTTCCAGCAGGAAGCCGCGCTGCGCCATGTCGAAAAAATCGACCTTCCTTCGCCCCTGCGGGCAAAGAACAGACCGCACAAAACTCGCGGATAACGCAACTGCCGGCATGACCCCTGACCGTTTGACGGCCTATTTTCCCTGTCTTCCCCATTCGATTCTGTAACCGAACCGTTAATAGGAAAGTTCTTGATATAACTTCCGCATAAATTTTGATGTTAAAATCATCACTTAGCAAGCAAAAATCATAGATTATGATCTTGTGAGTATAAATTTTGTAGTTCTCCCAAAGTTCTCTGGGATTCCAATACATTGTCATGATTTGCATGACTGCCGACGGCTCGGGAACTTTAACTTGTAGTTGTCGCGCCGCTGCTGGACAACTTCAACAACTGACGTCAGGGAAAAAGTGGTCGGGGCAGCAGGATTCGAACCTGCGACCTTCTGGTCCCAAACCAGACGCGCTACCAGACTGCGCTATACCCCGACGGCCAAAGATCGGCGTGCCTTCGCGCCGGACCGATACACGGACGGCTTCAAACTGCCAAGTAATTCAAACTGCCAGGCAAAGCTTAGTGGCCGCTGAATATGCGGTACGCGACACGATCGCCCGGCGCGATACCGAACTTGCGGGCGGTGCCTCCGATGACCTCCAGCACGGCACGAACCGGGCCGCCGGATGAGACAATCTGGGTCGAAAGCGGCGTCGTATTTTCTGCAATTCGCAAAATTCGTCCGTCGTCGCGGATGAACAGCATGTCGAGCGGGATGTAAGTGTTCTTCATCCAGAAATCGACCGGCTGTTCCTGATGGAAATCGAACAGCATGCCCTGCCCTTCGGGCAAGGTTTTGCGAAACATCAGTCCGCGCGCCCGGTCGGCGTCGTTGTCGGCAATTTCGACGGAAAACGCGTGGACGCCCGTCTTGGTCGCGATCTCAAGTGTCTGCATCTCCGCCGAGCGTACAGGCCCGACCGAGATCAGGAATGCGGCAAGAATGAAGACCATCCGGCGCAAAGCACACATGCCCTCGCCTTTACGCGCGGCCAGCCGACCCGGCAACGGCAAAATGCGCGCGACGTGACGGAAGCACCCGGCTTAGTGGGATATGAGCCCGAGCGGGCCACCATCCGGATGGACCTCGGCTGCCATCATGCCCTTCGGGCCAGGCCCGAACCGGACCAGCACCGTCTGGCCGGGCCGCAGCTCGGCGATGCCGTAGCGGCGCAAGGTTTCCATGTGGACGAAGATGTCCGGCGTCCCCTCGCCCCGGGTCAGGAAGCCGAAGCCGCGCAAGCGGTTGAACCACTTGACCTGCGCACGTTCGAGGCCGCTGGTCGGCGTCACCGTGACGTGGGTCCGCGGCGGCGGCATCTGCGCGGGATGGATCGCCGTTGACTCGTCCATCGAGACGATGCGGAAAGCTTGCAGGCCCTTCGAGCGCTGCGACACCTCGCAGACAACCCGCGCGCCTTCGTAGGCGGTCTGGAAGCCCTCACGCCGCAGGCATGTCACGTGCAGCAGCACGTCGGGCATGCCGTTGTCGGGAATGATAAAGCCGAAACCTTTGGAGACGTCGAACCATTTGATGACACCTGAAATCTCGATCAGGTTTGTTGCCGTGTCATCAACAAGTTCTCTGACCGTCCCGGGTCCGAGATGTGCCCCTGCCATTTTCGATTCGAATCCGTCTGACGCCATGACGTCGACGCCGCCGCTGTTGTGGCGCCTCTTGAAGGGCGCTTCTACGAATCTGTAAATCGAAGATAACACCGAGCCAAAAAGCGCAAAGTCCAAAATGTGCTTGCGCACAGGACTATGCACAACGGAAGTCCTTGCGAATCAGTGCCGAATGAAAGGTCCGAGCACGTCACCGATATCCTGACGCACGACCAAATCGGCGAACTCATCGAGTTCGGTTGCTTCGCGATTGATGATGACAAGACGCGCACCGTTGCGTTTCGCCATCACGGGAAATCCAGCCGCAGGCCACACGACAAGCGACGATCCGATCGCAAGGAACAGATCGCAACGCAGCGTCAACTCCTCGGCACGACGCATCGCTTGCTCCGGCATTGCCTGCCCAAAGGAGACGGTCGCCGTCTTGATGTATCCGCCGCATGCCTCGCACGCCGGAGCGCGCCCGGCCGCCTCGAATTTCTCGCGGACCCAAGGCAATTCATATCGCCGTGAGCAATCAAGGCACGTGGCGTAGGTGGTATTGCCGTGCAGTTCGACGATATCGGCGGCAGCGATGCCGGAATCCTGATGCAGGTTGTCGATGTTCTGCGTGATCAGGCCCGGCGCCTTGCCGGCGTGGTAGAGACTCGCGAGTGCGCGGTGGCCACGGCCCGGCTTCGGCTGGCCGACTGCGTCGGCAAGGATGAAGCGGCGGCGCCAGGTTTCATCGCGCATGTCCTGGCTGGCCAAAAACTCGTCAAAGGGAATGGGCTTGATCCTGGTCCAGAGCCCGCCCGGCGACCGGAAATCGGGAATGCCGCACTCGGTCGATATCCCCGCGCCGGTGAACGGCAAGACAAAGCTTGCGTCTTCAACAAGTTCGCCAAGATGCGCGATCGCTGTCTTCAGATCGGAAACGATCATTATATAGTCGCGGCAAGTGCCCCGCTTCCGAAGTTCGTGATCCATCGCGGCACCTTCTGACACGAACTTCGGAAGCAAAGGGACACTAGCAAGTTTATGATTCTAGTGCCGCTTATCGATTTGAAGTTCCTGAAGGAGCTTGCGGCAGGTGACGCAGGAACCTCAAATCGGCGGCACTAGCACAGCCGCCCCGTCATAAAGAGGCTTTATCATGCGATTTCTGCACACGATGCTGCGCGTACGCAATCTCGATGCTGCGCTCGAGTTCTACGGAACCCTGCTTGGTCTCAAGGAGGTCCGGCGCAGAGTCGACGACAAGAACCGTTATACGCTCGTCTTTCTGGCGGCCCCCGACGATGCTTCCGCCGCAGCCGAAGCGCTCAAGGCGGGACGCCGCGACGCGCCCGTCGTCGAGCTGACCTACAACTGGGACAGCGAGGATTATGGCGAGGCGCGTTTCTTCGGCCACCTGGCCTACGAGGTGGACGACATTTATGCGACATGCGATCGGCTGATGAAGGGCGGCGTCACCATCAATCGGCCGCCGCGCGACGGCGTGATGGCGTTCGTGCGCTCGCCCGATAAACATTCAATCGAATTGTTGCAAAAGGGCGAGGCAAAGCCGCCGCAGGAACCCTGGAAATCGATGCCCAACACCGGGAAATGGTAGGCGCCATCTAAAGCACCGCTTCGCTTGCCGGTCCGCACGAAGCTCTTTATACCTCGCCGCGCTCCGCTGCTCCGCGCGAGCGTTGCGCCCTTCGTCTAGCGGTCCAGGACGCCGCCCTTTCACGGCGGAAACAGGGGTTCGATTCCCCTAGGGCGCGCCAAAGTGCCGCGGTTGCCCGCATGCCAGTTATGCGGCGAATGCGCGGATTTGGCCCCGTTTTAACACAGAAAATATGAGCCGATGCCGCGCTCGCGCGTTAGTGTCCCGTTGCCTTCGATGAGCTCCCAGAGGAGCGTCAGGTCATGATGAACAGCAAGAATGTCGTTTCAGCGTTGCGTCGCGACGTGTCATTTGTCTGGCACGCCGTCATCGCCATTGTGTTTATCGGCTTCGCGAGCCTCGCCGTGGCTGCGGCTCTGCTTGACCTGATTTCGATCCGTCACCACTAAGGTCGCGCGCGGGCCCTCGCGGTTGCCGCGGCGGATAGCCGTGCTGCCCGCCCTTGAAGTCCTGAACCCGATAAAATTCCTGTCCGCCGGCGCTTTGCGCAGACGACTCCAGATAGCTCGGCCCGATCGGCGATTTGCCGTGACCGCCCGGAATGTCGAGGACGTAAGCCGGCTGGCACAGTCCCGATAGCCGGCCGTGCATGGCGCGCATCAGCGCCTGTCCTGTCGCGATACCGGTGCGCAAATGCGACGTGCCGGGCGCGAGATCGCCGTGGTGCAGATAATACGGCTTGATCCGGCACTCCACCAAAGCCCGCATCAATTCGCCGAGCGCCGCCGGCGTATCGTTGACGCTCGCGAGCAGCACCGACTGACTCAGCATCGGGATACCGGCATCGACGATGCGCGCACAGGCCGCACGCGCGCGCGCCGTCAGTTCGCGCGCGTGATTGACATGCACGGCGACATAGACCGCCTTGCCCTTGAGCCGCATCGCCCGCACCAGTTCCGGCGAAATGCGTTCCGGCTCCGCTACCGGCACGCGTGTATGGATGCGTACGATCTTGACGTGCTCGATCGCCGCAAGCGCCTTCATCACAGATCGCAGGCGCCTTGGCGAAAGCACCAGCGGGTCGCCTCCCGTCAAAATGACTTCCCAAATCTCTTTATGCGAGCGGATGTAATCGAGCGCCGCGTCCAGAGCCTTGGCCGACAACCCATTCGGCTTGCCGGGTCCCACCATCTCGCGGCGGAAGCAGAAGCGGCAATAAACCGCGCAGACGTGCACGAGCTTCAGCAGCACGCGGTCGGGATAGCGATGCACGACGCCTTCGATCGGACTGTGGGCATCGTCGCCGATGGGGTCGGCGCTTTCATCCGGCTGCATTTCAAGTTCGGCCGCGTCGGGAACGAATTGCCGCGCGATCGGATCCTGTGGATCGGTCTTGTCGATCAGCGCGGCCAAGGCCGGCGGCAGCGCGACCGCATAACGCGCGGCGACGTCCTCGGTCGCGACGATCCGCTCGGCCGGGAGCAGCCCGCGTTTGGCAAAATCGGCCGGCTTGCGCAGCGTCACGGGTTTCATGGCCTCTCCCTCCTGTTGCCGCGGACGGCGTCATTCACGCTTCGGCGACCGGCGTCCATAGCACTTGCTCGATCCGTTGCGCGCCCGCCGCCAGCATCACCAGCCGGTCGAACCCAAGCGCTATGCCGCTCGCCTGCGGCATCTGCGCGAGCGCGGCCAGAAAGTCTTCGTCGATCGGATAACGCTCGCCGTGGATGCGCTGCTTCTCCGCCATCGCAGCCTCGAAACGGCGACGCTGCTCGGCGACGTCGGTCAACTCGCCAAAAGCATTCGCAAGCTCCACGCCGCACGCATAAAGCTCGAAACGCTCGGCCACCTTCGGATCGCCCGATTTGGGTCGCGCCAATGCAGCTTGCGTGATCGGATATTCGTACAGGATCGTCGCGCGGCCGTTGCCAAGCTGCGGTTCGACCTTCTCGGCCAGGACCCGGCTGAAAATGTCGCCCCAATTGTCGGTGGCGACGAAATCGATGCCCGCTGACGCCGCCATCACCGCCAGTTTCGCGCGGTCACCGTCACTGCCGGTAATTGTCGCAGGCAAATCGATGCCGGCGTAGCGCTGAAAGGCGTCGGCGACACTCAACCGCTCAGGCGCCGCAAAAGGATCGATCTCCCGGCCGCGAAAGCTGAACCGCGTGGCGCCGACCGCCCGCGCCGCTTCCGCCAGCAGCGCGGCGCAATCGTCCATCAAAATCTCATAGGCTTCGTTCGCGCGGTACCATTCGAGCAGCGTGAATTCAGGATGGTGCAGCGGCGTGCGCTCGCGATTGCGGAACACGCGCGCGAAATCGAAAATGCGCGGCTCGCCCGCGCTCAGCAATTTCTTGCAGGCAAACTCCGGCGACGTCCGCAGATAGAGGGTCTTTCGCTTGCCGTCGGGCCCGATCAGGTCGGTACCGAAGGCATGCAGATGGGTCTCGTTACCGGGCGAAACCTGCAGGGCCGCCGTCTCGACTTCGACAAACGCCCGCGCGGCGAACCATGCCCGCAACGCCGCCGCGACCTGCCCCCTTGCCATCAGGAAAGGCCGGCGGTCGGCATAATTCGAGGGTGACCAGAAGGGTGGAAGATCGCTTGCCACGTTTACCTCAAAGCCGCCGGGCCATCCCGGAAAGGCTGGCATCCAACGCGAAGATGGGTATGGTGCGCCCCGAAACCGGCTCCGGCCCCACTTGATCAAGGATAAGAGACGTGAAGGTCATCGCTAGCTCGCTTCGCAAGGGCAATATCGTCGATCTGGACGGCAGGCTCTATGTCGTCCTGACGGCCGAGAATTTTCACCCCGGCAAGGGAACTCCGACCACCCAGATCGATATGCGCCGGATCTCGGACGGCGTGAAGACCTCACTGCGATACAAGACCACCGATCAGGTCGAGCGGGCGCACGTCGAGGACGTCGAATATTCCTTCCTTTATCAGGACGGCGACGGCTTCCACTTCATGAACGGGGAAACCTTCGATCAGGTCGCCCTGCAGACCGACATCATCGGCGATCAGTCGGTCTACCTTCAGGAAAACATGCAGGTGAAGCTGAGCATCCACGAAGGCATCCCGGTCGCCATCGAACTCCCGCAAAAGACGACGCTGGAAATCGTCGATACCGAGCCGGCCATGAAGGGACAGACCGCGTCGGGCTCGTTCAAGCCGGCGAAGCTCGCGAACGGTGTGCGCACGATGGTGCCGACCCACATCACGATCGGCACCCGCGTTGTTGTGATGACCGCCGACGGTTCTTACGTCGAACGCGCGAAAGACTGAGCGGCGGGGCTTACACCCGCACGCTCGCCCGTACTTCCTTCGGAAAGAGATCGTCAGGCGTAAGCCGTTGCGCGGTAACGCCCTGATCGTGCGCGAAGCGGCAGAACGCATCCAGCGTCTTGCGGTTTCTTTCGACTCCGTAGGGAAAAGGATCGGCGCCGAAATCCTTGCCGCACTCCTCCACGATCGCGGCAGACCACGGCACCGGCAAACGTGACGCAGTCAGGTCGTTGATGCGCTCGAGGCTTCGCTCTTTCGCTTCTTCGAACGCCTTGAACAAATTCATCGCTACCCAAGGATAACGCTCGAACAATGCGCGGCGCATTGCGATGACGTGCATGATCGGAAAAATCCCGGTCTCGCGGAAATAGCTCGCCTCCTCGGCGCGGTATTCCGGAAACAGCCGCGCGATCTTTCCGCCACCGTTCGTGAATGCGTCCGGCACGCGCGCGGTCAACGCCGCATCGATCTCGCCCGATTCCAGCATCGCGCTGATGCTGGAATCGCGCCGCCGCTCGTAACGCACGCCCTGCGGCAGCTTGAACTCGACCTTCTCGTCGCGTCCGGGTTGATTGACACCGGCCTGCACCCAACGGATCGACGCCAGATCGACGCCGCAGGTTTCCGCCAGATACCCGCGAGCGAAGATGCCGGCCGTCTGCGCCCATTCCGGAATCCCGACCGTTTTTCCCGCAAGGTCTTTAGGCGAAGAAATCTCGCGATCGGCGCGGACATAAAACGCCGAATGCCGGAAGACGCGCGACGGAAATACCGGAATGCCGACGAAGGGCGAATTTCCCTGCGAGGCAAAGCCGATGAATTTGCCGAAGGACATCTCGGAAACGTCCCACTCGCGGTTTTTGATGAAGCGAAAGAATACTTCCTCGACCGGCAACACGAATGCGGTGATCGCAATGCCGTCGGCACGCACTGCCCCATTCACCAGGTCGCGGACGTGTTCGTAATCGGTTGTCGCAAACGTCAGGTGCAGGCGCGCGCCGCCGCCGCTTTCAATAACTTCCGGCGGCCGGTCGGGGCCACCTGCGGGGCCTGCGGGCAGCCGCGTTTCATGAACCGTCATTAATCATGTGTCCTTTTGTCGCCCGTACATGCTCGTCCGGCATTGCGGCGCGGACAGTACAATAAGGGGCCGCTCTTGTATGCCGCTGTCCTATGCCTCTACTCTTGTGCGTTGCCAAGCCTACAGCAGCTATTGGAAGAGGCGCGAATTGAGACTCCCGGTCCTCGTCAGCCTCATCTTGTGCGTCGCGCGCGCAGCCGCTGCCGGTGAAATCGAAGCGCCTCACGTTACCCTGTCGCACGTCGATTGGGACGCGGCCGCGGCGACGGTTTCCGGCCACGGCAGCGATACGTCCGCACAGACTTTCGCACGTCTCGATGCGCAGACCGGCAAGCGGTTTGCCGGCATCGCCAAAAGCACCGTACCGGTCTTGCTGCCGATCGACATCGATGCGTTCCGGAAAGACGCAACGGACGGCAATGCTGACGCCGCGACTTCGGATAAATATTTCAGCAATTTCAAGCCGTCGAAATTTTTCCTGCCGGGCCCTGCCGGCTACAGCGCAACCTTCTTCATCCATCCGGACGATGCGGGGTTCAAATTCCACTACACAAAAAAGCCGATCGAGATCGAGATCACCGGCGCGGCTTTCACCTACGACCTCGATGGGCCGGATCATCAGGAAGTCTTCACGCCAAAAGGACTCGCGGACCTGTTTCCCGGCATTCGCCGCATTTTGCGCGAAGCCCATGTGCGCTATGCGTTTGAGCGTTTCGGCGTTCCCTATGTCGTATCCATCCAGTGCTACGACACGCGGCCTTCGGCGAAATACCTGTCGTGCCGGGAGGCCGATCCGATCGCGGAGCGCTTCCTGCGCGCGCTGCACACCGCCGGCGGAACGCCTGCTCCCGTCCCACAACCGCAATTCGACCTGAGCCGGCCGCAAACGGTCTCGGACTCGTTCACTTATTACGGGCCGGGGAATCTTATTCCCAACACCGGCTGGAAGAAATTGCCAGGCCGCGACGATTATCACGTCTACGCGCATATCCGCTTTCCGATTGCGAATGCGCCGGCCTATGTGAAGTCGCAGTCGTTCATGCCGTGGGGCGATTGCTACCGCGGTGGACGCATCGGCCGCATGGGAAAGAAGGATTCAATCTATCGCTGCAAGGTGAACGACATCCCGCTCGTCTTCAATGAAGGTGCCGCGGTGAATTTCACCTATCCGTGGCGCGATAATTTCTGCGAGCTGCGCGATTTTATCGTCGGCCAATGTCCCGGCGGCTATGGCCATCAGGGCGAGGACATCCGGCCTGCCAACTGCGTGCAGGTCGACCAGGGCGCCGACCGTTGTCAGCCCTATCATCATACGGTTGCGGCCGTTCATGACGGCGTACTATGGCGCACCGCCGGAAACCTCGGTCTCTATATCGTCGTCAACACTCCGAACGATCTGGTGCGTTTCCGCTACCTGCACATGAACCCGAAAATGATGGATGCGGATGAATTGCTCAGCGGCCGTCAGGTGAGCGAGGGCGAAATCATCGGCAAGGTCGGCACGTGGGGCGATTACGAAAGCGGCACGTCGTACCACATCCACTTCAATATTCAGGTGTTCACCAAAGCCGGCTGGGTCTGGGTCAATCCGTACATGACGCTGGTACTCGCCTATGAACGGCTGATCGGAGCGCGCGGCGTGGAGCTAAAGCCCGGCGATCCGGCTCCGCCGATTCCGGACAAGCAGCCAGTCGTCCTGAATCCGCCATTGGTGCCAGCGGAAGCGGCAAAGGCCGGAACCAGCAGCGAAAGCTCCGCCGTGGCGCATATCAGGTCGAAGGAACCGAAGAAAAAACATCACCGGCGAACACACCGGCGGCACCATCGCCACGACGATTAGCGGGCACCGCGCCTCAACCGATTGTACGGCTGACAACAGTGCATACTATCCGGCCATGACACGAATCGTGCCCACAGCCGTCCTCACCCGTCGCGCGATCCTGGCCGCGGCAGCCACGGCAAGCGCCACTCTCGTGCTCGGAGAGACGGCGGTGGCGGCCAGCTTTGCCACGTGGGTCGAGGAATTTCGTCCACGCGCGATGCGGCATGGCATTTCGGAGCACACCTACAACCGTGTGATGGGCACGCTGAAGCCCGACACCGCCGTCTACGCGCTCTATCACGCGCAGCCGGAGGTCAACGAGTTGATGTGGCAATACATCAACCGCCGCTGCTCGGAATGGCGCGTCGACACCGGCAAGGAGCGTGCGCGGGAATATGCCGGATTGCTCGCGCGGCTCGAACGCGATTACGGCGTCGACCGCTACACGCTGCTCGGCCTCTGGGGCATGGAATCGTCGTTCGGCGACGTCGTGGTGAATCCGAAATACATGCGCCCGATCATTCCGGCGCTCGCCGCGCTCGCCTGGGGTGAGCGGCGGCGGCGGGCTTACTGGGAACAGGAACTGCTCAATTCACTGAAGATTGTGGATCGCGGCTGGGCCAAGCCGGAAGACATGATCGGCTCATGGGCCGGCGCCATGGGTCACACGCAATGGATGCCGGAAGTCTGGCTCAACATGGGCGTCGATTACGATCACGACGGCCGTATTTCGCCTTTCGGCAAACCCGACGACTCTCTTGCCGGCACCGCGCGCTATCTCCTGTCGCGTGGCCGCTATCGCCGCGGCGAAAGCTGGGGCTGTGAGGTCAAGCTTGCCAATCCGCGATTGGCCGACAGCCGCGGTTCGCGGACTTACGCTCAATGGCGTGAGCTTGGCGTCACGCGCGCCGACGGCGCACCGTTTGCGAAACCACAGGACCATGTGCGGTTGTGGCAACCGGTCGGTGGCGGGCCGGCATTCCTCGTGGGGCAGAATTTCTTCGCGGTGCGCTCCTACAATCCGTCTTCCAGCTACACGCTCGCCCTCGTGCATCTCGGCGACCTGATCCGCGGCGACGGACCCTTCCGCCAGCAGTTCCCCGGCGGGGAGCGCACGCCGACGCTCAACGAGGTCAAGGAAATCCAGCGCCGGTTGAACGAGCACGGCTACAAGACCGACGGCGTCGACGGCCGCACCGGCAGCGACACCGTGAAAGCGATCCTGGCCTTCCAGAAGAAGGTCGGCATGCACCCCGCCGACGGCTATGCCGGATTGAAAGTTCTCGCCCGGTTGCGTCAGGGACCCTGATCCGGTTGGATGCGGCCAGCGCCCGCCGGGCTCCACAGTGAAGGCCGACAAGTGTCCAATCCCAAACGTGACGTGCCGATTGCGAAATTCGACCGGCCGGTGCCGGCCGGCGTCAATGCCGCCCAGTTCGGCAGCGATGTCGCCGCCGACGCGCTGCGCGCGCTCGACATCCCCTATATCGCGCTCAACCCCGGGGCGAGCTATCGCGGCCTGCACGACAGCCTCGTGAACTATCTCGGCAATGAACGGCCGCAGATGCTGCTCTGTCTGCACGAGGAAAGCGCGATCGCGATCGCGCACGGCTACGCAAAAGTGACCGGCAAGGCGATGGCGGCCGCCGTCCACACCAATGTCGGGCTGATGCACGGCACCATGGCGATCTTCAACGCGTGGTGCGACCGCATGCCGATGGTGATCCTCGGTGCGACGGGGCCGGTCGATGCCGCAAAGCGCCGCCCGTGGATCGACTGGATTCACACCGCCCGCGACCAGGGCGCGCTCGTGCGCGGTTACACCAAATGGGACGACCAGCCCGCTTCGGCGCTGGCCGCGCGCGAAGCGATCCTGCGCGCCGGCTGGATTGCCAACACCGCGCCGTGCGGGCCGACTTACGTCAATCTCGATGCCGAGGTGCAGGAATCGAAACTGCCTGAGCCGGTCGCGGAGATCGACACCAGGCGTTTCATGCCGGTGGTGGAAGACGCCGCGCCGGCCGATGCGGTCGCTGCGGCCGCCGAACTCCTGCGCAACGCCAGGCATCCGGTCATTCTCGCGGGGCGGGTCTCGCGCGATCTCGATGCCTGGCATGAGCGCGTCGCGCTCGCCGAACGCCTCGGCGCAAAGGTTGTTACCGATCTCAAGGTCGGCGCCGCGTTTCCGAGCGACCATCCGCTGCACGCGGGCGCGCCGGGTACCATCGCGCCGGTACCGGAGGCAGCCGAGGCCATCCGCGCCGCGGATGTGCTGCTGAGCCTCGATTGGGTCGACATCAACGGAACGCTGAAAAATGCCGGGGGCACCAAGGCGAAGATCGTGCAGGTATCGATCGACCATCGCCTGCACAACGGCTGGAGCATGGACTACCAAAGCCTTCCTCCGGTCGATGTATTCCTGTCGTGCGAGCCGGATACCGCCGTATCTGCCTTGCTGAAGGCGCTCGGGCCCGCCGCCAGGCCGTACGCCGTGCCGGATCGCACGCCGGAACCCCTCAAGCTCACCGAAGGCAAGCTCACCGTCGACCACCTCGCCGTCGCGCTGCGCCGCGCGGTCGGCGACCGGCCGACCTCCCTCACCCATCTCTCGCTGTCCTGGAACGGCGCCAGTTGGCCGTTCCACCATCCGCTCGACTATCTCGGCTCCGATGGCGGCGGTGGCGTGGGTGGCGGGCCTGGCATTTCCGTCGGTGCGGCGCTGGCGCTGAAGGGCTCCGGTCGCCTGCCGGTCGCAGTCTGCGGCGACGGCGATTTTCTGATGGCGGTAACCGCACTGTGGACCGCGGCGCATTACCACATTCCGTTGTTGTTTGTGATCGCGAACAATCGCTCATTCTTCAATGACGAACTGCATCAGGAGCGCGTCGCCCGCGTGCGCAACCGGCCGATTGAGAATCGCTGGGTCGGCCAGCGTATTTCCGAACCGGACATCGATCTGGCGGCGATGGCGCGCGCCCAAGGGGCGCAAGGATTTGGCCCGGTCACCTCGGCGGCCGATCTGGACAAAGTTTTCGCCGAAGCCATTGCCGCTGTCGACGATGGCCATGTCGCGGTTGTCGATGTGCGGGTCGAGCCAGGCTATACGGCGGCGATGACCGCCGTGATGACGCGCAAGAGCGAGTGACGATGTCGCCCGCGAAACAAACCGACGACGCAATTTTAGCGGTCGATGATGTTTTTGTTCGGTTCGATACACCCGAAGGCGCCGTTACTGCCGTCGAGGGCGTTTCGTTCACCGTGCGGCCGGGCGAATTTCTATCAATCATCGGCCCGTCCGGCTGCGGCAAGTCCACATTGTTCAACGTGATCGGCGGCTTGCTCGGTCACCATCAGGGTGGCGTCCGGGTTGCCGGCGAAACGGTTTCCGGCCCGCACAAATCAATCGGCATGGTGTTTCAGGAAGAGTCGACCTTCCCGTGGCGAACGGTGCGCGACAATGTCGCCTTTCCGCTTGAACTCATCGGAATGCCGAAGGAAAAACGCGCCGAACGCGCGCGCCACTTCATTTCGATGGTCGGCCTCGACGGCTTCGAGAACCGCTACCCCGGCGAACTTTCCGGCGGCATGCGCCAGCGCGTGTCGCTTGCCCGCACGCTCGCCTCCGAACCGAAGATTTTGCTGATGGATGAACCATTCGCCGCGCTCGACGAGCAGACGCGTCTTCTGCTCGGCGACAAGGTTCTGCAGATCCAGCAACAAATCAGACAAACGACCTTGCTCATCACCCATAACATCACTGAAGCGGTGCAGATGTCCGACCGCATCCTGGTGATGACCTATCGGCCCGGCAAGGTGAAGCGCATCGTCGATATCGATTTGCCGCGCCCACGCACATCCGAGATCGTCAGTAGCGAGGCCTTCGGACGCTACGTGGCGCAAATCTGGAGCGATCTGCGCGAGGAAGCGAACCGCGGCATGCGCGATGAGGAGAAGAACGCATTGCGCGGCGAAGGTGGGACGCCATGACGATGGCCGCAACGCCGGCGCGCGCCGCAAATCCTTATGCGCCGCGCCTTGTTGGTGCGGGTACGGTTATCGTGGCTCTGCTGGCGATCGAAGGCATCATTCGGCTGGGCTGGATCAGCCAGTTCATCGTACCGCCGCCCTCCGAAATCGCCGGCAGCTTCGGCCGCCTGTTTCTCGAAGAGCATATTGTCCGCCGCTTTTTCTACACTGTCGGCGAATGCCTGATCGCCGGCGTCATGATCACGATCTGCGGCGTCGGCATTGGCGTGCTGATGCACCGTTTCAAACTGTTGCAACAGGCATGCGAGACCTGGGTTGCGGCGCTCGCGTCGGCGCCATTCGTGCTGGCCTACCCGCTGTTCATGGTGATCTTCGGCCGCAACGCCTGGACCATCATCATGATGGGCTTCGTCTCCGGGCTGCCGCCTGTGATCCTCAAGACCATCGAGGGTATTTCCGGCACACGCCGCGTGCTGGTCAACGTCGGCCGCAGCTTCAACCTCACCAGCACGCAGCAGTTCTGGAAAATCCTGTTTCCGGCAGCGATGCCGACGATTTTCGTCGGCATCCGGCTGGGGCTGATCTTCGCGCTGATCAATGTTGTCGGCACCGAATTCCTGATCAATTTCGGCGGGCTCGGGCAACTCATCACCGACCTCGCGGAACGCTACGATCTCGCCGGCACCTATGCCGCAATTTGTTTTGTCATTCTGGTCAGCGTCCTGTTCTTCATGGCGCTGGAGAAAGCGGAACGATGGTTGAGACCGTTCGATTGAAGCAGACGCCCGCGCCTGCGGTCAGCCAGGTGACGCTGCTGCGTGGCGTCCTTGTACTTGCGTTATTGGCGACGTGGGAGATTCTCGCCCGCTCCGGCCTGCTCTATCGTGACGTCGT
>JBARCH010000096.1:0-8378 GCA_049793875.1 Pseudolabrys sp. | reverse complement strand
GCGCAGGTGCACCGCGAGAATTTCGATCCGGCCGAAGTGCAGATTTCGACGCTGCTGTCGATCAAGACCGGCGGCTGCCCGGAAGACTGCGCCTATTGCCCGCAGGCCGCGCGCTACGACACGGGCGTGAAGGCGGAAAAGTTGATGAGCCTCGATGCGGTGCTCACCGAAGCGCGCGCCGCGAAAGCGGGCGGGGCCTCGCGTTTCTGCATGGGCGCGGCGTGGCGCTCGCCGAAAGATCGCGACCTCGACTCGGTGTGCGCGATGGTCGAGGGCGTCAAGTCGCTCGGCCTCGAAACTTGCGTGACGCTTGGCATGCTTACTGGCAACCAGGCGCGGCGGCTGAAAGAGTCCGGTCTCGACTATTACAATCACAATCTCGATACGTCGCCGGAATATTACGGCGAGATCATCACAACACGCACGTATCGGGACCGCCTCGACACCCTCGATCATGTGCGCTCGGCTGGCATCAATGTCTGCTGCGGCGGCATCGTCGGCATGGGCGAGGGACTCGAGGATCGCGTCGGCATGATCGCGACGCTGGCCGGTCTGCCGGTGCATCCGGAAAGCGTGCCGATCAACATGCTGGTGCAGGTAGAAGGCACACCGCTTGCCACTGGACCGACAAAAGCCGGCACCCTCGATCCGTTCGACTTCGTGCGCACCATTGCGGTTGCGCGCATCTGCATGCCGGCGTCGATGGTGCGGCTTTCTGCCGGCCGCGAAGAGATGAGCGAGGAGACGCAGGCGCTCTGTTTCCTCGCCGGTGCCAATTCGATTTTCTATGGACCGAAGCTGCTCACCACGCCCAATCCGGGCCGCGACCGCGACATGGCGCTGCTGGACAAGTTGGGCATGCGGCCGATGGAGTGACTCTCCATCGTCATGGCGGGATCAGCCCGGCCATGACGACTAGGTGAGGCTCCTCACCAGCGCTAGGCCGGCGAATAATCCACCGATCGACAGCGCCATCGATAGCAGCACGTAGAGCGCTGCCGTTCCGATCTCGCCGCGTTCGTAAAGCAGTGCGGTGTCGAGCGAGAAGGTTGAGAACGTGGTGTAACCGCCGAGAATGCCGGTGGTGAGGAAAAGCCGCATGTGCTGCGGGATTTCGCTTCTGAAGGCGAATGTCGCCACCAGCAATCCCATCGCCAGCGAACCGGTGACGTTCTCGAACAGCGTCGCGTAGGGAAATGCCGTGCCGAGCGCGCGCGAAAACGCCACGTTGAAGCCATGCCGCATCGCGGCGCCGATCCCGCCGCCGACGAAGACAATCAGGTAGTTCATTGCTGCCTCTTTCCGGATTGCGGGCAACAAAAAAGCCGCCCGTGGCGGCCAGGACAGAGTCCCACCGCGATTTAGTTGCGGTAGGAGTCATCAGCCCAGTCGGTCGCAGGACCGGAGGGCGGTTATCGGAGGAACCCCATCTCCATCAGCGCCAAAGTTACCGGCGCGTGTGCTCGCGGTCAACGGACTATCCGCGCGCATAGACACGGCGCGGCACCGCCAGCGTCGCAAAATAGCAACCTGCGCTGAGGAGCGCGATGCAGAAACTCACGGGCCAATCGGTGTTGTAGGCGAGCAGGAGGCCGAGCACAGCCTCGCCAAACGCAAAAAACGCCGACAGGCCGACGCCAGCCCACAGGCCGGCGGCGACGCGCTGTGCCGCGGCGGGCGGGCCGACCATCAGAGCGAACACCAGAAGGACGCCGACGATCTGGGCGCAGGCGGAGACTGCCAGCGCGACGATCGCGAGGAAGGCGGTGGAGATGAAGCGCAGCGGCACGCCTTTGGCTTCCGCCAATTCCGGTTGCAGACTGGCGAAGATCAACGGCCGCATGATGATGCCGAGCGCGACCAGCGTGATGGCGCCGAGCATGGCGAGAAGCGCGATGGTCGGACGATCGACGGCGAGCACGTTGCCGAACAAGAGTGCCGTCGCCTGCGTCGCGAACGATGTGTAGTAATGCAGGAATAGAAGCCCGAAGCCGAGAGCA
Source organism: Pseudolabrys sp. (assembly GCA_049793875.1). Taxonomy (GTDB): domain Bacteria; phylum Pseudomonadota; class Alphaproteobacteria; order Rhizobiales; family Xanthobacteraceae; genus Pseudolabrys. The sequence continues at coordinate 6,378 of JBARCH010000096.1, read as the reverse complement.
AGCGCGAGCACGATGCCGATCGCGATGTCGCGGTTGCTGATGCGGTCGCTCAGCGCACCCATGACGATGCCGGCGGCAACCGTGAAGCCGAGCAGGCCCCAAATCGGCGCAAGGCCGATCAATCCCGCGCCGGTCGCTCCGGCAAACCCGATATGCGAGAGCGCGTGGCCTGCGAATGTCTGTCCGCGCATCACCAGGAAGTAGCCGACAATGCCCGATACCACCGCGACAATCCCGGCGGCGGCAAGCGCATTGTTCATGAATTCGTAGTGGAACATGTCAGTGATGATGGCTGTGGCTGTGGTCGTGATGATCGTGCAGGTGATCGGTGCGTTCCACGTCGCGTCCGCGCGACATGACAAAGATGTGGCCCTTGGCGCGCACCACGTCGATGTCGGTGCCGTAAAGTTTCGACAGCACGGGTGCGGTGACGACTTCCTCGACGGTGCCGAGAACGGCCTGCTTGCGCCCAAGATAAAGCACGCGGTCGAGCGTGCCGAGCAACTGGTTGAGTTCGTGCGCGCTGAACAGCACGGTAATGCCGCGCTCGCGGCAGACTTTCTTGACGACGTCGATGACGACTTCCTGATGGCGCTGGTCGAGACTGATCAGCGGTTCGTCGAGCAGGAGAAGCTTGGGCGAGCCGATCAGTGCTTGCGCCAGCAGCAGCCGCTGCCGCTCGCCGCCCGACATTTCGCTTAACGGCCGTTTGGCCAATTCGCTGGCGCCGATGGCGGCAAGCGCCTCGTCGATCCCGGCACGGCCGGCGCGCGAAATCCTGGGCAATCCCCAGCGCTCGCCATCAAGCGAACTGGCGATGAAGTCGAGGCCGCGCACACGCAAATCGGGCAGAACGGTGCGTACCTGCGGCAAGTAGCCGATGGTCCGGTCGCCGCAATGCGGCTGCCGGCCAAAAACCCGTATCGATCCGTTGGCGGCAGGGATGAGGCCGAGGATGGCGCGCATCAGCGTGGTCTTGCCGGAGCCATTTGGCCCAAGCACACCGATGAATTCTCCTGCGCCGATCGCAAAACTCGCCTCGGTCAGCACGGTATTCTCACCGAGCTTGAGCGTGACCCGGTCCAATTCCACGATGTTCATTGCGGCACCGTCGCCAGCGCCATTTCGACCGCGCCAAGCTGCCCGAGCATCCAGTCCTGGTATGAAGTGTCGTCGGGTTCCGTTTCGGTGATGCCGACAACGGGCACGCGCGCCTTGCGGGCGACGTCGATGATGCGCTGCGTCAATTTTCCGCTGACCTGCTTGTTGTAGAGAACGAGCCTGACGGTACGGCTGGTCAGGTCGTTCTCAAACGCGGCGATATCCTTGGCGCTCGGTTCGGTATCGTTCATCGTCGCGCGCTGAAACGATTCATTGCGCATCGTCAGCCCGAGCGCTTGCGCCATGTAGCCGAACACCGGCTCCGTCGCCGTCACCGGGGTGCCGGAATATTTGGCGCGAAGCTGCGCGATTTTTTTATCGATGCCGTCGAGCGACGCCAGAAAAACTTTGAGCCGCGAAGTGTAATCAGCAGCATGCGCGGGATCTGCCTTGCTCAAGGCTGCGGTGAGCGCCTTCGCGACCGACGGCATCGTCGCGGGGTCGTACCAGAGGTGCGGGTTGTCGCCGGCTTTCTTGTTCACAAGCGTCGCGGCAACGATTGCGATGCGGTCCGACCGCGGTGAGGCGGAAAGCAGCTTGTCCATCCACGCGTCGTAATTGGCGCCGTTGTAGATCACGATGCGCGCATCGGCGAGGCCACGCGCGACGGTGGCCGTGGTCTCGAACAAATGCGGGTCCTGATCGGGATTATTGAGGATGCTCATGACGGCGACACGGTCGCCGCCGATCTGGCGCGCGACGTCACCGTAGAAATTTTCGGCGGCTATCACGGCAAGCCTGCCTTCGGCGGTGTGCGCGCTCGGCACAGCGGCGACGAGAACAAAGGCCAGCAAGATGCCGGTGGAAATCGTCACGGGCTTAAATCGTTTCAATTTCACGAGAAAAGAAAGTAATATGTAACATTATAACATATCGGAGGCAAGGCGCGTGGGCGCACAGCGGCGCGGCCCGCAATCTGATCTTTCCGACCGCTTTGAGTTTTCGGGCGCCGCCTTAGTGGGCTTTGATGCCGCCTTCTTTAACGACGCGCGACCACTTGGCTATTTCGGTTTTGATGTAGTCGCCAAACTGGGCCGACGTCATTTCCACCGTCGAAGCACCTTCGCGCGTAAATTGCGCCTGCACGGCGGGCGATTTCAGCACCGCCTGCACGGCAGTATACAACTTGTCCACGATCGGCTTCGGCGTTCCTGCCGGCGCAAGAATTCCCCACCAGTTCTCCGCATCGTAGCCGGGCACGCCGGCTTCCGCGATCGTCGGGACGTCCGGCAGGACGGAACTGCGTTTGGTGCCGCCGGTCCCCAGCGCAATCAGCTTGCCGGATTTTATGAACGGCGTTGTCTGGATCAGCGAGCTGAACATGATCTTCACGTTGCCGCTGATCACGTCGAGCATTGCCGGGCCGCCGCCTTTGTAGGGAACGTGGACGAGGTTGACCTTGGCATCCAGCTTGAACAGCTCCCCGCCAAGATGCTGGAAGCTGCCGACGCCGGCCGAGGCGTAATTGAGTTCACCGGGCTTCTGCTTCGCGAGTGCAAGCAGTTCTTTGACCGAGCGCACCGGCAGTCCTGGATTGACCACGAGCACGTTCGGCCCGGTCGCGATAATGGAAACCGGCGTAAACGATTTGATCGGATCGTATTCCAGCTTGTACAGCGACGGATTGACCGCGTGCGCAATCGAAACGATCAGCAGCGTGTATCCGTCCGGCGCCGCGGTCGCCGCAGCCTGCGTTCCGATCGCACCGCCGGCGCCGCCACGATTGTCGACGAAAACCTGTTGGCCCAACTGATCGCCCAATCCCTTGGCGACAAGCCGGCCGACGACGTCATTGCTGCCGCCGGGCGGAAACGGGATGATCATCCGGATTGGCTTGTTCGGATAATCGTCGGCGGCCGCACCGGACGAGAGGGCCAGAAGCACGAGCGCTGCCTGGGCGAAGCGCAATAACAATGTCGTCATGGGTATCCTGCCGTGACCGCCGCCCTGCTGGTAAGGGGTGACGAGGGGTGGATTTTGGCGCCAGCGTGGCCAATTTACCCATTCCGGGAGGCTTTTCCGCAAGGGGGATGCCTCGGTATAGCCGGAGGAGACCGTTTTGTAGTCGCGCCCGGAATTGCCTATATGTCCATGAAACGGAGCCCGCTTTTCTAATGTCCGATAAAATTCCCGTCACTGTGCTCACCGGCTATCTCGGTGCCGGCAAGACCACCCTCCTCAATCGCATCCTGTCCGAGCCGCACGGCAAGAAGTTCGCTGTCATCGTCAATGAATTCGGCGAGATCGGCATCGATAACGAACTGGTCGTCAACGCCGACGAAGAAGTGTTCGAGATGAACAACGGCTGCATCTGCTGTACCGTGCGCGGCGACCTTGTGCGCATCATCGACGGGCTTATGCGGCGTAAAGGCAAGTTCGACGCCATCATCGTTGAGACAACGGGCTTGGCCGATCCGGCGCCGGTCGCGCAGACGTTTTTCGTCGACGAGCAGGTCGGCGCCAAAACGAAACTGGACGCGGTCGTGACGGTCGCCGACGCCAAATGGCTGAAGGATCGTCTGAAGGACGCGCCGGAAGCGAAAAACCAGATCGCCTTTGCCGACGTCATCCTGATCAACAAGACCGATCTGGTGACGCCAGAAGAATTAAGCGAGATCGAAGCGCGCATCCGCGGCATCAATCCGTATGCCCGTCTGCACCGAACGGAGCGCGCCAAGATCGACATCGCCGAGGTGCTCGGCCGCAACGCGTTCGATCTGGACCGCATCCTCGATATCGAACCGCAATTTTTGCAAACGGACGACCAGGAGGACGATCATGAGCATCATCACCACGATCACGGTCATCATCACGATCACGGCGATGGCGGCCATCACCATAGCCATGGCCATGGTCTCAAGCACTACCACGACGAAGACATGCAGTCGGTTGCGCTGCGCACCGACAAGGCGCTGAACCCTGACAAGTTTTTTCCGTGGGTGCAGGATTTGGTGGCGACCGAAGGCAAGGACATCCTGCGCTGCAAAGGTATCCTCGCGTTCAAGGACGACCCTGCGCGCTTCGTGTTCCAGGGCGTGCACATGATCCTCGACGGCGATCACCAGCGTCCGTGGAAGGAAGGCGAAAGCCGCGACAGCCGCATCGTCTTCATCGGCCGTAATCTGCCGGAGGACAAAATCCGCCAGGGCTTCGAAGCTTGCGTTGCGTAACGTGACCGACGACCGCGCGGCTTCCGTATCCATCACCGACCGCGTGCGCGCCGTATCGGCCGGCGCGCCGGTGGTTAGCGCGCATTTTCTCGGGCGCTCGCCAATCTTCGTGCTCGGTGAACAGGAATTGCTGTTTGCCGGTGAACAGGGTGAGCGGCGCGTCACCGTTCACGGTGGCGCTATCCTTGAAAGTGCAGCGGACGGAGAGCGCATCGTTACCGCCGGCGACGACGGCAAGGTGATTGCGACCGACACCGACGGTGCGCAGCAGGTAATCGCCACGGACACAAAGAAGCGCTGGATCGATCACGTCGCGCTTGGCCCCGATGGCGCCGTCGCCTGGTCGGCGGGAAAAACAACATTCGTCCGTACCGGCAAAGGCGAGGAACGCACATTCGATGCGCCGTCGACGGTTGCCGGGCTTGCCTTCGCGCCGAAGGGATTTCGTCTCGCCATTGCGCACTACAATGGCGTGACGTTGTGGTTTCCGAACGCGGCAGGAGCCACACCCGAAAAGCTCGAATGGAAGGGCTCGCACCTCGGCGTCGCGTTCAGCCCGGACGGAAAATTCCTGGTCACGAGCATGCAGGAGCCGATGCTGCACGGCTGGCGTGTTGCCGACGCGAAGCATATGCGCATGTCGGGCTACTCCGCGCGCGTTCGTTCGTTCGGCTGGACCGCCGGCGGCGGCTTCCTTGCCACATCGGGCTCCGAGCAGGTCATCCTGTGGTCTTACGAAGGCAAGGACGGACCGATGGGCAAGCAGCCGAAACTTCTGGCGCCGTCACCATCGCGCGTCGCGGTCGTTGCCTGTCACCCAAACCAGCCGATCGTCGCTGCAGGCTTTTCCGATGGCATGGTGCTGCTCATTCGGATCGACGACGGTGCGGAGATTTTGGCGCGGCGTCCGGACGAGTCGCCGGTGACCGCACTTGGCTGGGATGCATCCGGCGTAACGCTCGCCTTCGGTACCGAGGGTGGCGAAGCGGGCGTTTTGTCGCTCTGATTGCGGCGGCATTTAGCAAAATGGTTTGGCGGGCATTCAGAAAGGCAGTCCTACATTTGCAATAGTCATGATGGAACTCTTTGTTTTACCGACCGTTGCCTGTGCTGCTGGAGAGGGAATCACAAATGATCGAACAAGCTTTCTTGCGTCGGCTGGCCATCAGGCTGCTGACGGGTTTCGCCTTGACGGGCGTGATGCTGTCGGCGCCGATCGTCGTTGGCTCGTTTTCACAAGCGCAGGCGCAAGTCTCGGCTGAATTCCAGGAAGCGCTCACGCCGTATGGCTCCTGGCGCCGTCACGCGCGCTGGGGCGAGGTATGGGTACCAAGCCGCCGCGCGAGCGATTGGCGTCCTTACGAAGCCGGCCATTGGGTTTACACCGATGAATGGGGTTGGTTCTGGGACACCGACGATACCGAGGCGGACTGGGGCTGGATCACCTATCACTACGGGCGCTGGATGCACGACCAGACCGGCTGGTTCTGGATTCCGGGCGAGGAGTGGGCGCCGGCCTGGGTCGATTGGCGCTACAGCGACGACTATGTCGGCTGGGCTCCGCTGCCGCCGGACGATGTCGCCGTCGAGTACGAATCCGAGCCGGCCGTCTGGGTGTTCGTTGCGCCCCGTTATCTGACGGAGCCGCGCTGGCGCACCTACGTTGCGCCGCCGCAGCGGCGCGTGACGATTTTCCGCTCGAGCCGCATCGTCAACCGCACCGTCGTTTTCAGCGAACGCGGGCGGGCTGCCGTCAACCCGGGAATTTCCCCGGCCTTCATCGCGTCGGTGACGCACAGGCCGGTGCAATCCTATCGGGTGAGGCCGAACGTTCTGGCGAGCACGCGCGGCGTCAGCGGAGCGGTCACTGTGCGGGCGCGCCCCAACGGTGCGCGCGGCGGACGTAGCCGTACCACCACCGTTACACGCGTGTCGGTGCAGAAGACCAATGTGGTGATTAAGCCAGAGGCAAAAGCACCAACGGCGCCACAAGCACTCGGCAAGGACGAGAGAGGCCGCCTCGGCAATCGTCCGCCGCGCGCCGCGC
>JBARCH010000095.1:0-5629 GCA_049793875.1 Pseudolabrys sp. | reverse complement strand
GAGCTTGCGCGCGCCGGGGCCAGGCAGGATTTGTGCGTTTGGCACGTCGCCATCGAAGTCGAGTTCCTCGATTTTGGTCCCGCGCTTTTCGATTTTTCCAGTCGACGTGAGGATCGCTTCGATATCGGTGTTGGCTTGGCCGAAATGCGTCTGCAGCTTGCGCACGCGGTCACCGAGCAAGCCGACGTCCTTCATCATGTGGCCGACTTCGTGCCGGATCTGATCGGCGGCCTCGCGCATCTCGGCGTCCTTGCGGACTTGTTTGATGACCTGGATCGCCATCACCATCAGCGTCGGCGACACGATCATCACGCGCGCGCGCTGCGCGCGCTGCACAAGGTCGTCGAAGCGCTCGTGCAGGTCTGCGTAGATGGATTCGGAGGGGATGAACATCAACGCGACGTCCTGCGTTTCGCCCGGAATCAAATATTTATCTGCGATGTCGGCGATGTGCTTGGTGATATCCTGCTTGACGCGCGCAACGGCTTGCTTGCGCTCGTCATCGGTCGTCGCAATGCGGAATGCCGTGATCGCCTCAAGCGGAAACTTGGCATCGATAATCAGCGGGCCGGACTCCGGCATGAAGATCGCGCAGTCCGGTCGCGACTTGTTCCTGAGGGTATATTGAAATTCGTAGGCGCCCTTCGGCAGCACATCGGCGATGATCGCTTCCAGTTGCCCTTGCCCGAACGCGCCACGCGACTGCTTGTTGGCAAGAATATTGTTGAGCGAGCCGACCTGCGAGGTCACCTGCGTTGCCAGATCGCTGATATTCTTCTGCGCAGTGTCGATTACCGCCAGCCGCTCGTTCAACTTCTGTAGATTTTCGACCGTATGCTTGGTCGTCGTCTGCAGCGAAACGCCGAGATTCTGGCTGACCGCGTCGAGCCGCTCATTCACTGACTTCTGAAGCTGGCCGTGCGCGCCTTGCAGCCATTTTCCCATGTCGTCGATGCGGGTGTTGATCTGCGCCAGGCCTTGTTCGGCCGTGCGGTCGGGCTCCGCCGCGCGCGGACGCGCAAGTAACACGACGAGCGCACCGGCGGCGAGCCCGCCGAGCAGGCAAATGACGACGAGGACTGTTTCGGACATGCGGCGCTTCTACCCCGATTCGCTGGCGGGCGCGAACGAACGGCGAACGGTAGGGCGATAGGCCATGTTCCTCAAGGGCAATCCGCACATTGACCCTGCGTTCTCATCCGCTTAAATCGCCCCTATGGCCACGCGCGAAATCCTCGTCATTCCCGACAAGCGGCTCCGGGTCGTCTCCGAGCCCGTGAAGAAAATCGACAAGGATATCCGCGCGCTGGTGGAGGACATGTTCGAGACGATGTACGCGGCGCCGGGAATCGGGCTGGCCGCCATCCAGATCGGCGTGCCTCAGCGCGTCGTCACCATGGACCTCGCCAAGAAGGACGATCCGAAGGAGCCGCAGGTTTTCATCAATCCGGAAATCGTTTCCCGGTCGGCGGAGGCATCGGCCTATGAAGAGGGCTGCCTGTCGATTCCGGAATATTACGAGGAGGTGGCGCGGCCGTCGGCTGTGAAGGTCAGATATCTCGACCTCGACGGCAAGCAGCGCGAGGTCGAAGCGACTGGCCTGCTTGCAACGTGTCTGCAGCACGAGATCGACCACCTGAATGGCGTGCTGTTCATCGACCATATTTCCAGACTCAAGCGCGATATGGTGATGAAGAAATTCAAGAAGGCGGCGAAGCGTACTGACGGTGACAAGCCGCTCGCCAGGGACGACGAGCCTTCGCATCACATCGGATGACGCGCGCGATGATGCGCGTCGAAAGCACACCGTCATGCCGCTGCGGCTGATCTTCATGGGTACACCCGACTTCGCGGTGCCGACGCTGGTCGAGCTTGCTGCGCGCGGGCATGAGATCGTGGCGGTCTACACGCGCGCGGCGAAGCCGGCGGGACGCGGCATGGACATGCAGCCGAGTCCGGTCGAGCGCGAGGCAAGGCGGCTCGGCCTGCCGGTGCTCACGCCCGCGACGCTCAAGAGCGACGACGCGCAGGCCGCTTTTCGCTCGCATAATGCCGATGCGGCCATTGTCGTGGCTTACGGGTTGATCCTGCCGAAGCCGCTGCTCGACGCGCCGAAACTCGGCTGCTTCAATGTGCATGCGTCGTTGCTGCCGCGCTGGCGCGGTGCCGCGCCGATCAACCGCGCGATCATGGCGGGAGATGGAGAGTCCGGCGTCACCATCATGAAGATGAACGAAGGCCTTGATACCGGCGACATGGCCATGGCCGAGCGCATCGCCATTGGCGCCGACATGACGGCAGGCGACCTGCACGACGAGCTGGCGCGGATCGGTGCCGATCTCATGCCGCGCGCCCTGGCGGCGGCGGAGCGCGGCTCGCTGGCGCTCACGCCGCAAATCGAAGCGGGAGCCACTTACGCCGACAAGATCCGCAAGGAGGAGACGCGCATCGATTGGGCGAAGCCGTGGCGTCAGGTCCACAACCACATTTGCGGCCTGTCGCCTTTTCCCGGCGCATGGTTTGAGATCGGCGGGGTGCGTGTGAAAGCCTTGCGCGTGACCAGGGGCCAAAATTCCGGGGCGCCGGGTGCGGTGCTCGACGGGAGATTGACGATTGCGTGCGGCGAAGGCGCGGTGCGGCTTACGCAGGTGCAACGCGCCGGCAAGCAGCCGATGATGGCGGACGAATTCCTGCGTGGAACGCCGGTCAAGGCGGGAGCGCACGCCGGCTGAGACGGCCCGGCGGCCACGCGACATTCATGGCCACGATCTGCTATTGGTGCGGCTGGATGTCGTCTGGCGCGGCAGTGGCCTTCCCGGCGATTCGGCAAATTGGTGGCAATCGCGGCGGGCATTGCGAATGACAAAGAATATTTCACTCAGTCTGGCCTGCGGCCATTACGAGATCGTTCGTCCGCTGATCGAGGGCGACGTGAAGGCGGACGGGATCGACCTGACCATCCTGACCGACATGGATTCGGCGACGCGGCATTGGCGTTTCCTGCGCAACAACGAATTCGATGTGGCGGAAGTGTCTGCCTCGTCCTATCTCGCGGCGCGCGACAACGGCCTGCCGTTCCGCGCCATCCCGGTGTTCCTGCACCGGCGTTTCCGCCACGGCTTCATGTTCATCAATACCGGCAAGGGCATCAAGAAGCCGTCCGACCTGAAAGGGCGCAAGGTCGGCGTGAAGACGCTGATGACCACGGCGGTACTGTGGATGCGCGGCATCCTGCAAAGCGAATACGGTGTGCCGCTGAAGTCGATCGAATGGTTCTCCGAGCTTGACGACGACGTCGACGTGTCGCTGCCGGCCGATCTCAAGCTCACGCGTCTGCCGCATGACAAATCGGTCGAGGCGATGCTGGCCGATGGCGAGATCGACGCGCTATTCCACTCCGACCTGATCAAGCCTTTTCTTGCCGGCGATCCGCGTGTCGCCCGGCTTTTCCCCGACTACAAGGCCGAGGAGATCGCCTGGTACGACAAGACCGGCGTCTTTCCGATCATGCACGTCATGGGCCTGCGCCAATCCATCGTCGAGCAGCACCCGTGGGTCGCGCTCAATCTGTTCACCGCGCTCAACGAGGCGAAGGCGGTCGCGATGAAACGCATGGCTAATCCGCGCGTCGTGCCGCTCGCCTGGTATCGTGAAGCCTGGGAAGAACAGGAGAAAATCCTCGGGACCGATCCGTGGGAATACGGTCTTGGCGCACGTAACCGTAAAAATCTGGAGACCTTGATCGGCTATTCCCACGATCAGGGCCTGATCGGGAAAAAGCCCGCGCTTGAAGAGCTTTTCCTCGACGTTTCGCAAGGCCGCAAACGCGGGGATTTCCGTATCTAGGAATTCCGCAGGGCGCCACTAGAATAAGTCTCGTGGAGGAGACACCTCATGGCGATACAGTCAAAAACAACCATCCTTGCCGCGGCCATTTTTTTCGTCTGTGGCCTTTCAGGCGCGAGTGCGCAGGAAAAAGTCTGGAAGCACGGCATCCTCGAAGCCAAGAGCGATTCCGGTTTCATTGCGATGGTCGATAAAGGTGGCTTTGCCGCCAAACACGGACTGAAAGTCGAATTGCTCCAGATCAAGGCCGGCGCGACGCTGATGAAGGCGCTGGTCTCCGGCGAAATCGATAGCGTGGACATGGGCGCCGCCGAAGCGATCGTCGCGGGCGCGCGTGGCACCGGCGTGAAGATCGTCGGCTGCACGTGGCCGGGCGTCCCGCAGGTCGTGCTGGCCAAAGCCGAGATCAAGACGCCGCAGGACCTCAAGGGCAAGACGGTCGCCATCTCGTCGCCGGGCTCGCTGCCCGACCTTCTGTTCCGCGGCATGCTGGATGAGGCGAAGATTCCGTTTTCGGATGTGAAGCTCGCAACCCAGGGCGCCGATCTCGACCGCTACAAATCGCTGGTGGCCGGCATCACCGATGCCGCCGTGGTGTCGAACGAGTTCGAGGCCGTGATGCCGAAGAACATCCACGTGCTGATGAAGGGCGGCACAGCGGTTCCGAAATTCATTCGTCTGTGCATCGCCACCAACAGCAAGGTTCTGGCCAATCGCCGTGACGATCTGGTCAAATTCGTCGCGGCGGAAATGGATGCCTATAAATACGCCGCCGCCAACCGCGATGCGACCATCAAGCTTGCGCACGAGATGACTCACGCGAAGCCGGGAGACAAGCGCGCCGAATTCATCACCGACCAGGCGCTGCGCGATCACCAGATTGATCCGACGCTGGCTATCCCTGCCGACCGCATCGACTGGATGCAGCAACTGTTCGTCAAAGCCGGAGTTCTTCCGAAAGCCGTACCGACCGCTTCTCTTATCGACACGAGCGTGCACGACGACGCAGCCAAACTGGCGGGTAAATAGCGGTGTATGCCGCGCTACAAGCTCACCATTGAATACGATGGCCGGCCGTTTACGGGCTGGCAGATCCAGGCTGACGGCCTCACCGTGCAGGGCGTGCTGACGGCGGCGGTCGAAGCGCTGTCGGGCGACAGGATACTGGTGCAGGGCGCGGGCCGCACCGACACCGGCGTGCATGCGTGCGGGCAGGTGGCGCACATCGATCTCGTGAAGGAATGGGACACCGACACGGTGCGTGATGCGCTCAACGCGCACCTGAGGCCGCATCCGGTGGCGGTGTTGTCGGCGGAACGCGCGGCGGATGATTTCAATGCGCGCTTGTCCGCGATCAGGCGGCATTATCTTTATCGCATCCGCAACCGCCGCCCGGACCTGACGATCGAAAACGGTCATGCCTGGCGCGTGGCGCGGCCGCTCGACGAACGCGCGATGCATGCTGCCGCGCAGAAACTTGTCGGCAAGCATGACTTCACGACGTTCCGTTCCACCGAATGTCAGGCCAAGTCGCCGGAAAAGACTCTCGATCGTCTCGATGTCGTGCGCGACCGCGACGAAATACGCGTGACGGCGGTGGCGCGGTCATTCCTGCACAGCCAGGTGCGCTCGATGGTCGGCTCGCTGGCGATGGTCGGTGACGGCAAATGGAGCATCGACGATCTGGCGCGTGCGCTTGCCGCGCGCGACCGCGCCGCCTGTGGGCCGCTGGCGCCGCCCGATGGGCTCTATCTGATGAAGGTGGATTATTGAGATTTGGGCA
>JBARCH010000094.1:0-10073 GCA_049793875.1 Pseudolabrys sp. | reverse complement strand
CTCTTGAGCATCGCCTCGACGCTTTCGCGCGAGCATGAACACTCCGCGCGCACGTCGCTGCCGTTGAAGACGCGCACGCCACGCTCATGGAACAGCCGATACACAAGTTGCTCGCTCGACAGCGCAGGGTCGATCAGTTCAACGTCCTCGACTGTTTCGATCAAGGCCCGGCCTTCGACCCACGCCTCGTCTTCCGGCAATTCATGGGGAGAAGCACCTTCAGGCGCATCGCCGGGATCGAGATCGGCAACACGCGCGCGCTCGGACGCTTTGGGCAAGAATTGCAACAGGATGCCACCTGCCCGCCAGCGATGGCTGGTGCCGCCGTCGCCGGCGCGCAATTCCTCCGCCACCGCGAGCCGCACCCGTGTCGGGATCTGCTCGGAGCGCAGGAAGTATTCGTGCGCGGCGTCCTCAAGGCTACCGCCTTCCAGGGCGACGAGGCCCTGATAGCGGCTCATGTCCTGGCCCTGATCGATGGTCATGGCCAGGTGCCCGGTACCGAGCAACTCGCCGCCCTTGATCTTGCCGGCCGCAATCGCCGCGGCGACGCGGTCCTTGTCGAAGCGCGCACATGCGCGAATTTTGTTCGGAGCGTTGAAATCCACCACCAGCATCCGCACCGGCCCATCGCCCTGCGTCTGCAAGATGAAGCGGCCGTCGATCTTCAACGACGAGCCGAGCATGATGGTAAGCACCACGGCCTCGCCGAGCAGCTTCGCCACCGGCGCCGGGTAGTCGTGCTGTGCCAGAATCTGGTCAACCGCCGGGCCGAGCCGCACGACGCGCCCACGTAAATCGAGCGCGGCGACTTCGAAAGGCATGACGGTATCGTCCGCCGTTGTTGGCGACGGCGCACGCGTGGGGATTTCCGGTTTGTTCATGGACGTTATGTAGCGCAATCCGGCCGGATTGCTACCGTCCGTCGGCGTGCATGCACCAGGCGAGAATGCCCTTCTGGGCATGCAGCCTGTTTTCCGCCTCGTCGAAGACCACCGACTGCGGCCCGTCGATCACCTCGTCGGTAACCTCCTCGCCGCGGTGCGCGGGCAGGCAGTGCATGAACAGCGCGTCCGGCTTGGCCTTGGACATCAATCGAGCGTTGACCTGATAGCGCTTGAGCAGATTGTGCCGGCGGTTGCCGTCACGATCACCCATCGACACCCATGTGTCGGTTACGACGCAGTCGGCGTCTTTCACCGCCTGTTCGGGGTCGACGGTGAAGCGGACGGCGGCGCCGGATTCCTTCACCCAATCCATCAGCCATTTCTTGGGCTTGAGCTCCGCCGGAGTCGCGACCTGCAACTGAAACTCGAAGCGCTCGGCAGCGTGCATCCATGAGGCCAGCACGTTATTGGCATCGCCGGTCCAAGCCACCGTACGGCCGCGGATCGAGCCGCGCTTTTCCTCGAATGTCATGACGTCGGCCATCGCCTGGCAAGGATGCGAACGCCGCGTGAGGCCGTTGATCACCGGTACCGTTGCATGGCGCGCAAGCTCGGCAATCGCTTCGTGATCGAGAATACGGATCATGATGGCGTCGACGTAGCGAGAAAGAACGCGCGCGGTATCCGCAAGCGTTTCGCCCCGGCCTAGCTGCATTTCCTGCGCGGTCAGCAAGATCGCTTCGCCGCCGAGCTGGCGCATGCCGACGTCGAACGACACGCGCGTGCGCGTCGAGGGCTTGTCGAACACCATCGCCAGCGTCTTGCCGGCGAGCGGCATTTCGTCGATCACACCGCGCTTGCGCCGCGCTTTCATCTCGCGGCTTTGTTCGATCATCCCGGTCAGCACATTTTTCGGGATGTCGGTCAGGTCGAGAAAGTGGCGCACGCCAGCATTGCCGCCGCTCATGACGCAGCCCCTTGCCTGGCCGGCCGCGCATGAGCGCGCGCGATCCGCTCGCAGGCACGATCGATGCGCGCCACCGCTTCGGCGATTTCGGCCTTGCCGATAATGAGCGGTGGCAGCAACCGCATCACATTGTCGCCCGCACCAAGCGCCAGCATCTTTTCGGCGCGCAATTCGTCAACCAGCTCAGACGCCGGCGGCACCATGCGCAAGCCAATCAGCAAGCCTTCGCCGCGCACTTCGGCGATAACCGAAGCATGCCGATCCTTGAGTTCGGCGAGTTTTTGCTTGAGCACCAGGCTGCTTTCGCGCACGCGATCGAGAAATCCCTCTGCGCACAAGACATCAAGCACTGCATTGCCGACTGCCATCGCCAGCGGGTTGCCGCCGAATGTCGAGCCGTGCGTTCCCGCGGTCATGCCTTTGGAGGCTTCCCTGGTCGCGAGACATGCACCGACCGGGAAACCGGCTCCAAGCGCCTTTGCAACCGTCATGACATCGGGCGTAACGCCGCAATGCTCGTAGGCAAACATATCGCCGGTGCGGCCGAAGCCGGTCTGGATTTCGTCGAAGATCAGCAACAAACCGTGCTGATCGCAAAGCTGACGCAGCGCACGCAGAAACGCATGCGGCACGACGCGGACGCCGCCTTCGCCCATGATCGGCTCGATCAGGATCGCGCCCGTCTCGGGGCCGATTGCTTTCTTGACTGCTTCGAGATCGGCGAAGGGCACATGGTCGAAGCCTTCGACCGGAGGCCCGAAGCCATCGAGGTATTTCTTGTTGCCGGCCGCCGCGATTGTCGCGAGCGTGCGCCCATGGAAAGCGCCCTCGAACGTCACGATGCGGAAACGCTCCGGCTTGCCGGATGCGGACTGATATTTGCGCGCCATCTTGATCGCGCATTCGATAGCCTCGGCACCGGAATTCTGGAAGAAAACCGTATCCGCAAAGGTCATCGCGCATAGCCGCTCGGCAAGCTTCTCGCCTTCCGGAATGCGGTAGAGGTTGGAAACGTGCCAGACCTTGTGTGCCTGCGCCGTCAGCGCGTCGACGACGTGCGGATTACCATGACCGAGCGCATTGACCGCGACGCCAGCGGTAAAATCGAGATAACGGTCACCGTTGGTCGCGAACAGCCAAGCGCCCTCGCCCCGCTCGAAAGCGAGATCGACGCGCGCATATGTCGGCAATAGATGCGAGTTCACGGCCTGGTTCGTCCATCGAACATTTTCGCTGGCGCACGATTTTCACGAAACGGCACTCACCTTCGGAATCATGCACAGGCCGAAAATGAAATGTGCCGCCTCACCGGGCGGCACGTTTTCCATTCTATTGGAGGGGCTTGGCCTGTCAACACGGCCGGCCGGTCGCGACTTTTCGACTCATTTATGCCGCATGTGCCGATTCTAAAGGAAAACCTGTTGGTAGTTGGGATGTGGGCGCCGCTGAACGCTTGCAAAACCACCCGCATATTGTAGCGTTTTGGCTGGCAAGTACGACATCTCGTGCGGCGTATCGCCTTTTAGTTCAATTCAGCAACGTGGTGCGTTGGGCGCGAAAAGCGCGCCGAACGACGGGGATGGATTCCATTAACACCTTGATCGCCCAAGGGGAAAACCTGATGAGCTGGACCGATGAGCGGGTCGAGCTCCTGAAAAAGCTGTGGGCCGATGGCCTGTCAGCAAGCCAGATCGCCGCCGAGCTCGGCGGCATCACCCGCAACGCCGTGATCGGCAAGGTCCATCGGCTTGGCCTCTCCGGCCGCGCCAAGAGCCCGTCCTCATCCTCGCCACGCCCGCGCAAAGCGCGTTCGTCCGGCATGATGCGCGTGTCGCGGCCTTCGATACGCGGCAACACCGCTCTCGCGTACGAATACGAACTGGAGCCGGAGCCCGAGCTGTTCGAAATCCCGGTCGAGCAGCGCAAGACACTGCTGGAGCTCAGCGAGAAGACATGCCGTTGGCCGGTTGGCGATCCGGGCAGCTCCGAATTCTTCTTCTGCGGCGGCGAGGCGGTGACGGACCAGCCCTATTGCACCCACCACTCGCGTATCGCGTTCCAGCCGGCCAATGACCGCCGGCGCGACAAGCGGCCTTTCCGCGGCTGATCAGGCCGTTTTGCCGAACCTGTCGTCGAGCGCATAGCCGGCCCCGCGCACGGTGCGGATCGGGTCCGGCGTCTGCCCGCGATTGAGCGCCTTGCGCAGCCGGCCGACATGGACGTCTACGGTGCGCTCGTCGATATAAATCTCATTACCCCAGACGCCATCGAGAAGCTGCTCGCGCGAGAACACGCGCCCTGGGCGTTCCATCAGAAACTCCAGTAACTTGTACTCGGTCGGGCCGAGATCGACAGCACGCCCGTTACGCGATACGCGTTTCTTCTCCCGATCGAGTTCGATGTCGCCGATATTGAGCACCGTGGCGACACGGTCGGGATTGGCGCGCCGCAACAAGGCGCGTACGCGCGCCAGAAGCTCCGGCACCGAAAACGGCTTCACGATGTAATCGTCAGCGCCGGTCGCCAGACCCCGCACCTTTTCGCTCTCCTCGCCGCGCGCGGTGAGCATGATGATCGGCAACTGCCGCGTTTCGGGACGCGCGCGCAGCCGGCGGCACAATTCGATGCCGGACAGACCAGGCAGCATCCAGTCGAGCACGATCAGGTCGGGCGTCGATTCCTTGAGCTTCGTATCCGCTTCGTCGCCACGGGCAGCGGACTCCACTTCGTATCCTTCCGCCTCAAGGTTGTAGCGGAGCAGCATGGTCAGCGGCTCCTCGTCCTCGACGATCAGGATACGTGCGTTCATGGGAATCTAACCTCAGAGACCGGCACGGGCGGCAGCGAAACTGGTGGTATCGCCCTTGGGACGCTGGTCCGCGATGGGGCGTCCCTCGATCATATAGTGCACGGATTCCGCGATATTGGTGGCGTGATCGCCCATGCGCTCGATGTTCTTGGCGCAGAACAGAAGATGGATGCAGAAGGTAATGTTGCGCGGGTCTTCCATCATGTAGGTCAGCAATTCGCGGAACACCGACGTGCACACCGCGTCGATTTCCTGGTCGCCACGCCACACCGCCATGGCTTTGCTGACATCGTGGCGCGCGTAGCTGTCGAGCACCGCCTTCAATTGGCCAAGCACAAGATCGGCCATGTGCTCGACGCCGCGAATGAGCTTGGGCGGCGGAAACTCTCCATTGAGAGCGATTACCCGCTTGGCGATATTCTTGGCCAGATCGCCGATCCGTTCGAGATCGTTCGCGAGCCGCAGCGCGCCGACAATGTCGCGCAGGTCCACGGCCATCGGCTGGCGGCGCGCGATCGTCAGCACCGCCTTCTCCTCGATTTCCCGCTGCAAGGTATCGATGTTGGCGTCGGCTTGAGTGATGCGCTGGGCCAGCGCGCTGTCGCGCTTGGCCAGGGCATCGACCGAATCGGAGACCTGCTTTTCGGCAAGTCCGCCCATCTCCGCGACCATGCGGGCAAGATCCTGCAGGTCGCCATCGAAGGCCTTCATGGTGTGTTGTTCAGTCATCGTTTTTGCCTTTCGGGCCGGCAGCCTCAGCCGAAGCGGCCGGTGATGTAATCCTGTGTGCGGCGGTCGCTCGGAGTCGTGAACATGCGCGTGGTGTCGCCGTATTCGACCATCTCTCCGAGATACATGAAGACGGTGTAGTCGGAGACGCGCGCGGCCTGCTGCATGTTGTGCGTGACGATCGCGATCGTGTAATCGTCCTTGAGTTCATCGATCAGCTCTTCGATCTTGGCGGTGGAGATCGGATCGAGCGCCGAGCACGGCTCGTCGAACAGGATTACTTCCGGCCGCACAGCGACAGTGCGCGCGATACACAGGCGTTGCTGCTGGCCGCCCGAAAGCGACAGGCCGCTGGCGTTGAGCTTGTCTTTGACCTCGTCCCACAGCGCGGCGCGCTGCAACGCGTGCTGGACGCGACCTTCCATCTCCGATTTCGGCAGCCGCTCATAAAGCCGGATGCCGAAGGCGATATTCTCGAAGATCGTCATCGGAAATGGCGTCGGCTTCTGGAACACCATGCCGATGCGCGCGCGCAGCAGATTCAAATCCTGCGACGATAACAGGATGTCTTCACCGTCGAAACGCACTTCACCCGTTGCACGCTGGTTCGGATAAAGATCGTACATCCGGTTGAGAACCCGCAGCAGCGTCGATTTCCCGCAGCCGGATGGGCCAATGAACGCCGTAACCTTGCCCTGGTACAGCGAAACATTGATGTCCTTCAACGCGCGGGTATCGCCGTAGAAGAAATCGAGGTTTCTGATTGATACCTTTTCCGTGAGCCCTTGCGTATCAGGCGCCGCAACACGGGTCGAAGGAGCGATGGAGACAGCTGCTACACTCATGACGATTTTCTCTGTGAGGCAAGCGCACGCGCGAGAATACTGAGCGCGAGCACGGCAAGTGTGATGATCAAGGCGCCAGTCCAGGCCAGATTCTGCCAGTCCTTGTAGGGGCTAAGTGCGAATTGGAAGATCACGACCGGCAGCGTCGATACCGGCTCGTTCAGGTTCGTGCTCCAGAACTGATTGTTGAGCGCCGTAAACAGAAGCGGCGCTGTCTCACCACTGATACGCGCAACCGCCAGCAGCACTCCGGTCACCATGCCGGCGCGCGCCGCACGATAGGCCACACGTGTGATCATGTAGGCGCGCGGCAAGCCGATCGAGGCCGCAGCCTCGCGCAGCGTGTCGGGCACGAGCGTGAGCATGTCCTCTGTCGTGCGCACAACCACTGGCACCACGATTACGGCGAGCGACACCGCGCCGGCCCAGCCGGAGAAGTGCCCCATACGCACCACCATGACTTCGTAGACGAACAGGCCGATCACGATCGACGGCGCACTCAAGAGGATGTCATTGACGAAGCGCACGACCGAACTGAGTTTGTCGTAACGGCCATATTCGGCCATGTACGTGCCGGCAAGAATCCCAAGCGGCGTACCGATCAGTACCGCAATAAAAGTCAGCACGAAACTGCCGGCAATCGGGTTGAGCAATCCACCGGCGGAGCCGGGGGGCGGCGTCATCTGCGTGAATACCGCGAATGAAAGCCCGCTGAAGCCCTTCCACAGCAGCACGCCGAGAATGAGCACGAGCCACAGCAGCCCGAACAGCGTCGCGCCCACCGAAAGTCCGACGGCGATCTTGTTGCGGCGGCGGCGGGTGTCGTAGAGCGCCATGGCTATTTCCCGAGCCTCTGCTCGACTCGCATCAGCATGTAGCGTGCGAGTGCGAGTACAATGAAAGTGATGACGAACAGGATCAGGCCGAGCGAGATCAGCGCGGACGTATAGAGATCGCCGACCGCCTCGGTGAACTCGTTGGCAATGGTGGCCGAAATGGTCGTGCCGGGCGCAAGGATCGAGCCGGATATGCGGTGCGCGTTGCCGATCACGAAAGTGACCGCCATTGTCTCTCCCAGCGCGCGGCCAAGACCGAGCATGACGCCGCCGATCACGCCGACGCGCGTGTAAGGCAGCACGACGTAGCGCATTACTTCCCAGGTTGTGCAGCCGAGACCGTAAGAAGCCTCCTTCAGCACCACCGGCACGGCTTCGAACACGTCGCGAGAAATCGAAGTGATGAACGGCAGCACCATGATCGCAAGGATCAGACCCGCGGTGAAAATGCCGATGCCGTAAGGCGGCCCCGCGAACAGCGTGCCGAGAAGCGGTATCTCGCCGAACGTGTCGATCAGGAACGGCTGCACGTATTGCTGCAGAAACGGCGCGAACACGAACAGGCCCCAGATGCCGTAAATGATGCTGGGGATGCCGGCGAGCAGTTCGATGGCAATGCCGATCGGGCGGCGCAGCCACATCGGGCAAAGCTCGGTAAGGAATACCGAAATGAACAGGCCGACCGGGACCGCAATCAACATCGCGATCAGCGACGTGACGATGGTGCCGTAGATCGGCGCGATGGCGCCGAATTTTTCGGTTACCGGATTCCAGCTTTCGGTGACGAGAAACCCGAACCCGAATTTCTGCAGCGCCGGCAGCGATCCGTGTACCAGCGAAACAATGATGCCACCGAGGATTACGAGGACAGCGATAGCCGCGGCACGGGTCAGATGGCGGAAACCGGCGTCGCGCAGGCGGAAGGACTGAAGCACCTTGTGCCGGTCCACCGAAGCGCCGGCAACAAGAGCGCCGCCCTGCAACGCAACATCAACCACGGTTCGCCTCCCGGCGGGCTGCTGCATCCGGCTCTCCCTTCGCCTCAGGCGCTCTGGGCGAGCCACTCAAGCGGCCTCCGGGCCGCAAAACAAGCCGCATCTGCGCGGCGGTGGAGAAGAAGGAGGCGCCCGTTCCAGCGCCTCCTTCCGACCAAATCACGGTCAATTCGTCATCGCGTAAACGGGCTTGCCCTGACCGTCTTTGATGTCGGTCGCCCAGGTCTTTTCGACATCGCCGACAACATTCGCCGGCATCGGCACGTAGTCGAGAGCCTCGGCCATCTTGCCGCCGTTCTTGTAGGACCACGCAAAGAACTTGAGCGCTTCGGCGGTCGCCGCCGGATCTTTCGGCTGCTTGTAGACGAGGATCCAGGTCGCTGCCGTCATCGGCCACGACTTCGCGCCGGGCTGGTTGGCAAGGATCACGCCGTAGCCGGGCTGGGACTTCCAGTCGGCATTCGCCGCTGCAGCCTGGAAAGCTTCAGCCGTCGGAGAAACCGTCTGACCCGCCTTGTTGAGCATTCTGGTGAAAGTCAGCTTGTTCTGTAGTGCGTAGGCGTACTCGACATAGCCGACCGAGCCTTTGGTGTTGCCGACGTTGTTGGCAACGCCTTCGTTCCCCTTCGCGCCGATACCGACGGGCCACTCCACCGAGGTATTGCTGCCGATTTTAGACTTCCAGTCCGCGCTAACGTCGGCGAGGTAGTAGGTGAAGTTGAAAGTCGTTCCCGAACCGTCCGAACGATGCACGACGGCGATCGCCTGCTTCGGCAACTTGGCGCTCGGGTTGAGCTTCTTGATCGCCGGATCGTCCCAGCTCTTGATCTCGCCCATGAAAATCCTGGCGAGCGTCGGACCGTCGATGACAAGTTCTCCGGGCTTGATGCCGTCGATGTTGACGACCGGCACGATGCCTCCCATCACCATCGGGAATTGCACAAGACCGATCTTTTGCAGTTCATCGCCCTTGAGCGGAGCGTCGCTCGCGCCAAAGGTCACAGTCATTGCCTTGATCTGCTTGATGCCGCCCCCCGAGCCGATCGACTGATAATTCAGCCCGTTGCCGGTTTGCTTTTTGTAGGCATCGGCCCACTTGGCGTAGATCGGATAGGGGAATGTTGCGCCGGCACCTGAAATGTCGGCGGCGTCGGCTGGAACCAGAGCAGCAGCGGCGATGAAGCCGGCGGCTGCAAATGTCGTCCAGTGTTTCACGAGTTCTCTCCATGTTTGCGGCAACAGGTTCGCTGCAGGCCGAAAGCCCGCAGTTCGCACCCTCTCGCCCGTTGCGGGCGACCGCTGTTGCTTTAAGACGCTCTCCAAGACTGACGTTCGGACGGGCTTTTCTTGCTGGTGATCGAAGTCCGATGTCGTGAGCAGCCTTAGGCGTTGCATGTCACCCTTTTATAAAGCTTAGGTGACAGTCACATGACAGCTTAACTCGCTGATTTATCTCGTAGTTCGTCCGTTGGCGGCGCGTTCTCGTTGTGCAACGGCAGGTGCATTGTGAACCTGGCGCCGGTGCCGCGCGTGCTCTCGATCGTTAGGCGTCCGCCGTGGCGGTTGAGCACATGCTTGACCAGCGCCAACCCCAGACCAGTGCCGCCCTGCGCGCGACTGTCGACCACATCGACGCGATAAAACCGCTCGGTCAGCCGCGGCAAATGTTCCGGCGCAATGCCCGGCCCGAAATCGCGAACCGCGATGCGTGCTTCATAGGCGCCGTCCGGTGCCGCCGCACGCGCCAGCGTGATATCGACCCGCTTTCCATCGGCGCCGTATTTGAGCGCGTTCTCGACCAGGTTTTCGAGCGCACGAATCAACTCGTCGCGGTCACCAAGGACAACGAGCGGCGCCAGCGGGGCTGCAATATTGATATCGACCCCGCGATCCCGTGCCAGCGTCTGCAAACCGTCCACCACCTGTTTCACAAGCGGCACCAGATCAACCCGCGTGTTCGGCCGTAGATGCGCGTTAAGTTCGATGCGCGAAAGCGACAGCAGGT
>JBARCH010000093.1:0-2385 GCA_049793875.1 Pseudolabrys sp. | reverse complement strand
CCTCGAAATATTTCATCGCGGTTCTTCCGGATGCCGGCGGCCGAGCATTTGCGTCGTCGTCATCGTCATCAACGGTGTTCCGGCGCTATCGAGCATCTCGAACAGGAACTTCGTGAGCCCCATTCCGAGCCGGCTTTTCGACGCGCGCGTTTCCATGACCGTCGTGCGAATGCGGATCTCCTCGCCAGGCCGCAGCGGCGCCAGCCAGCGCACTTCCTCAACGCCGGGCGCGCCCATCGAGCTTGAATCCAGAAGATAGCCGTCGCTGATCATGCGCATCAGCAGGCAGCACATGTGCCAGCCGGACGCGCCGAGCCCGCCGAGCAGAGTCGCGCTCGCGGCGGTCTCATCGAGATGCATCGGTTGCGGATCGAACTCGGCAGCGAACGCGACGATCTCCTCGCGCGTCACCCGCCGCGGGCCATATTCGGTCACCGCACCCGGTTTGAAATCTTCCCAGCAAAGCCTCGGCATGCCGGCAAACATATCAGAAGAAGCAATGCTCAGGTGGCAAAGCGGAAATGCATCACGTCACCGTCGGCGACTACATAGTCCTTGCCCTCGAGCCGCAACCGGCCTGCGTCGCGCGCCTGCGCTTCGCCGCCCAATGTGGCGTAGTCGTTATAGGCAATGGTCTCGGCACGGATGAAACCGCGCTCGAAATCGGAATGGATCACACCGGCCGCCTGTGGCGCCTTCGTGCCCTGCGTGATGGTCCAGGCGCGCGCTTCCTTCGGCCCGGCGGTGAAATACGTCACCAGATGCAGCAAGGCGTAACCGGCGCGGATGAGGCGGTCGAGGCCGGTTTCCTTCAAGCCAACGGCTTCGAGATAGTCCGCGCGTTCGCTCGCCGGCAGCATGGCGATTTCCGATTCGATCTTCGCCGAGATGACCACGGCGACTGCGCCCTCGGCTTTCGCCCGCGCCTCGACCTGTGCGGAAAAAGCATTGCCGGTCGCGGCAGAACCCTCGTCAACATTGCAGGCGTAAAGCACCGGCGCGGAGGTGAGCAACCCGAGCGAATGAAACAGCTTTTCTTCTTCCGGCTTGCGTTCGACCATGCGTGCGGGCTTGCCCTCGCGTAACAAAACCAACGCGCGGTTGATCAGGTCGAGCGCTTCTTTGGCTTCCTTGTCGTTGCCCTTGGCCTTCTTCTCCAACCCGTCGACGCGTTTTTCCAGGCTATCGAGATCGGCCAGCATCAATTCGGTTTCGATCGTGTCGATGTCGGCGATCGGGTCGATCTTGCCGTCGACGTGCGTGATGTCGGTATCCTCGAAGCAGCGCACGACGTGAACGATGGCATCCACCTCGCGGATCGTGGCGAGGAACTGATTGCCGAGCCCCTCGCCTTTCGACGCGCCGCGCACCAGTCCCGCAATGTCGACGAACGAGATGCGCGTCGGCACGATCTGCTCCGATTTGGCAAGCGATGACAGTTTCTCTAGTCGCGGATCCGGCACCGCGATCTCACCGACGTTCGGCTCGATGGTGCAGAAAGGATAGTTCGCCGCCTGTGCCGCCGCCGTCTGTGTCAGCGCATTGAAGAGGGTCGACTTGCCGACATTGGGCAACCCGACGATGCCGCACTTGAATCCCATGTGAATCCTTACATCCGCTCGAATTTTATCGCGTCAGTCGCCCAGCTTTTCGTCGGCTTCGCCGAAGCCTTTTGTGACCATCGCGAGATGAACTTTATTCTGGAAACTCGAATCCTGCCCCTTTGCGAGCAGGCCGGCACTGTCCGCAGCGGTCTCGCACAGCGCCCCGACCCACGGCATTTCGCTCTTGGCGAAATCCTGCAGCACGTAATGATGCACCATGTCCTTGTTGCCAGGATGGCCGATGCCGAAACGCACGCGACGATACTCGTTGCCCACGTGCGCGGAAATCGAGCGCAAGCCGTTGTGGCCCGCGTTGCCGCCGCCGGTCTTTACCCGCAGCTTGGCCGGCGGCAGATCGAGCTCATCATGGAAGACGACGATCTCCGAAACGCCGAGCTTGTAGAAGTGCACGGCTTCCGCCACCGCGCGGCCTGACTCGTTCATGAATGTGCCTGGCAGCAGCAACAGTACGCGCTCGCCACCGATCTCGCCTTCCACGGCCACGCCCTGGAATTTTCGCCGCCACGGCGCGATGCGATGCGCGCTTGCGATCGCCTGCACGGCCATGAAGCCGATGTTGTGCCGGTTGCGGACGTAACGCTCGCCGGGATTGCCGAGACCGACGAAGAGCAACATGGCGTCGCCGCCCTATGCGTGACCGTCGGAGAAGACGGCGCTTGTTAAGCGCCGCCTCACTTCTTGGCGGGGGCGCCGGCAGCGGGCGCAGAGCCTGCAGCAGGCGCAGTACCTGCAGCGGCACCGGCGGCAGCGCCTTCGGCTC
>JBARCH010000092.1:0-4595 GCA_049793875.1 Pseudolabrys sp. | reverse complement strand
TGCGGTGCAACGTCGAATCTACCCCATGCTGAATCGCCTTGCGATGCATGAACCCAATGACGTGATCCGCTTCGATCGGCCCCCTGCGTTCGATATCCCGCAGCATCGATGCCGTATAGGCTGACTCTTTATTGGCAAACAGTTTCCGGTATTCTTCCATGAACTTGTCGGTCGGGCTGAAGCCTTCCGCCTTCGCGATCGCGGCGTTGCGCTCGAGGAAGTCGAGCATAAGGCGCGAGCCGTAATCCGTGCGGGCAATTTCTCCAACGCTTGCGCGCATGAGGCACGTCATGCCTGCAGCCGTGGCTAGATGGACGATCTTCTCCCACATCACATGCAGGATATTTGGCACCGCGGTTGCAACAACCGACGTCTTTTCGAACGCCTCCGCAAGCGCCAGCACCCGCGGCGATAGCGTTCCATCCTGCTCGCCAAAGGTTATGTACCGCCAGTCGTTCAGGTGTTTTATCGTCCCGTCAGGCAGGACGGTGGCGGCGATTTTCGCTACGCCACCAAGCACTTTATCGCGGTCAAATTTTTCGTTCATCAACTCGATATGCGCCACGCCATTCAGCAGCGGCAATATCGCCGTGTTGCTTCCGACGGCCGGTGCGATGGCTTCCATTGCGGACGGAAGATCGTAAGCCTTGCACGTCAGCAGGATGACGTCGAACGGGCTCGATATTTCAGATGCGGTAATCGCCTTTACCGGAACACGGAGGTTGCCGAAGCTGCTTTCGATCTGCAGCCCATGCTCGGCAAGATGTTTGCGGCGGCCTTCCCGAACCAGAAAGGTTACGTCGGCGCCCCCTTCGATCAGCCGCCCACCGAAATAACCTCCAATGGCGCCGGCACCCAAACTCAAAATACGCATGATTTCTCCAGTTGGACGAATTGGCAGAACTTCAGCTTGCGCTACACGTCCATTTCCTAAACGGGCAGCTTGAGAAATTGGCGAATATTTCCCGACATTATCGTTTCGACGTCGGCGGCCGGGAGACCGGCTTCGGTCACGCGGGACACAAAATCATCGTCGGCCATGTCGTAGGGATAGTCGCTACCCAACGCAATTCTGTTCGTGCCAGCCTTTTCTCCAACGAAACGCAGAATGTCCGGCGAATAAACGATGGAATCGAACAGCATGCGATCCAGATATTCGCCTGGATGTCGTTGAATGCTCCTGCATTCCGGACGGACCTTGAAGCCGTGCTCAAGTCGTCCCAGAAGAAAAGGCATCAACCCGCCGCCGTGCGGAACATACAGGCGCAATTTTGGAAATCGATCGAGCGTTCCCGAGAAAATCAGGCGCGCGATCGACAGGGTCGTTTCAGCCGGAAGCCCAAGCAAAAAAGACAAATGAAAATCGCGGAGCTTGTCGGCACCGAACACATTCGCCGGGTGAAGGAATAACGGAACGTCCAGATCGCCTAACGCTTCATAGAACGGCCAAAAATAGGGATCGTCGAGATAGCGGCCACCGATGTTGGTATTGGCCATCACGCCGCTGAGCTTTTTCTTTCGAACGGCGCGCTCGGCTTCCGCGACCGCCTTGCCCACGTCCTGAAGAGGAACGGAGCCAACCGCCGCAAAATTCGCGGGATGGCGAGAAACCAGGTCCGCGTATTCGTCGTTTATAATCTGACAGAGCGAAAGACCCAGATCGGCGTCGGCCCAAAACACATTAGGCCGAGACGATTGCCAAACCACATGCATATCGATGCCGGCCGCCTTCATGCGACGTAAATGCTCGTCCACGTCACAAAACGGATGAAGATCGGGATGCGGCACGCCTTTCATCATCAACGTGGGCGCACCATCCGGGCCGGCGGTCACTTCCATGCCGAATGCTTTGCCGTGCCGACCGATCTCCTCGATGAACGGCATGGGAAAAAAGTGCGTGTGCGTGTCGATCCGCATGAGTTTTCCTGTTTTGACATCTCATATTGACATGTCAGTTTGAGACCTGTCAATTAAGGACCGCTTGTTTTACCGGCGTAACGGCCCTTCGCCGCCTTAATCAAACGGGTGATGGGGTTGCAAATTTACCGACTAACGTGGGAGCGAAACGCGATGACGATCAAGTGGCTCACCGGTCTGGCTACCGCCTGCACCCTGCTTTGCTCTGCGAGTATCGTTCAGGCTCAGGACGCCTATCCCACCCGCCCGATCCGCCTCATCGTCGGATTCGCTGCAGGTTCGACCGCAGACGTCGGGGCCCGCATTTTTACCCGCAAACTCGGGGATATTTTGGGGCAATCGGTCGTCGTTGAAAATCGGCCGGGCGCCGGCAGCATGATCTCGACCGACTATGTCGCGCATTCGCCGAAGGACGGATACACGCTGCTCCTGGGCACGATCGCGGCAACGATCAACACGACACTCTCGCCGCGGCAATCGGTCGATTTCGGCAAGGACCTCGCACCCGTCGTTCTGGTCGGCTCGATTCCAAACGTTCTTGTCGTCAATCCGAAACTCGACGCACACAATGTGAAGGAGTTGATTGCGCTTGCAAAGGCCGAACCGGACAAGATCTCGTACGCATCGGCCGGCGTCGGCAGTTCGCCGCATCTTTCAGCGGAATTATTCAAGCAGATGGCCGGCGTCCAGATGACTCACGTCCCTTATCCGGGCAGCGCTCAAGCGGTGGTCGATCTTATTGCCGGGCGGGTGCAGGTCATGTTTTCTCCGGCCTCCACCGTTCTCTCTTTCATCAAACAAGGAAGTCTCCGGGCCCTCGCCAGCACTGAAAGCAAGCGCACCAGCATTGCCCCGGATTTGCCAACGATGGCCGAGGCAGGACTTCCCGGCTTTGAGACAAGCGTATGGTTCGGCATTCTTGTCCCGACCGGCACACCAACCTCTGTCATCACCAAACTGGCGGACGCGACCAATAAAACGTTGAAGGACCCGGACGTGCTGCGTCTGCTGCATGCACAGGGAATGGATGCTCTCGGAGGCACCCCGGATGAGTTTTCACGTTATATCGCCAGCGAAACGGCTAAATGGGCCGGCGTGATAAAAACCGCGAAAATCAAGAAGTAACCGCACGATGAACGCAAATTACGAACTGCTCGAACGAGCAATCGCTCAAACGGTCAGCGAACTAAAAAATGGCCACAAGACACCGGATCGGGCGCGAAAGCTGGAGCTTCGCGTCATCGCGAACCTGGAGAGCGAGATTACCAACGGCGAATTCGCATTCCGTGTGGACGCCGCGATCGATGCGGGAGGGGCTGGCGGATACGCGCGCCCGATGGATTACGTTCTTGGCGGCTTGCTGAGCTGCCAGCAGATGTGGTGTCTGAGATGGGCCGCCCTGACAAAAACGAAATTTTCCAGTCTCACGCTTGGCGCAGTGGGAAAATTCACCTGGCGCGGCGAATATCTCGACGAAGTCGATTCCGGACTGACGTCGATCGACGTGCAGTACCGCGTCGGCCACCCCAATCTCGCGATCGATGCCGTGACCGACATGGCGGACACCGTCGCGCGGCGTTGCCCGGTTTTCGCGACGCTGCGAAAGGCCGTAACGATCAACGAGGACATTATCCTGAACGGCACACTCGCCAGTAAACGCCAGTGGCTACCCGGCCAACTGGCGGCCAGCGCCGCCGCAACCTGAATCCGCGTCGGTATCGTCAGAGACGACGCATTGCGGCCGAAGTCGTGCCGGCTAACTCAGCCGGTCGCCGCAATTTCAATCGCCACGACATGGATGGCGTTGCGCGCACCGTCTTGCGGCTGCACAGCACCCGCCCGGTCGGTCGCCCGCGCCATCAATTCCACGGGTCCCGCGTGCGACGGCCGCCACGACAGCGAAAATCTTTGCCACGATCGCTGCGTCGCCTCACCCAGATCGGCAGGCTGCCACGTATGTCCACCGTCGGCGCTCACTTCGACCTTGCGAATTCCGTCGTGCGCCCAGGCCCAGCCCCATATTTCTATCGTCGAACCGGCAAGCGTCTCGCCCGCTTTCGGCGAGACAATCACGGACTCCGGCGCAGTTCGCCAAACCGGCCGTCCGCCGTGGGCAAAATCCGGGTCGTCCGGCGTCACCGGGTCGTTGTAGAGCGTCGTTGTAAACAGCCCTTTCGAACGCGAATTCGCCAATTCGAGGCGCGACACCCATTTTACGGAATTGGTGCCATAGTAACCTGGCATCACAAGCCGCACCGGATAGCCGTGCTCGCGGGTCAGCGGCTCGCCATTCAACTCGTAGGCGAGAAACGCATTGCGGATCGCCTCATCGAGCGGGAGATCCTTGACGTAGGATTCCACCGGCGTGCCCTCGTACAGTCCGTGATCGAGCCCACAGGCCCACAGAAAGGATGCCTCCGGCTTCAGCCTCACCCGCTCGAACACGCGTGACAACGCAATGCCGCCCCAGATCACATTGGCAATGCGGCGGGTCGGTAACGTCGGCTGGCGTGGGTTGCCCGCACATTCATGGAATGCTCTCAGTTCCTGTTTGGGAAACCGGAGAATGTCGTCGAAAGACAGCGTCACCGCTTCCTCGACCAGGCCGGAAATTTCCAGTTCCCAGTTTGCAACATCCACGTCAGGAACACCGAGCGGCGCCAGCACGAACACCTGAG
>JBARCH010000091.1:0-14301 GCA_049793875.1 Pseudolabrys sp. | reverse complement strand
CGCCGGGGACACCACCCGCAGCGACACAGGCGCCTGGCGCCTCGCCCCGGCCGGCACGGCAAGTCAATATGAAGTGCCGCACGCAGGCCCAGCAGAAAGGACTGCGGGGAGAAGCCTTGCGCGACTCCATGCAGGTTTGCGTCCTCGAAACGCGCCTCGCCTGCCTGAAGAAGGCGATCGCGCAAAAAATCGTCGGGCCCGCGCGCCGGGATTTCGTCGGGAATTGCGACGGCTAGCGCGGCCGGCGGATCGGCCGGCGCCACCGATCATTTACCGCTTCGGGGCTTGACCCGGAGCGGCCTGAGGCGTTTCAAATCATCGACACTCATCATTGGCGGCCGGGTTATGCCCGGCCGTGCCTCACTTATTTCAGGAGACATGACATGGCGCGATGGCTCAAACGCGGATTGGATGCGAGCGCGATCAAGGCCGCCGACGCCAAGGTGCGCGAGACGGTCGAAAGCATCCTCGCCGACATCGACGCGCGCAAAGATGAGGCGGTGAAGGACCTGTCGAAGAAGTTCGACAATTGGTCGCCGAAGGATTTCAAGCTGAGCGCGCAGGAGATTGAGCGCGCGATCGCTCAGGTGCCGAAGCGCGATCTCGAAGATGTCAAGTTTGCACAGGCGCAGGTGCGCAACTTCGCGCAAAAACAGCGCGACACCATGCGCGATCTCGAAGTCGAGACACTGCCGGGCGTCATTCTCGGCCATCGCCACATTCCGGTCGACAGCATCGGTTGCTACGTGCCGGGCGGGCGCTATCCGATGGTCGCCTCCGCGCATATGTCGGTCGTCACCGCCAAGGTGGCAGGCGTCAAACGCATCATCGCCTGCGCGCCGCCCTATAAAGGCGGCCCTCACCCCGCCATCGTTGCCGCCATGCATTTCGGCGGCGCGGACGACATCTACGTGCTCGGCGGCGTGCAGGCCGTCGCGGCGATGGCGCTCGGCACCGAAAGCATCAAGCCGGTCGACATGATCGTCGGCCCCGGCAACGCCTATGTTGCGGAGGCCAAGCGCCAGTTGTTCGGGCGCGTCGGTATTGATCTGCTCGCCGGGCCGACGGAAACGCTTATCATCGCTGACGAGACCGTGGATGGCGAAATGTGCGCCACCGACCTGCTCGGCCAGGCCGAACACGGCCCCACCACGCCCGCCGTGATGATCACGAACTCGGAAAAGCTTGCGCGCGAAACCATGCAGGAGGTTGAGCGCCTTCTGAAAATCCTGCCGAGCGCCGATGTCGCCGGGCAGGCGTGGAAAGACTATGGTGAAGTCATCGTCTGCGACGACGAGGCCGAAATGGTCATCGAAGCCGACAAGGTCGCCTCCGAGCACGTGCAGGTCATGACGCGAGACCCCGATTATTTCCTCAAGAACATGAAGAACTACGGCGCGCTGTTCCTGGGGCCGCGCACCAACGTCGCTTACGGGGATAAAGTGATCGGCACCAACCACACGCTGCCGACCAAGAAAAACGCGCGCTTCACCGGCGGACTGTGGGTCGGCAAATTCATCAAGACCTGCACCTACCAGAAGGTACTCACCGACGAAGCCAGCGCCAGGATCGGTGAAGTCTGCTCGCGGCTGTGCGTGCTGGAGGGCTTCCTCGCCCACGCCGAACAGGCCAATGTGCGCGTGCGTCGCTACGGCGGCCGCAACGTGCCTTACGCCAAGGCTGCGGAGTAGATGGCTGCGCTGCGCATCACGACCACTGCGGCGCAGCTCTTTGTCGCCGACATCAAGACGTCATGCGATTTCTATACGCGCACGCTCGGCTTCTCGGTGGTATTCGTCCATGGCGAGCCGCCATTCTATGCGCAGGTCAAACGCGACGCCGGCCGCATCAATCTCAAACACATGGACCGGCCGGTGATTGACCCAGCACTGCGCGACCGCGAGACTCTGCTGTCCGTCGATCTCGGCGTGAACAGCCGCGCCGATCTGGAAGAGCTTTCCCGCGAGTTTCAAGCCAAGGGCGCCTCATTTTTCCAGACGCTGCAAAAGCAGCCGTGGGGCGCGATGAATTTCATCGTCAAGGACCCGGACGGAAACCTGCTATTGTTCGCCAGCCCCGACAAGTAACTGCGAAGCCAGCGCCCGATGGTCGACCTCACCTCTACCCCCTCCTTCCGCCTCGACGGCAAGCGTGCGCTGGTAACGGGCGCTGGACGCGGCATCGGGCTTGCCGCGGCGTCTGCGCTGGCCGATGCCGGCGCGCATGTGACCCTCGCTGCGCGCACGGCAAAAGAGATCGACGAAGCCGCCAAAGCCATCCGCGCGCGCGGGCAGAAGGCCGAACCGCTGACGCTCGACGTGCGCGACGTCGAGGCGACGAAAAAGATCATCGCCGCGCAGCAGCCGTTCGATATCCTTGTCAACAATGCCGGCACCAACCGGCCGGCGCCGCTCATCGACGTATCGGTCGACGATTTCGACTTCGTCTTCTCGCTCAACGTGCGCGCGGCCTATTTCGTCGTGCAGGCGGTGGCGCGCAAGCTGCTCGACGCGAAGAAGCCCGGCTCGATCATCAACATGTCGTCGCAGATGGGCCATGTCGGTGGCGCGACGCGCACCGTCTATTGCGCCACCAAGCACGCGATGGAAGGCTTTACCAAGGCGATGGCGATCGAGCTTGCGCCGCACAAGATCCGCGTCAACACGCTGGCGCCGACCTTCATCGAGACGCCGATGACGCGGCCGTTTTTCCAGAATGAGACGTTCCGCAAGGACACGCTCTCGCGCATCAAGCTCGGCCGTCTCGGCCAACTCGAGGACCTGACCGGGGCCATCGTGTTCCTGGCATCCGACGCTTCCGCACTGATGACCGGCACGTCGATGGTCGTCGATGGCGGCTGGACGGCGGAGTGAGCGCCGCACACCTATAGCCTGTCATCGCCCGCGAAGGCGGGCGATCCAGTAATCGCAAAGTTCTCGGTTCGCGCCTTATCGCCCGCGTTTACTGGATGCCCCGCTTTCGCGGGGCATCACGGCAGAAGTGTGCGGCAAGTCACTTCAGCACTTCCGGATTGACGCAATTGGGCGGCGTCTTGCCTGCGAGCAACGCCTCGATGTTGTCGACGACGATATTCGCCATCTCCTCGCGCACCTCGACGGTCGCGCTGCCGAGATGCGGGTTGAGCACGACGCTCTTCATCTTTTTCAATTCCGCGGAAATCTTCGGCTCGAACTCGAACACATCGAGCCCCGCTCCAGCGATTGTCCCGGCCTTGAGCGCGCGGACAAGCGCCTTCTCGTCGATGATCGGTCCCCGTGCGGTATTGATGATGAAGGCCGTCCTTTTCATCAACCCAAGTTCGCGCTTGCCGATCTGGTGCCGCGTCTGCGCGTTCAGCGGCGAATGCAGCGAGACGAAATCGGATTCTCGCAAGAGCTGGTCGAGCGGCACGAAAACGAGCCCCGCCTCGCGCTCCTCGCGTTCCGGCTTGCGGCGCGGCGCCCAATACAGGACTCGCATCGAGAAACCGTGCGCGCGGCACGCTACCGCCTTGCCGATCAGCCCGCCGCCGCCGATCAGGCCGACGGTCTTGCCCCAGACCGAAGCGCCCAGCAGATGCCGCGACTGGCCGCCGGGAAATTTGCCGGCGCGCACGAGCCGATCGCCTTCCAGCATGCGGCGCGCAACTGCGAGCATGAGCCCGAAAGTAAGATCAGCGGTCGCCTCTGTCGTCACCGGCGGGACAACCGTGACCGGAATGCCACGCTTCGTCGCTTCCGCGACGTCGATATTCGACGGCGAGATCGACTGCGCCGCGATGTGTTTGAGATTCGGATTGGCGGCCACGACCGCGCGGTCGATCTTGTCGTGCAGAAGGCAAAACAGGATGTCCGCCTTCTTCACCGCATCAACCAGCGTCTTGTGCGGAATGATCCGGCTGTCGTCCGGAAAGACCTTCACGCTGCCGAGCGCGCGCAAACGTTTGATCGCGCTGTCGGCGATCGGCTGAGTGACGAAAATGCGCGGCTTTGTCATCGCAGCCACCGTACAACACCGGCGACACCGTCAACCGCGCATTGCGCGCCGTCGGGAATCGCGCGGGTGGCGTCAAGCACGCCGAGCACCATCGGAATGCCGCGCTCGCGCGCAAGCGAGGCCAGATGCGACGTCGAGCCGCCGAGCTCGGCGACCACGCCCGCGACCCGCGGCAGGATGTGGCTGAGCGCGGGACCGGCGACTTTCGTGACCAGAATGTCGCCGGGCGCCACGCGCGCCAATTCGCATTCGCAGTTGACCACGACCGCGCGGCCGGAGCCCCAGCCGATGCCGGCGGGATGGCCGTTGAGGCCCGGATGCCGGAGCCAGATTTCGTCGGGAACGATCGGCGCTTCCACATGCAGCGGCCGCGATTGCAGGAGCCGGAAGCCGCCCTCGTCCATCGCCCATTCGATCTCGACCGGCATGCCGGCGAGCTTTTCGCAGCGGCGGATCAACCGCCCGAGCGTCACCGCTTCGCCGGCCGTCAGGCACGGCTCGCTCACCATGTCCTTCGGCACCAGTTCCGGCGCCGACACGCCGTGGGCGCAGGTGTCGCGATGACCCTTGCGGCCGGCCTGCACCGTGCGCAGGAAGCCGTTCTTGGCGAGCACGATGCGGTCGGGCACCACCTCGCCCTGCGCGATGGCCGAGCCGAGGCCCCAGGTGGCCGAGATCAACATCTGGCCTTCGGCGGTTTCGCTCAGGCCGCCGCCCGACGCGCGCGCCGAAATCAACGGCTGGATCAGCACGCCCATCGCCGTATCGGCCGGCGAGAGGTCGCTGTTCTCCATGTAGCGCCGCGCATGCGAGGTCCACAGCGCCGCCCAGCAGGCGCGCACCGCGGTCATGAATTCGGTTTCGTCGGAGAGGCCCAGGAAGCTCTCGAATTGGCCGGCGAAGTTCGCGCCCTTGCGGTCCTCGATCAGCGCCGAGGATCGCACCACACCGAGCGATCCGTCCGCACGCTGCGCGCGCCATGCGGCCAGCAAGGGTTCGAGGATTTCCGGGGCGATCGGCTTTTCGTAGAGAGCCAGGCGAATGACGATCGAGAGCCGCCGCGTGGCCGAGACATCGCCCTCATTATACTGGGCCAGCAAAGGCTCAATGCCGAGATGACGCAACTGGTGGCGATAGGCTTCGGCCGTCAGGGAAAATCCGCCCGGCGTCGGCAACCCGGCCTGCGTCAGCGACGCAAGGTTCGCCGCCTTCGGCCCGACGTTCTCCGGGTCGGCGGCGGCGGGATCGGTGAGCGGGAGGATGAAGGCGGTCATGCGAGTTTTGTTCTCAGCAGTGCCACGATCTCGGCGCGCTCCCCCTCCCCATCGGGGAGAGGGTTGGGGTGAGAGGGTTCAGGACTATCGAATTCAGTAACCCCTCACCCGGCGCGCAAGAGCGCGCCGACCTCTCCCTATGGGAGAGGTGAAGCAAGCCTATTTCACGTGATCGCCGTAACCCGGCAGCGGATCGACAACGGTGATCTGCTTGACCGGGAAGTTCGACACGATCTCGATCTCGTTCTTCTTCACGATCAGCATTTCCTCGATGCGCACGCCGTAGCGGAATCTTTTGCCGTGCTGCGTTTCGAGCGCGAAAGTCATGCCTTCCTGGATCTCAACCGGATGATCGAGCGACCAGATGCGCGAGATCACCGGCGGGTCGTATTGCGCGAGACCGAGACCGTGGCCCCACAGGTTGGCGGCGGCCTGGTCTTCGTCTTCGTAACCCCAGGTCTCCTGCGCCGACGGCCATTTCGAAGCGATATCGCGCGTCGTAGCGCCCGCCTTCACTGCGCCGATCGAGTCATACAGCCACCCGAGCGCGGTGTTGTAGGTGTCCTTCTGTTCCTGTGAAGGCTCCTTGCCGACGCAATAGGTACGGTAATAGCAGGACTTGTAGCCGTTCCACGTGAGCGCGGCCAAATCCATGAACACGATGTCGCCGGGCTGGATGATGCGGTCGGAGAAGTTGCGCCAGTTCGGCCACGTGTTGGGGCCGGACGACACGATCACGTCCTCGACGTCTTCCATGCCGGGGATGTTGTAGAGATATTCCATCAGATGCGCGGTCACCTGGTTTTCGGTGACGCCCGGGCGCAGGAACTTCATGCACTCCCAGTGCGTGGCGTCGCCGATCGCGCCGACGATGCGGAAACATTCCTGCTCGTCCGGACTCTTGACCGCGCGCGCTTCCATCATCGGGGTCATGCCGTCGACCCAGTTGATGTTGTTCTCCTTGAAGATGTTGATCATGTTGATGTCGACGAAGTCGACGCCGAGCTTCTGCCCGGCGACGCCGTTGTCCTTCATCGCCTGCAGCACGGCCTTCGTGAACTTGTTCACCTGCTGCGTGGAGGCCGGACCGGCTGCGCCCTTGATCCAGGCAAACGAGTGGCGCACGTTTTCTTTCGGAATCCACGGGCTATGACGCTCGATCTGAAAGCCGATGTCGCCCTGCTCGAAAATGATCGGCCGCCCGTCGCCGCACAGCATGGCGTAGCGCAGGCCGGGCTTGAGCCGGCACCATCCCGGCGTCAGCGTGCCGGTGATGTAGCGCACGTTCTCGTCATACATGCAGAGCATGGCGCCAAGACCGTGCCTTTTCATCATCGCGCGCGCGCGCTCGATGCGATATTCCCGCAGCCGGTCCCAGTTGACCCGCTGCTGCCAATCCATGCCGGCAATGCCGAAATTCGCACCCATGCTTTCCTCCGCCGGCGCGGGCGTCGCGCCATTCGTTATGTGCCTTGAGCAAAATGTTATGCGGGTGGCGGCCCTGAACAAAATAATATATTCTGGCCTTAGCCATTATTTTTCTTGATGCTGGACTTTCATGCGCAACATCCCGCTTCGTCAGGTGCGTGCCGTCATCGCCGTGTGCGAGGAGCGCTCTTTTACCCGCGCCGCCGAGCGGGAAAACGCAACACAATCAGGCATTTCACAGCACGTGGCCGCCGTCG
The DNA here is from genome assembly GCA_049793875.1 of Pseudolabrys sp. Taxonomy (GTDB): domain Bacteria; phylum Pseudomonadota; class Alphaproteobacteria; order Rhizobiales; family Xanthobacteraceae; genus Pseudolabrys. Next base: position 7,346 of record JBARCH010000091.1, on the reverse strand, counting down.
AGCGCAAGTTGGGGGTCAAACTGTTCGACCGCACCGCCGGCGGCGTCGAGCCCACACCGGCAGGACAGCGCTACTACAAGAGCTGTGTGCAGGCTCTCGGCGCGCTGGAGCACGCCGCCGAGGAAGCGCGCTCGCTCGCGGGCAAAGTCACCGGCGAACTACGCATCGGCCTGATGCCGACCTTCACCCGCGCGGTTCTGGCGCCGGTGCTGGATGATTTCGTGTCGGGGCGCCCGGAAGTGCGGCTGCATATCATCGAAGGCTACAGCGGCCTGCTGACGGCAATGGTGCTCAACGACGAACTCGATTTCGCGGTGGTGCCGGCCTACGAGGGCACCCGCGGCCTGAAGTCGCGGTTGCTGGTGCGCGACCGTGAGATGCTGATTTCCGGCCCGCGCTCCGGCTTCACGCCGCTGGCGCCGGTGCAATTGTCGCGATGCAAGCCGCTCAAGATCGTGATCCCCGGCCCCGACAATATCCGCCGGCGCAATCTCGAAACCTATTTCCAGACGCACGGCGTCGAGATCGACGCGCTCCTGGAGATGGACGCGATGATCGGTACGCTCGAATACGTCGCGCGCACGGACTGGGTAACGATCTTGCCGAGCGTCATTTCGGTGAACGACATCGGCCGTGGCGATCTGATCGTCAATCCGATCGTCGAACCGGAAGCGCACGCAGAATATGTCGTGATCCAGCCGACGCGGCGCACGCTCTCGACGCAGGCGCGATTGTTCCTCAAGCGATTCGAAGACGAAGTCGCGCACATTCACGAGCGATGGAATGACGCGATCGCATCCTCCGCAGGCTCACCGAGACCGGCAAGCCGCGCCCCGGTGCCGCTACGAGCGGCCGGCCGATAACGTCACCAATGCAAGCCCTGAGAAGCCCAGCGCCCGCGCCCCTGCCGGCGTGAGGTCGATGATACGGCCCCGGACAAACGGACCGCGGTCGTTGATCCGCACGACGACGCTCCGGCCGTTTTTCTTGTTGGTGACGCGCACACGCGAGCCAAACGGCAGCGTGCGATGCGCCGCCGTCAACCTGCCAGGCCGGGCGTATTCGCCGCTCGCGGTTTTCTCGCCGGAATAAGCGTAAACGGAAGCAATTCCGGATTGCGCCATCGCGGCCGGCACACAGGCAAACAACATCGCGCCGCAAAGCGCGGCGTTCAAACGCACGGACATTTGGTAACTCCCGAACTGGCCCCACCCGAGGCGGCTGCGTAAGCAGGCGCTTGTGCGTTTTGAAGGCGGGAATTAGGCCATTTCACGCATCGGCCGTTCCACGGACGGAACTTGCAAAGCCAATGCGCCGCCAACGACGCGAAACCAAACGGCTTCGCGATTAAGGCTGCGCGTCAGAATGTAAATCGTTTGCCGACCGCGGTCGGTGCCACGGTCTTGTCGCCGAACGCGGCAGCGAGTGCGGCCATCGCACGCCATCCGGTACAGTGACCGGCTGCGATTGTCGAAAGCCCGAACTCCTTCATGGCCTCGACCGTCTGCGGAATTATTGCTTCGTTCGCGCCCGACAGATGAAACCCGCCCATGACGGCGTGCAATGGCACATCCGAATAGCTTGAACGCGCGTGACGAAGCACGTTGATGATTCCGGCATGCGAACAGGCACTGAGCACGACAAGCCCTTTCCCCTTCACGTGCACGGCGAGCCAGCGTTCATCCATCAGCAACTCGTCCGGCTCCCAGCCCTGCCCGTCCGCCGTCCTGCGGACCTGTCCGGGCAACCCGCGCTCGAACGAGGTAACGCGCGGGATTTCGCCACTGACAAAAAACATATCGTCGAGGAAGCCCTGCGGTTCGGTCGTGCTGACGACGCGCGCGCCACGGTTCGTCAGGTCATCGATGGCCGGCACATCGTCCATCAGACGCACTTTGCCGCCGGGCTGCATCATGCCGCGCGAGCGAAACATGCCGGGGTGCGCATAGTAAGGAACTTCGCGGCCGCCGTTTCGCGCGCGAATGGCGTCAAGCGCCAGAAACATTGCGCCGGAGTGATCCCAGTGGCCGTGCGACAGCACGATGCTTTCGATCTTGCCCAAATCGGCGCCGAGGCGCGTCGTATTGCGCTCGAAGGCGTAGTCTTCCGGTCCGCTGTCGAACAATACGGAATGACTCTGCCCGCCGCGGTACGCCGTGACGAGACAGGAAAGGCCGTGCACCGCGCAACAAAGGCACCGCCCCGACGACGCCCGCAGGCCCCGGCGCGTCGCAAAGGAAAACTCGGTTTCCACATTGGCAGGCGTTGTCGAAAGCCCGTCCGTCGAATTGTCGACCAGGATCTGGATTTCGACTTTATCGACGGGTGCAAGCACGCCCATCATCCCGCCGCGGGAGCGCCCGGCTGCTTGAGCGGATGCGCGCGCGCAAACGCGTCGTTCTGCATGCAGGTATCGACGATGCGTTTGACGGTCGGGAACGCCGCCACATCGATCTTGAAATAACCCGCACCGGCTGCCTGTGTGGCAAGACAGATGTCCGCGATGGTGATCTGGTCGCCCTGACAATAACGGCCGGTTCCACCGCCGCCGGCGAGATGCGTTTCGAGCGCCGTCAACGCCGCGCGGTGCCAGTGCTGCGCCCACTTCATCACGCCCGCCTCGTCGACCTTGAACTCGTGCGCAAGATATTCGCGCACGCGCGGCACGATCAGCGGATGGGAATCCGCGGCAACGATTTGCGCCAGACCGCGCACACGTGCGCGCGCCTTCGGCTCAGTCGGCAGCAGCGGCGGCTGCGGATATACCTCGTCGATGTATTCGACGATCGCCAGCGACTCGAACAGTGCCGGCCCCTCGCCGTCCACGAGCGCGGGGATCGCCATCATCGGGTTGACCTTGCGGAACGCGTCCTCGCGTTGCTGGCCCTTCATCAGGTTTACCTCGATCACCTCATCGGGCGTGATGCCCTTGAGGTTGAGCGCGATGCGCACGCGGTATGTCGCCAGCGAGCGCCAGAAGGAAAAGAGTTTCATGAATGCCTCTCCATAAATTGTCAGTCCGACCTTGTGCCGGGCATCTCGTTTAGGGACGCGAAGGCGTTGCACTCGTAGGCGAGATGGCCGGGACATAGGCGTTTTGAGAGAACGCCGTTCTTCGAACGGCTAAGCCCGGCCATGACGCCATTACTTCTTGCTGCCGCCCGGATCGGCTTTCAGTCCGGCCGCCTCGATGCCCGCGATGGCGATGATTTCGTCGTTATCGCCGGTATCGCCGGAAATGCCGACCGCGCCGATGACGGCATTGTTGCCGTCGCGAATGAGTACGCCCGCCGGATTGGGCACAAGACGCCCGCCGCTCGCCATCCCAACCGCTGCAAAGAAGGCCGGATTTTGCGCCGCGCGTTCCATGCTGGTGCGCGAGCCCCAGCCAAAACCGAGCGCGCCGTAAGCCTTTCCGATCGCAATCTCGTAGCGGAAAATTCCCGAGCCGTCCTCGCGCTTGGCGCATACAACGTGCCCGCCGGCATCGAGCACCACGATCGTTTGCGGCATCTGCTTCTTGTCACGCGCGGTCTTCAAGCCGACGTCGACGATGGTGGAAGCCTGAGCAAGCGTAACGGACATTTTTCGAATCCTCTTTGTTTTACGATTTCTTGCGTTGCGCCCAATAGACTGACATGCGCGAGCCGTCGCCGCCACCGACACCGTTTTTGGTCGCTTCCTCGAACGAGCCCAGCGCCGCCTTGGTCGCCGGCATGTCGATACCTTTCGCCGCGCCGGTCTCGACCATCGTGCGCAAATCCTTCACGCCATTGGCGATGCTGAATGTCGTCGGTCCCGGATCACGGCCTTCGAACATCGTCACGATCATCTCGGCGCGATTCTTCAGCGCCGGATTGGCGCCGTTGGTGTCCACGAATAAATCGAGCAGACGCTTCGGCTCCCAGCCGACATCGCGCGCGATCGCGAAGGCCTCGCCGTAAGCCTGCCACGCCACCATCAGCGGCAAATTGATCGCAAGCTTCATCGACGAACCGGCGCCGACCGGCCCGCAATGCTCGACGCGGCGGCAAAGCTGATCGAGAATCGGCCTGGCGCGCGCGGCATCGGCCGCTTCGGCACCCATGAGGCCGAGCAATTTGCCCTGCCGCGCCGGAGCGATCGAGCCGCCGACCGGGCATTCCACCAGTGCTGCGCCCTTGGCGCGCACCTTGCCGGCGAGATCCGTCTCGACCTTGGGTGCAACCGTGCTCATCTCGATGAACAGCTTGCCCTTTACGTCGCCGGACAAGAGGCCGGTCGCGCCGTTGTAAACCTGGTCGATCGCGGCGCCATCGGTCAGGATGGTCACGATGACTTCGCACGCGCTTGCGAGCGAGACGGGACTGGCTGCGACCTTGGCGCCGGCATCCGCGAGCGATTTTGTCTTCGCCGCGGTGCGATTCCAGACGGTGACTTCGTGGCCAACCTCGATCAGCCGCACGGCAATTGCCGCACCCATGCCGCCGAGGCCGGGGATTCCGATTTTCATGACTACTCCCGTTCTTCTTTGCGGGCGACGATAGGCGATTGGCGCGCGGCATGAAAGCCGCTTCACAACGGCAGCCCACTCGACAGGAACGGCTTCGACCGCTTAAGACGGAACGGGAAAATCGCGCGCGATCATTCGCGCCGCATGACAATCGAGGAGAATTGGGAATGGCCGCGGCAAAAAAGCAAAAAGGTAAAGTTGGAATTGTCGGCCTCGGCATCATGGGCGGCTCATTCGCGAAAAATCTCAGCGCCGCCGGCTGGCACGTCATCGGCTTCGATCCGAGCCCCGCGCGTTGCAGCGAAGCCCGCCGCCGTGGCGTCGAGATCGCGAAAAGCGCAGCCGACGTGGCCGCCCGGACGCCCGTCATCCTGACGAGCCTGCCGAAACCCGAAGCACTCGCAGCGACCGCCCGTGAAATCGCCGCCGCCAGGCTACCGCGCCGCATCGTCGCCGAAATGAGCACCTTCAAGATCGAAGACAAGGAAAAGGCCGAACGCATCTTCCGCAAGGCCGGCCATACCATGCTCGATTGTCCCGTCAGCGGCACCGGCGCGCAGGCCCGGAACGGCGACCTGGTGTTTTATGCCAGCGGCGATTCCAAAGCCGTCGCGCGCCTCAAGCCGATGTTCGAGGATTTCGGCCGCCGCATTTATGACGTCGGCGCCTTCGGCAACGGCAGCAAGATGAAATACGTCGCCAATCTGCTGGTCGCCATCCACAACGTGGCGAGCGCGGAAGCGATGGTGCTGGGCATGAAGGCCGGCCTGCCGCCGCAAATGATTTTCGACCTGATCACCGCCGGCGCCGGCAATTCGCGCGTGTTCGAATTGCGCGCGCCGATGATGGTGAAGAACGATTATCGCGACGCCACCATGAAGATCGACATCTGGCAGAAGGACATGGATGTGATCGGCCACTACGCCAGGAAGATCCGCGTGCCGACGCCGATGTTCGATGCGTCGAAGCCGGTCTATGTCGCCGCCATGCGCAACGGTTTGGGCGCGCAGGATACTGCGGCTGTGTGTGCGGTGCTGGAGAAGAAGGCCAGGGTCAAGCGGCGCAAGAACTAAAGGTTGTCATTGCCCGCGAAACCGGACGATCCAGTAATCGCCGACGGTTTTTATTCAACCGCGACGACTGTGGATACTGGATTCCCCGCTTGCGCGGGGAATGACAAAAACCAACTCATCGTTTGCCCGCCACCGGCGCGGTAACGCGCGCCGCTTGCGGTGGCGCTTGCGGTGTCTGCACCGAAATGCCGAACAGCCGCCATTGTCCCCCGACGCTTTCGAACAGAAGATCGAAATTGATCTGCAACGGTCGCGTCGGAAAAAAGCCGGTCAGGCGCAGCATTTTGTCAGCGTCGATCGCCGGCGCGGGGGTGGGTTGCGGCGCCGTGATCGCGGCCGCGAACAGGTCGAAATTGCGCCGGCGCAGGTTAGCGAAGATGCCGGCGAGATCGGCGGCGCTGTTTTTCGCGCGAAACCCCGGCGACGCCAGGTCGCGCAACACCGTGTAGTTGCCCGAACGATTGGCGTCGTTAAGCGTGAGCAGCGTCGAGCGGATCAGGTAGAGCGCCTGCGGGAGGCTGATCGGCAGCTTGCTCTGCGGCTTGGCCGTCTGTGGCCGAGCGGGCGCAGTTTTCGCGTGCGGATCGGCCAGCGGTACTTCCTTCCAGCGCTCGTCGAACGGCGGCTTCGGCGTCTGCGCGCAAAGCCGCGCCGGCGCGATTGCCGCCAGCACAACCAGAATGCAAGCCAGCCACCATCCCGTCGTCATAGCCATCGCGCCACTCCGCAGCCCATCAATTCAACGTCACCGACATGCCCACACTCATGCCGTAGTCGTTGATTTGCGGCGCGCCGCTGAACGCCGCGTTCACGCGCAGCCGGTCGGTCACGGCATAACCGAGCCCCGCCGCCAACCCCGACTCGCCCTTGAAATAGCCCATCGCCGCGGCGACCGAGAACTTGCCCGGCCGCATATCGAAATTCAGCCGCGACGAGGCGAGCGCCAGCGCCGTGCCGGCGCGCGCCTCACGCTGATTATCGCTGATCTGCGTCTGCAACGAAGCGAGCTGCGAATTGATGGCACCGAGATCGGCGGTGGAAGCGAGCCCGAGGCTGGCAAGCGTCGTGGTCGCGAGATTGCCGCCGGCATCGGAGGTGACGAGTTGCGTCGGCCCGCTCTGCGCCGCCTTGCTCGCCGCCGAAGTGACGCCCGCCATGGTGTAGGTGTTGCTCGCCGTGCCGAACGCCTGCTGGTTGGCACGCGTGACCGTGGCGCCGTTGCCGATGGCGGCGGAGTTGGCGAACCCGGCATTCGCGCCGGATCCAATCGCAGTGGTATTTGCGGCCGTGGCTTGCGCGCTGTCACCGACTGCGACCGAGGAGGCGCCGCTCGCGGTGCTGGCAAAACCAAAGGCGGCGCTGTTGGTTTGGCTCGCAGTGCTTTGATCGCCAAAGGCCGAACTTTGCAGGCCGGTGGCGTGGCTGGCGACACCGTATGCGGCGCTGCTGAGGCCGCTCGCAACGCTGTTGAAACCATAGGCGGCGGCAAAGCCCGCGCTCGCGGTGGCACCATTCCCAAACGCCGCGCTGCTGCCGCCGGTGGCGTGTGCGCCGACACCGACCGCCGTATCACTGGTATTCAAGCCGCCGGAGACCCCCGCCACTGCGTTGGCGCCGATCGCGATATCGCTCGCATTGAACGACTGCGCGGTGCTGCCAATGGCGACCGCGTCCGCGCCCGATACCGTAACGCCGTTGCCGATGGCGATGCCGTTTGCGCCGGTCACGCTGCTGGTGTTCGCCATCACCATCGCATTGGTGGCGTTCACCGTATTGCCGTT
>JBARCH010000090.1:0-15442 GCA_049793875.1 Pseudolabrys sp. | reverse complement strand
GTCTCGGTGTGGCCGCCCGATCTCGCCACCCACAAACTCGAATTGCCGAGGAAGGGCTGGCGCAAGTAGCGCCTTGCCGCGGAAGGTTAAAATGCCGCGCCCGACCAGGCGCGGCTTTAATCAATTGAATGGTTACGGAAATCGGGAATTAGCCACGTTTTGTGCGGCACGCTGGCGAGGGCCGGCGTTTCTGGCATTCTGGGATGATGAAAACCGCAACCGTCGCCTTGCTTGCCTTGTGCGCGCTGGCAGCGCCGGCGTTCGCCGCAAACTATCCGGTTTCCGGCAAATGGGGTGCAAGCGATCGCGATGACAAAGGCCCGATCGATTGCAGCGACCTGCGCATCATTGATTTTCAGGGTAACCAGCGCACCGACAGCAAGGGTGGCGTCCGGGCATTCCGCAATCTCTCCGTGACCGCCGATGGCAGCGCAAGCTTCCGCATCGTCGACCAGTTCGCGACCGGACAGATCAATGGGCGGACAACCTTCACATTGCGCCAGATCGACAGCGACCGCATTGAGCTGCATCTGCAGCCGGGCGGCACGATCAGACTCAACCGCTGTCAGTAATTCTCAATTGCGCGCGATGATCTCGCGTTCCGCGCGGTGCACCGGCGTTGCGCCGGTGATCTTTCCGGCACGGCGGCGCAGCAACATCGCGGGACGGCGGCGCTTGAGCGCACTGCAACGGCGGCGGCGCGGCCGCGGCCGTTCGACCCGAACCTGTCCGAGACGCGCGAACGGTTCGCGCAAGGTGCCATCCTCTTCAGTCACCAGCAGCGGAAGGCCGAGTACCTGACTCCACGCATGCCATTGCGCCATCACGTCGTCGGTGTCGGCCGCGACAAAGAGCGGCAGAGCAAGGGAAGGATCTTTGTGTTCGAGCACGATTGCGACGGCGGCTTCGCGGTCGCCCTCGCCTGGCATCATGCGGATCGCAACGCCTGCGAAGGCCGACACCGGCAAATTGAACGCCATCAGCATGCCGCGCACCGCGCGACGCACGACAACGCGCTCGCGATGCAATTCCACGTGCCGTACGCACTCGTCGGCCGTGGCATCGCTCGCCGAAAATTGCACCGGCAAGGCAAACGGGTCGAGCCGCAACGCGCAGCTCGACCCGGCGGGCATTCCGCCACTTCGCATTTGACGCCTCGAAACTCTCCCACGCCGGACTTATGTGGCCCGGTCGATGGCAGGAGCTTCGCAGAAACCCGCCGGAATCCGCTTAAGGTTTTCGGTTAATCGTTTGTGCCGCGGTGACCTTTGCCCCGCATGATTGACGCAACCTTGCGAACCATGATTGACGAGGTGTTGCCGCGCCGGTGCAAAATGTCCGGATCGGCGGTTGCACACAGCGCACTAAAGCGCCATTTGAGGGCTAATCGTCATGCGCGCCACTTCCTCGTCATCCCCCTTCGACCAGTCCGCCCTCACCGAGCGCGCCGAGCGCCTGGTCGAGGCCGCTCGCAAGGCTGGTGCCGATAGTGCCGATGCGGTCGCGGTGCGCGGGATGTCGCTATCGATCGAAGTACGCGACGGCGCGGTTGAGGAATCCGAGCGCGCCGAGGGTGACGATATCGGCCTGCGCGTGCTGATCGGCCGGCGGCAGGCCGTCGTCTCCACGAACGACATGTCGCCCGATGGAACTGCGGCGCTGGCCGAACGCGCGGTGGCGATGGCGCGCGCCGCGCCGGAAGACAAATATGCCGGACTCGCCGATGTAAACCAACTGGCGCACGAATTTCCCGACCTCGACCTGATCGACCACGACCTGCCGACCGTGGCAGGACTCGAAGCGATGGCGCGGAAGGCAGAACAGGCCGCCCTCGCCGTCAAAGGCGTCGCCAAATCGGGCGGCGCGTCCGCTTCCGGCGGAATCGGCGGCATGGTGCTCGTTACCAGCCACGGCTTTCGCGGCGCCTATCTCGGTTCACGCCACGGCATTTCGATGACGGCGATCGCAGGCGAAGGCACCGGCATGGAGCGCGACTACGATTTTTCCTCCGCGCTGCATGCCAGTGACCTCGAGAGCCCGGAAAAAATCGGCCGGGTTGCGGGCGAGCGCGCGGTCGAACGGATCAATCCGCGCAAAGTTTCCACCCGCAAGGTGCCGGTGGTGTTCGACCCGCGCGTGGCGGGTTCGCTGGTGTCGCATCTTGCAAGCGCCGTCAACGGCGCATCAATTGCGCGCAAGACAAGTTTCCTGATGGACAAGATGGGCGAGAAGCTGTTCGCCGACGGCGTCAGCATTATCGACGATCCATTCCGCAAGCGCGGACTGCGCTCGCGGCCGTTCGACGGCGAAGGCGTAGCCGGGCGCAAGCTCGCACTCGTCGAGAATGGCGTATTGCGTTCATGGCTGCTCGATTGCACGACCGCCCGCGAACTTGGTCTCGCCACCACCGGCCATGCTCAGCGCGGCGTCTCGTCGGGGCCGTCGCCGGGCGCGAGCAATCTTCATCTCGAGGCGGGGGCAAAAACGCCCGACGCGCTGATCGCCGACATCGCCGACGGCTTCTACGTGACCGATCTGATCGGCATGGGCGCCAACATGGTGACCGGCGATTACAGCCGCGGCGCCTCCGGATTCTGGATCGAGAACGGCAAGCGCACTTACGCGGTGAGTGAAGTCACCATCGCCGGAAGTCTGCTCGACATCTTCCGCACGCTGACGCCCGCGAACGATCTCGAGTTCCGTTACGGCGTCAACGCGCCGACAGTCCGGCTGGAGGGCCTCACCGTTGCCGGTCAATGACAGCGCCGCGCTGCGCGACCGGCTCGAAGCCGTCATGCGCGAGGCGGGCGAATTGGCGCGCGTCACCGCACGCGGGCCGTTCAAGCGCTGGACCAAAGGCGCCGACGAGTCGCCGGTCAGCGAAGGCGATATCGCCGTCAATAATTTCCTCCGTGCGCATCTGCCGGAACTCTCGCCCGGCGCGGGCTGGCTGTCGGAGGAAACCGAAGATCACCTGCCCGATCGCGCCGCGCCGACGGCATGGATCGTCGACCCTATCGACGGCACCCGCGCGTACATCGCCGGCCGCGCCGACTGGACCATTTCCGTGGCACTGGTGGATGACGGCCGCCCGGTCCTCGCCTCGATCTATGCGCCGGTGACGGACGAAATGTTCCTTGCCGTGAGGGGCAAGGGCGCGACGCTCAATGCAGCGCCCGTTCGTGCCAGCGCCGGAAACGGCCTCGACAAGGCCCGGCTGGCGGGGCCACAACGCTATCTCAAGCACCTCGCGGAAACGGACCCGCGCGTGCAGCCCTTGCCGAAGGTATTTTCGCTCGCGCTGCGGTTCGCACGGGTCGCGCACGGCGAAATCGACGCGGCATTTGCCTCGCACGGCAGCCACGACTGGGACCTTGCAGCGGCGGACCTTATAGTGCACGAAGCGGGCGGCGTGATGACCGATTTCACGGGGCGGACATTGCGCTACAATCGACCGCATGTCGTGCATGACTCGCTTGTTGCGGCGGGCCGCGCACGCCACCAGACGCTGATCGACCTTGTGCGCGATCGCCAAAGCGATTTCGCCTAGGCTCGGACCAATTCCGTCCCTCGCCGGAGAGCATTGCAGGATCGCGCCATGGCTGAACAGGTTCCCGGCACGCAGTTGTTGCATCTCGTTATCGGCGGCGAACTGTTGCAGCTCGGCAGCTCCGAATTCAAGGATCTCGACAAGGTCGACATCGTCGGCGTCTATCCGAATTACGCGACGGCCTACGTTGCGTGGAAGGCCAAGGCGCAGCAAACCGTCGACAACGCGCACATGCGCTATTTCATTGTCCACCTGCACCGGTTGCTCGATCCCGACGCCCCGGTGAAGCCCGCACGTTAGGCGAACCCACGCACGATGGCAGCGTTCAGGCGTATCGTCGCCTCATCACCATTCCAGGCCACCGTCGGCGCGCTCGGCGCTTCGTATTTGCGTCTGGTGTGGAATACGTCGCGCGTTACAATCGATCCTCCGACAATCTACGAAACCGTGCGGTTTCCGGCGATCATTGCGATGTGGCATGGCCAGCATTTCCTGATGCCCTTTCTCAAGCGCGATCACGACAGCCATCGTGCCAAGGTGCTGATCTCGCGTCATCGCGACGGCGAGATCAATGCGCGCGCGGCCGAACGGCTCGGTATCGGTACCATCCGCGGCTCCGGCGCGCACAGCGGTGAATTCCATCGCAAGGGCGGCGCGGCCGCGTTTACCGAGATGCTGCAAGCGCTCGACGAAGGCTACAACGTCGCGCTGACCGCCGACGTGCCGAAAGTCGCGCGGGTCGCCGGTCTCGGCGTGGTCAAGCTCGCGCAACATTCCAGCCGGCCCATTTACGCCGTGGCGATCGCCAGCCAGCGCCGCATCGAACTCGACAATTGGGATCGCAGTGCGATCAATCTGCCGTTCGGCCGCGTCGCCCTCGTCGCCAGCGATCCAATCTACGTTCCTGCAGACGCCGACGACGCCGCGCTGGAAACGGCGCGGCGCAAGGTCGAGGACGAACTCAATAGAATGACCGCACGCGCGTACGACATTGCCGACGGGCGCAAAGGTGAAATCCGTGGCTGACCGGTTGCCGGGTACATTGCGCACCTACCGGCTGTTGTCGGTGCTTGCCACGCCATTTGCGCCGCTGCTGCTGGCGCGGCGTCTGAGCCGCGGCAAGGAGCACCGCACGCGCATGGCCGAGCGGCGCGGTGAAACCTCAACGGCACGGCCCCCCGGCCCTCTCGTGTGGGTACACGGGGCGAGCGTCGGCGAACTGGCAAGCGCCGTCCCTCTGATCGAACGCATTCGCGCGCGTGGATTCAATCTGCTCGTCACCACCGGAACCGTCACGTCGGCGGGGGTAGCCGAACAGCGGCTCTCGCGCGGCATCATCCATCAATTTGTGCCCCTCGACAGCCCACGCTTCGTGCGCCGGTTCATTCACCATTGGCAGCCGGATCTCGCACTGTTCGTCGAATCCGATTTGTGGCCGAATTTGATGATGGAAGCGGCCAGCGATGGCGTGCCGCTGATCCTGGTCAATGGACGGCTGTCGGAATCGTCCTACCGCCGCTGGCGCCACTTTCCGCGCACCATCGCCAATTTGCTCGAACGCTTCGATCTCTGTCTTGCGCGCACGCCGTCCGACGGCAACCGCTACGACGAATTGGGCGCACCGCGCGTCGTTACCACCGGCAACCTGAAGCTAGACGTCCCGGCACCGCCGGCCGATGCGGCTGCGCTCGCAGCCCTGCAGAAAGCCGTCCAGAACCGGCCGGTGATCGCCGCCGCGTCGACCCACCAGGGCGAGGAAGCGATGGTGATCGAGGCCCACAAGCGGCTGCGCGAACGCTTTCCCGACCTGCTGACCATCATCGCGCCGCGTCATCCCGAGCGCGGACCGGGCATCGGCGAGATCGCCGCCGCGGCTGGTGTGAATGCGGCGTTGCGCTCGCTGCGCGAGAAGCCGGAACACACGACCGACATCTACGTTGCGGACACCATGGGAGAGCTTGGCCTCGTCTACAGGCTGGCGCCGATCGTATTCATCGGCGGCTCGCTGGTTCGCCACGGCGGGCAGAATCCTATCGAGGCCGCAAAACTCGGCGCCGCGATCCTGCACGGCCCGCAGGTTTCGAATTTCGAGGAAATCTACGCCACGCTCGACGCCGCAAACGGCGCCGAACAAGTCAACAACACCGACGAGCTTGCCAGGAAATTCGAAGCGTGGCTTGCCGATCCGACCACGCGCGCGGAGGTCGCCAAGATCGCGCATACGACCGTGGAAGGCCTCGGCGGCGCGCTCGAGCGCACCATGCGCGCACTCGATCCTTATTTGTTGCAACTCCGGCTCGGCCAGCGAGCGCGCCATGCGTGAGCCGTCATTCTGGTGGCGCGAGCCCGGACTGACAGCGGCGATCCTCTCATCTTTTGCCTCAGTCTATGGCGCGATCGCCGCAGGGCGACTGAAGCAGCAAGGTATCCGCGTTTCGGTGCCCGTCATCTGCATCGGCAATTTCACCGTCGGCGGCGCCGGCAAGACGCCGGCGGCAATCGCCGTGGCGCGTATTTTGGCCGATGCCGGTGAGCGGCCGTTTTTCCTGAGTCGCGGTTCCGGCGGCAAGCAACCAGGCCCATTGCGCGTGGACGCCGCGGCACATAACGCGAGCGACGTGGGCGACGAGGCACTCCTGCTCGCACACAGCATGCCGGCGATCGTCTCCCGTGACCGTGTCGCCGGCGCACGCGCGGCCATTGCGGCGGGTGCGAGCGTTATCGTCATGGACGATGGCTTGCAAAATCCGTCGCTGACGAAAGATTTCACCATCGCGGTCGTGGACAGCCGACGCGGCATCGGCAACGGCAAGGTTTTTCCGGCAGGCCCGTTGCGCGCGCCGTTCGCCGTCCAACTGGTTCGCACCGACGCGCTGCTGATCGTCGGAAATTCAGCCGACACATCCGGCGTCACGGCTGCCGCTCAGGCGAGCAACCTGCCGGTGTTGCACGGAAGGCTCGTCCCCGATCCTGCCGCTGTCGCTGCATTCAAGACACGCAAGGTACTCGCCTTTGCAGGCATCGGAGACCCCGAGAAATTTTTTGCTACCGTCAGAAACGCCGGCATTGCGGCTCCGGTATGCAAGACCTTCGCCGACCATCACCCGTTCACCGGCGAAGAAGCCGCGGCCCTGGTCATGCAAGCCGAGCACGAGGGTCTGAGTCTGCTGACCACGGAGAAGGATCACGTCCGCATGACCGGCAATCCGCTGCTGGCGGCGCTCTGCGCGCGTGCGCACACGTTGCCGGTGACAATGGCCTTCGACGACGACGATAAAGTTCGGGGATTGCTTCTCGCCAAACGTCGCCGCTAGTCTGGACGCGCAGCCTTCAGCCGCTGCAACACAGCTTCCGGTGTGGCGTAGGCTTCCTGCAAATCGACGCTCCAGTATTTGAGCTCTTCGAGCGGGATCGGCACGCCCGTCACCGCACAGCGCACGAATGCGCCCGGCCGCACGACGCGGAAATCGCCATCGAGGTATTTCACCTCGGCTTCGCCATTCATGGGAGCGGAGCGGTCGTAACGGTTGAGCACGGAAACCTGCCTTCGGTGGGCGATCGCAGTGGGTTGCAAGATAGTCGTTCCAGGGCAAGAGCGAAACCTCGGCCGCAGCCGGATGGAACAGACTTTCCCCAGAGGGCGGTGACGCACGGTTGACTCACCGTGCCCGCTAAATGTTACATTGTAACAATTGATGACGCCGGATCGCTCAATGCGCGACCGAGCACGGAACCCGCCGGACACAGGCCGCCTGCAGACATGGGCCGCATACGAAGCATGAGGCGATTTGGCGGCTGGCTGGCGCTGTTTGCGCTGGCCCTGCAACTCACGCTTTCGTTTGGGCACATCCACGCCGAAGACTTCGCGCCTGCCCAGACTTCCGTAGCCGCCTCGGATGCCGGCCACTCCGGCGCCAATCACAACTCCGGCAGCACCGGCCGCGATCACGACGACTGCCCGATCTGTGCGACCATCTATCTGCTCGCCACGCTGGTAATGCCGCTACCGCCTCTGGTGGCGTTGCCGGCTGATCACGTTTCCATCGTTCCAGCCGATTTCGGCAGCCGCTATCTCGCGCCTGCCGCCTCACCGCGCCTGTTCCAGGCGCGGGCTCCTCCGCAAGCCTGACTCCGCTTCCCTTCGCCGATCGCCGACGCGCGCAGTTTCCGCTGCAGCGCGTCCGATCAATGGACGGACTTGAAGGCTTTCGAGGTTTTACATGTCGTTTCGTTTCGGCCGCGGCCTGCTTGGCGCCGCATCGCCGCTCGTGCTGCTCGGCGTAATGACGGCCACCGCAAAATCACAAATGGTGTTGCCGGAAATCGTGGTGCAGTCGCAGCAGCCCGCTCAACCCGCTCCGCCGGATACTGCCAGCAAGAACACGAAGCTCGATCAGGCGCGTGACAATCTGTCGCCACGCTTCGGCGCCAGTTCCTTCGATCTCAATCGCGCAGCGATCGAAGCGATGCCGCAAGGCACCGACACGCCGGTCGACAAGGTGTTGATGCAGGCGCCGGGCGTCTCGCAGGACACCGCGGCGAGCGGCGATATCCACCTGCGCAACGAGCACGGTAACGTGCAGTACCGCATCAACGGCATCACGCTGCCGGACGGGATTTCCGGATTCGGCCACGTTCTCGATACCGGCTTCGTCGGCAACCTTGCGGTGATCACGGGCGCGCTGCCGGCGCAATATGGTCTGCGCACCGCCGGTGTCGTCGATATTCAGACCAAGAGCGGCGCCTCGCTCGTGCCCGGCGGCGAGATCGGAATCTATGGCGGCAGCCGGGAAACGCTGACGCCGACATTCAATTACGGTGGACGCAACGGCAACACGGAGTATTTCTTTTCCGGGCGCGGCTTCACCAGCAACGAGGGAATCGAGAATCCCACGTCCGGCACCACCCCCATCCATGACCGCACATGGCAGGGAAATTTCTTCAGCTACACCTCGACGCTGATCGACGACGCCACGCGCGTTGCAACGATCTTCGGCAACACATCGAATCGCTTTCAGATTCCGAACAATCCCGGTCAGCCTTTCGCGCCGGGGGTAATGTCGGCTTTCGGTGTCAGCGCGTTCAACTCTGCAAACCTGAATGAGAACCAGGTCGAGCAGAACAACTTTGCCGTGATCGCACTGCAGAAATCGCTCAACGGCTTTGACATGCAGCTTGCATCCTTCACGCGCTACAGCACGTTGCGCTTCATGCCCGACACGATCGGCGACGTGCTGTTCAATGGACAGGCGACGGACGTTTTCCGCCAGAGCATCGCCAGCGGATTGCAAGGCGACGGCTCGTATCAACTCAACGACGCGCACACCCTGCGCGCGGGATTCACCGTGAGCGGCGAGGATACGCGCGTGAGCGATATCTCGACCGTGCTTCCGGCCGGCGGCGCCGACGCACCGTTCACGATTGCCGACGGCACCGCCAAATTCGGCACGACGCTCGGCGCTTATGTGCAGGACGAATGGCGGCTCACCAACCAGTTGACGCTGAACGTCGGGCTGCGCTTCGACCAGATGTGGCAATACGTCAACGCCAATCAGCTAAGTCCGCGCGTCAACGTCGTCTACAAGCCGTTCGACGGCACGACCTTCCATGCAGGGTATGCCCGCTACTTCACGCCGCCGCCGCAAGTGCTGGCTGGACCGGTCAATGTCGCAGCGTTTGTGCCAACGTTGAATGCGCCCGCCACCACCCAGCAGGATCCGGTGCAGCCCGAGCGCTCGCATTATTTCGATGCCGGCGTCACGCAAACGATACTGCCCGGCCTGCAGGTCGGCATCGATGCCTACTACAAGATCGCGCAGGACCTGCTCGACGACGGCACGTTCGGTCCCGGCCTCGTGGTCAATGCCTTCAACTACGAAAAGGGTGAAAACGTCGGCGTCGAATTGAGCGGCAGCTATACGGCGGGCAACTTCAAGGCCTACGGCAACCTGGCTTGGGCGAAGCAAACGGCAACCAATATCGTCTCCAACCAGTACCTGTTCGGCGCCGACGAACTCGCTTACATCGCGACCCATTACGTCAACACCGACCACGCGCAGACATGGACGGGATCGGCGGGGGCTTCATACCTGTGGGATGGCACGCGCTACAGCGCCGACCTCATTTACGGCAGCGGCTTGCGCAGCGGCGATTTCAACACCGACCACGTCGCGCCTTACGCCCAGGTCAATCTCGGCGTGTCGCACGAATTCGACATTCCCGATTTCGGCAAGGTCACGGCACGCGCCGCGATCGTCAACGTGTTCGACACGGTCTATCTGATCCGCGACGGCAGCGGCATCGGCGTGTTCGCTCCGCAATACGGGCCGCGGCGCGGATTCTACCTCGGCCTGTCGAAAAAATTATAGGCCGAGACCCGTTACGACCCGAACAAGCTGCCCTGCCCGCTCGGGCCGCCCTCGCCGCCACGCCGCGAACGCGGCTTGGCGGGAGCGGGCGCAGCAACACCCGGTGTGCCGCCATCATCGGTGACCGCGCCGACGCGGCCATCGGAAAATTCAATGTCGAGCCGCATCCGGCTGCTGACATTCGCCGCCGCACGCAAGGGATGACCTTCGCCATCGCGCACCAGCGCAAAGCCGCGCGCAAGAACGCCGCGATAGGAGAACGCCGACAGCAACTGGCCCGCGCTTCGCAAACGCTGCACGCGGCGCTCGTGGCTGTTTGCAAAGGCACGACGGGTACGCGCGCCAAACGCCGTCACTTGTTCACTGCAATGCGTAAGGCGATGACCGAGCAGCCGCGGCGACAGACGCGACGCAACGCGCGTCAATTGCGTGTGATGGATCTGCGCGTTGGCACGCAATGCGCGCGGCAGTCGCGCGGCGCAAGCGTCCAGGCGCTGGCGCGGCGCCGCCAATATCTCGTCGAGCGCCGGCAATGCGCGCGACAGCAGATACAATTCCTTGCGCCGCTGTTCGACGCCGCGTTGCCAGCAGGCGAGCTTGCGACTCATCAGAGCGGCGATTTGCGACAGCAACTCGGCGCGCACCGGAACGGCGATTTCAGCGGCTGCCGTCGGCGTCGGTGCGCGCTTGTCGGAAGCGAAGTCGATCAGCGTCACGTCGGTTTCGTGTCCGACGGCGGAAATAAGCGGGATCATGCTCTCGGCTGCCGCCCGCACGACAATCTCTTCATTGAACGACCAGAGATCCTCCAGCGAGCCGCCGCCGCGCGCGACGATAATGAGGTCAGGCCGCGGGATTTTTCCGCCTTCCGGCAGCGCGTTGAAACCGCGGATCGCGTTTGCGACCTCTCCGGCCGAGCTTTCGCCCTGCACGCGCACCGGCCACACCAGCACGCGGCGTGGAAAACGGTCTTCCAGCCGATGCAGGATGTCGCGGATCACCGCGCCGGTGGGCGACGTCACTACGCCAATCACCGTGGGCAGGAACGGCAGCAACTGCTTGCGCGCCGGGTCGAACAGCCCTTCCGCCGCGAGCTTTTTTTTGCGCTCCTCCAGAAGTTTCATCAGTGCGCCGATACCCGCAGGCTCCAGCGTGTCGATGACGATCTGGTATTTGGACGAACCGGCGAAAGTGGTGAGCTTGCCGGAGACGATGACGTCGAGCCCCTCCTCGGGCTTTACCCGCATGCGGCCATAGGCGCCCTTCCAGATCACAGCCTCAAGCACGGCCTTGTCGTCTTTCAGGCGAAAATAGACGTGGCCGGACGGCGACGAGCCCTTGAAACCGGACACTTCGCCGCGCACGCGCACATAGCCGTAAGCGTCTTCCACTGTCTTGCGCAGTGCCGCAGACAGTTCGGAAACGGACCATTCCATTACGTTGTTGAGCGCAGCTTCGGGCACAGGGCGAATCTCTTGCGGGGTTAAGCGGTCATGCTACACCAAATGGTGCCCCTCCTTTAAGGTCGCCAGCACGCATGAACATCCTTCTTCTCGGTTCCGGTGGACGCGAGCACGCACTGGCGTGGAAAATGGCCGCAAGCCCTCTTTGCGACCGGCTCTATTGCGCGCCGGGCAATGCCGGGATCGCCAAGGACGCCGAATGCGTCGCCATCGACATCACCGATCATGCAGCCGTGGCCGCCTTCGCCAGGGAGAAGAAAATCGACCTTGTCGTGGTCGGGCCGGAAGGACCGCTATGCGCCGGCATCGCCGACGATCTCGAAGCAGCCGGCATCAAGACATTCGGCCCCAGCAAATGGGCGGCGCGGCTGGAAGGCTCCAAGGGCTTCACAAAGGATCTGTGCCAGGCGAACAACATTCCGACCGGCGCCTATGAGCGCTTCAAAAACGCCGCCGCTGCCAAGGACTATGTCCGCAGAATGGGTGCGCCGATCGTCGTCAAAGCCGACGGTCTTGCCGCCGGCAAAGGCGTCGTGGTGGCCGAAACCGTCGCGGAAGCCGAAGCGGCGATCGACATGCTGTTCGGCGGCGGGCTTGGCGAGCCGGCGTGGGAAATCGTCATCGAGGAATTCCTGCGCGGCGAGGAAGCATCGTTCTTCGCGCTCTGCGACGGCGAGACCGCGATCCCGCTCGCGTCCGCGCAGGACCACAAGCGCGTATTCGATGGCGACAAGGGGCCAAACACCGGCGGCATGGGCGCCTATTCGCCGGCGCCGATCATGACCGACGCCATGAGCAAGCGCACGATGGATGAGATCGTGCTGCCGACGGTGCGCGCGATGGCGGCGATGGGCGCGCCGTTCAAGGGCGTGCTGTTCGCCGGGCTGATGATCACCGAGAGCGGGCCGAAGCTGATCGAATACAACGTGCGCTTCGGCGATCCGGAAACGCAGGTGTTGATGCTGCGCATGATGTCGGATCTCGTGCCGGCTCTGCTCGCGGCACGCGATGGGCAGCTCAGGAATTTCGATCTGCGCTGGTACCCGGAGGCGGCGCTGACCGTGGTAATGGCCGCGAAAGGCTATCCCGGCGGCTACAGCAAAGGCTCAGTGATCGACGGGCTCGACAGCGCCGCGCAAGTCGAGGGCGTCGAGATTTTCCACGCCGGCACCAAAGCTGACGGTAGCCGCATACTCGCCAATGGCGGGCGCGTGCTCGATGTGAGCGCACTCGGCAAAAATGTGCGCGAGGCGCAGCAACGCGCTTACGCTGCGATCAATCGCATCAAATGGATTGATGGATTTTGCCGCCGCGACATCGGCTGGCGCGCGATCGAACGCGAGGCGCAGCATTAAAGTTTTTTTTATTGTCTTCACGTGCGCATCACGTCCGCGTCATCACGCATCCAAAATGAATCCGTCCTTAGTCGAAGCGCACGCGTTAAGTGCTTGATACAATGATACTCGCACGTGCCCGCGCCGAGATAACCAAAATATAAATTCGTATTCATCCCGCATGGCTTGCATGCGCAAGGGCATTTTGCAAATCGCGCGGGGTTTCATAAGTCGGGGTCACGGGGAAAATAGCTACCAACACTTGGAGACGAGAAAATGAAAATCCTTCTGACGACTGTCGCGCTTGCTGTACTCGCTGCCTCGCCTGCTTTTGCGGCATCTCACAGGCACGCCGCGCAGGCCGATGCGACGCCTGGCACGGTGTATAATTCCTATGCATCGGTGCCGAGCCAGGCCAACGTCATCAGCGACGGTGCCGTCGTCGGGCGCGATCCGGACGCGAATGTCCGGCTGCAACTGCTGCGCGACGCGGATGGCTACGCGTTCTAAGCATAATCCCAACGGGATGACCTGGGGCCCGGCTCGCGCCGGGCCCTTTTTTCACGTTCGGCGTTTTGCCCGGCAGCATTGCGTCCGGTATGGTCGCGGCCCAACAAAGCCGAGCAAACCATGCCCGATCTCGCCGACCTTTTTCCCGATTTCGCCTCGCACTGGATCGGCACGTCCGTCGGCAAGATTTTCGCGCGCACCGGCGGTAACGGGCCGCCGCTGTTGCTGCTGCACGGCTATACCCAGACCAACGTAATGTGGCACCGCGTGGCGCCCGCTCTCGCTACACGCTTCTCGCTCGTGATTCCGGACCTGCCCGGCTACGGCTGGTCGGTCGTGCCGGAAGCCGACACAGCGCATGCGCCCTACGACAAGCGCTCGATGGCCAAAGTCATGATCGAGGTCATGGAGAAACTCGGCCATGTCCGCTTTCGTCTCGCCGGGCACGACCGCGGCGGCCGCGTCGCCTATCGCCTCGCGCTCGATCATCCGGGCTGCGTCGAGCGCATGTCAACGCTCGACATAGTACCGACCTACGACATGTGGCACGGCATGGATCGCAATATGGCGATGAAGGTCTGGCATTGGCCGTTCCTGGCGCAGCCTTACCCGATGCCGGAAATGCTGATCTCGAAAGCGCCGGTCGAATATCTCGAATGGAAGATGTCGAGCTGGGCCAAGGCTAAAAATCTTTCCGCTTTCGATCCGCGTGCGCTTGACCATTACCGTGCTGCCTTTGCCGACCCGGTGCGGATCCACGCGCACAGCGAGGACTATCGCGCCGGGCGCGGCGCAGACCTGACGAACGACGAAGCCGATCGCGCGGCGGGCAAAAAAATCGGCTGTCCCCTGCTGGCACTATGGGGCGCGGTCGGGATTGCGAACGAATCCAGCGGACCGCTCGGCATCTGGCGGCAATGGGCCGACGACGTGCGCGGCCAGCCGATCGACTCGGGACACTTCCTGACCGAAGAAAACCCGGACGCAACGGCCCAGGCGTTGCTTTCCTTTTTCACCGCCGGTTGAACATGCTGGCCGAAGCCGGGATCGCGCTCCTCAAGCTGATTCTGGGATTGGCCGTTTTTGCCGCGCTGGGCTATGTCGGCAAGCTCTACGATAAACGCATCGCCGGCGTTCTTCTCACCTTTCCGATCCTCAACGGCATCGGCATCCTGACCGGGAGCGATCCGCTCGCGGTCGCCGACTCGATCTATGCCGTCGTCGTTTTCAACGGACTGGTGCTGTTCCTGATGATTTCGCTCTGCGACGTGGTGCCACCGCTCGCCGCAGCTCCGCCGAACATCAAGTTGGTGGCGCGGCTGATTGTCTGGATAGCGATCTGGGGCATCGGCGCGCCAGTTGTGGTGCTTTGGCGCGAGCATCTGCCGAATGCAGCGGGTTTGATCCTCATTCAATTCGGCATTGCCATTGCCGCCTTGATTTTGCTGTGGAAGCCGAAACGGCAGGCCAACGCGGAATACGACTCCCGTGGCACCCCAGGCTTGCGGCATCATCTGCGAGCCCTGCTCGCATTCTGGAGCAACCGCAGCGGACTAATGCGCATGGCGCTGTTCGCGGCTTCGTTCGGGCTGCTGTTGTTCGCCGCCTACGCCTATGAATCGAAATGGGTCGGCATGTTCAGCGCCCTGCCGGTTCCGGGCCTGTTTGCAGTCGCCACACTGTCCGTGATCGAGAAGAAAGAATATTTTGAGCGCATGCGCGACACCGTGCTGCTCGGTCCGTTTTCGGTCATCGCTTTCAACTGGCTTTTCGCCCAGGTCGTGTTTCGATTACCGCCCGGCGCGTTCGAACGCACCGCCCTGGGCATTGCAGCCATGATCGTGTTCCTGCTTGCCGATGCCATTTTCATCTTTTGGTCAACGCCGCTGCTGGTGCGCTTCTTCGATCGCGCCTTTGCGGCGCGGCGGGCGCTGTAGGCCGTGGGTATCGACCGGCAATCGGTATTTTCCGGCACCAAGGAGGTGGCCAGCTCACTGCAACTCGACGCCGTCGCGCTGCAAACTTATCTGGCCGCGCGGCTGCCAGACTTTGCTGGACCGCTCACCATCAAGCAGTTCAAGGGCGGCCAGTCGAATCCGACTTATCTGCTGGAGACGCCGGAGCGGCGCTACGTGCTCCGGCGCAAGCCTCCGGGCAAACTGCTCCCGTCGGCGCACGCGGTCGATCGCGAGTACCGCGTCACGCGCGCACTGCATG
>JBARCH010000089.1:0-20343 GCA_049793875.1 Pseudolabrys sp. | reverse complement strand
AGCGCAGTAAAAAAGCCGAAACCGCCGACGAATAATCGCTCGGCTTTCGTTAATCGGGCTTGGTTGAATCGGCGGGCAGCTTGCTGTCCGCCGGTTTGCTTTCAACCGGTTTGCTGTCTGCGGGCTTCACGTCGGACGCCGGCTTTGCTTCGACAGGCTTTGATTCCACCGGCTTGGATTCCGCAGGCTTCGCCTCTGTGGGTTTGGCTTCGGCGGGCTTGGTTTCGGCGGACCTTGCGTCTACGGGCTTGCTTCCGGAAGATTTCTTTTCGGAAGATTTGCCTTCCTCCGGCTTTTTCTCTCCCGACTTCTTCTCGCTTTTGCCGCTTTCGATCTTCCGCTTTTCGTCTTTCCGCGAGGGCTTCGTGGCCGCCCGCTTGCGTGTCGCCGCCTCAGATACCGCAGGTCCATGATCGATGGACTTCAGGTATTGCGCGATCGCGCCTGCGGTTTCACGGCTTGCGGTGTAATGCTCCCGCAAAAAGCTGGACAGTCCGAATACCCCCCCGCCCTTCGTAAGCCCCTGCGGCGTCTTGTGACAGATTGCGCAGTCAGCGGCATAAAGCTGGGCTGGCGTCATACCCGCGTCGACATTGTCCTGCGCCCAGACCGGGCTTGCGCCCAGCACCACCAAAAAGCCCGCTACCAGCAGCTTGCAACGCCCAAAACCGGACATCTGACTTCGCCTCTCAATTCTACATAGTTTTATGCGGTTTTCGTTTGCCCCGTCCCGCCCGCGTAAATTCCATACTGGATTCCCGGACGGATTGTGAGCCTCGTCGCTGGCGCATATGGGGATATAATTTGCAGCATTGCTGGGGCGCCCGGACTTTGGTTAAATCGTGGCGTCTGGATGCCTTTTCGGTGCAACGCTTTTTCGCTTTGCGCATTGAAACAAGGGAAGCTGGGTTTCATTCAAACCCGCGACGGCTTGGAAACGTGAGTGGAGGCACCCGATGGACCGGTTGCTTCGTTTTTTCCTGGGTACTTTTATCCGGCGCGGGACTTTTAAGGTCACAGCCGCCGGCGGGCTGGTTTTCACCCTCGGCGACGGCACCGGGAAACCGGTCGCAGTCCGCTTTACGACCCGCGCGGCCGAGTTGGCCTTGCTGCTCGATCCCGAACTAAAACTCGGCGAATGCTACATGGACGGCACTTTCGTGGTCGAGCAAGGCTCGATCGCGGACGTTCTCGCCATCGCACTTGGTCAGGAAAATGCCGAAATGCCGCGCTGGGCCAACCCGCGGCGGGCGCTACGCTACCTGCATCGCCGGCTCAGCCAGTACAATCCGCGCGCACGCGCGCGCCGCAACGTCGCCCATCATTACGACCTCGATGGTCGCCTCTACTCGCTCTTCCTCGATGCCGACCGGCAATATAGCTGCGGCTATTTCGAGCATCCCGGCCAGTCGCTCGACGATGCGCAACTGGCCAAACGCCGCCACCTCGCGGCCAAGCTCCTGGTCAATGAGGGAAACCGCGTTCTCGACATCGGCTGCGGCTGGGGTGGCCTTGGGCTTTATCTCGCCGAAATGGCTGGCGCCAACGTAACCGGCATCACGCTTTCGGAAGAGCAGTTCGCCATCGCCAACGAGCGCGCGGCGGAAAAAGGACTGACGAGCAAAGCCAAATTCCGCCTGCAGGACTACCGCGACGTCAAGGGCACGTTCGACCGCATCATCTCGGTCGGCATGTTCGAGCATGTGGGCGTGGGCTTTTACGACACGTATTTCCGCACGGCGCACAAATTGCTCGCCGACGACGGCGTCATGGTGCTGCACTCGATCGGACGCTCGGAAGGACCGGGCATCACCAATCCCTGGGTCGCGAAATACATATTCCCCGGCGGCTACATCCCGTCGGTCTCCGAAACGATGCACGCGATCGAAAAGTCGGGCCTGCTGGTCACCGACATCGAGATTCTGCGCCTGCACTACGCCGAAACGCTCAAGGCGTGGCGCGAGCGTTTCCTCGTTCACCGCGAGGAAGTCGAGCGGCTTTACGACCAGCGCTTTGTCAGGATGTGGGAATTCTACCTGGCCGCTTCTGAAATGTCGTTCCGTGAGCAGGCCATGATGGTGATGCA
This sequence comes from Pseudolabrys sp., assembly GCA_049793875.1. Taxonomy (GTDB): domain Bacteria; phylum Pseudomonadota; class Alphaproteobacteria; order Rhizobiales; family Xanthobacteraceae; genus Pseudolabrys. The sequence goes on along the minus strand of JBARCH010000089.1, from coordinate 18,257 downwards.
GATCCAGCTCACCAAGCGCCAGGGCGTGACGCCGATGACCCGCGACTATATCGGTCGCGAGGAACAGCACCTGCGCAAGACCGAGAATGAGCACCGTCCGCCGCTGCGTCTTGCCGGCGAATGACGGCGCGCACTTTTCGATCGCGCGCTGACGGTCAAGGGAAAAACTAAATTTTTCACCGCTGATCCGGCCATGTGAATTGCGGTGACGTACGCAAGCAGTGGGCTGCCCGTACGAATGCTCGTGCTATGCCACAATCTAACGGTAAGCACTGACGTCCATGGCATCCGCTGATTCGGCACTTCGCAAGCAGGTCGAAGAACCTGCGACTCCCTTCCGCTCTGCCCCGCACAACATCGAGGCGGAACAGGCGCTTTTGGGGGCAATCCTCGTCAATAACGAGGCCTTCTACAGGGTTTCCGACTTTCTGGAGCCACCGCACTTTTTCGAGCCGATCCACCAGAAGGTCTATCAGCTCTCACGCGACCTGATCCGGGCGGGCAAGATCGCCACTCCCGTCACGCTGAAGACGTTTCTCGACGGCAGCGTCGACATCGGCGGGCTGACGGTAAGCCAGTATCTCGCGCGGCTCGCGGCCGAGGCGACCACCATCATCAACGCCGAAGACTACGGCCGCACCATCTACGATCTCTCGGTACGCCGGGCGCTGATCATCGTCGGCGAGGACATGGTCAATGTCGCCTATGACGCGCCGGTTGATTTCTCGCCGCGCAACCAGATCGAGGACGCCGAGCGCCGTCTTTACGAACTTGCCGAGACCGGCCGCTACGATGGCGGCTTTCGCGCGTTCGCCTCCGCGCTCACCACCTCGCTCGACATGGCCGCGCACGCCTTCCAGCGCGACGGGAAACTGTCCGGCATCGCCACCGGCCTCGACGACATGGACCGCATGATGGGCGGCCTGCAGCCGTCTGATCTGATCATCCTTGCCGGCCGTCCCGGCATGGGAAAAAGCGCGCTTGCCACTAACATCGGCTACAACGTCGCCAAGGCCTGGCAGGGCGAAGTACGGCCGGACGGCCATACCGTGACCACCAATGGCGGCGTCGTCGGATTCTTCTCGCTCGAAATGTCGGCCGAGCAGCTCGCCACCCGTATTATCGCCGAACAGACCAACATTCCGTCAAACCAGATCAGGCGCGGCGGCATCAGCGAAAGCGATTTCGAGAAGCTCAAGGATCACGCAATCGAATTGCAGAACCTGAAGTTCTTCGTCGATGAGACCGGCGGTCTGTCGGTCGCGCAACTTGCCGCCCGTGCGCGGCGGCTCAAGCGCCAGCGCGGCCTCGATCTGCTCATCATCGACTACCTGCAACTGCTGCAAGGCTCGACGCGTCGCTCGCAGGAAAACCGTGTCCAGGAAATCACCGAGATCACCACCAAACTCAAGGCGCTCGCCAAGGAACTGAATGTGCCGATCCTGGCGCTCTCGCAGTTGTCGCGCCAAGTCGAAAGCCGCGACGACAAGCGCCCGCAGCTTTCAGACCTTCGTGAATCCGGCTCAATCGAGCAGGACGCCGACGTGGTGATGTTCGTCTACCGTGAAGAATATTACCACCAGATGCGCAAGCCGATGGAATCCAACCGCGAGAAATTCGCGGAATGGATGGCGGAAGCGGACAAAGTCCACGGCAAGGCCGAAGTCATCATCGGAAAGCAGCGCCACGGCCCAACCGGCACGGTCGAATTGCAGTTCGAAGGCGCCATCACGAAGTTCTCGTCATTGGCGCGGACCGACCACCTGCCCGACCGGATCGGCTGAGGCTTTCCGTTCCACAAGGGGCGGCGCGCATCGACGCCCGCATGGACTGCCCGCGCGAGTGCGGCTATGACCGAACACATGGCAGCGATCGAACCCTTGCCGCCGGCACCCGAAGGGGTCGCGACCTCCGGTCCGCCCGAAAGCGAAGCCGGTGGCGTGCTCACTGTCGATCTCGGCTCAATCGTCGCCAATTGGCAGGCGCTGGCGCGGCGCGCCATGCCCACCGAATGCGCCGCCGTCATCAAGGCAGACGGCTATGGCTGCGGCATCGAGCCGGTCGCGGCCATTCTGGCCAAAGCCGGTTGCAGGACATTCTTCGTCGCCGACCTCGCCGAAGCAAAACGCGCGCGGGCGGTTGCGCCTTCGGCGGCCATCTACGTTCTCAACGGCCTGATGCCGAACACGGCGTCTGTTTTCGCCGACATTCACGCGCGGCCGGTGATCGGCAGCATGGTCGAACTCGCCGAATGGGACGCCTTCTGTTCGGCGCATGAATGGCGCGGGGGTGCGGCGCTGCACGTCGATACCGGCATGAACCGGCTCGGCATTTCCGCCGGCGAGGCAGCCGCACTTGCGCCGCGCATCCGGTCGGAAAATCACGGCATTACCTTGCTGATGAGTCACCTCGCCTGCGCCGAATTGCCGGAGCATCCGCTCAACGACCAGCAGATCAAGCTGTTTCGCGAAGTCCGCGTGCTCTATCGCGGCATCCCCTCCTCGCTTGCCAATTCGTCCGGCGTCTTTCTCGGCTCCGCCGCCCATTGCGACATGGTGCGTCCCGGCGTCGCGCTTTACGGCGTTAATCCGACACCCGGCCGCAGCAACCCGATGCGTGCGGTCGTAGAATTGCGCGGGCGTATCGTGCAGGTCCGCACCGTGCAGCGCGGCGAGACCGTTGGCTATGACGCGACATGGACCGCAAAGCGCACGACGCGCATCGCCATCACCGCGGTCGGTTACGCCGACGGCTATCTGCGCGCGGCAAGCGCGACCGACGACATACCCGGCGGTTCCGCCATCGTTGCGGGCAAGCGCTGTATGCTTGCCGGGCGCATTTCGATGGATCTGCTTGCGATCGACATTACCGACCTGCCCGACGGCGCCGGCCGGCGCGGCGACATGGCGACGTTGATCGGCGACGAGATAACCATCGACGATCTCGCCAACGCCGCCGGCACGATCGGCTATGAAGTCCTCACCGGTCTTGGCCGCCGCTATCACCGCGCCTACCGCGTGAGTTGACGATGGCGAAGCACGGTCCGAGCTTCATCTGCCAGAACTGCGGCGCGGCCTACAACCGCTGGCAAGGCAAATGCGAATCCTGCGGCGAATGGAATACGCTGGTCGAGGAAGGCGCTGCGGCGCCCGCGATCGGCCCCGGCCGCAAGCCCGGCAAGGGGCGTCTGTTCACGCTTGAGCCGCTCACCGGCGAAACGCATGAAGCGCCGCGCTTTCCCTCCGGCATCGCCGAACTGGACCGCGTCACCGGCGGCGGTTTCGTGCGCGGCTCCGTGCTGTTGATGGCGGGCGATCCCGGCATCGGCAAATCGACGCTGTTGATACAGGCCGCCGCGGCGCTGGCGCGTGCCGGACAACGCGTCGTCTATATTTCCGGCGAGGAAGCGGTCGCGCAGGTGCGGCTGCGCGCGGAACGGCTCGGCCTTTCCGGTGCCGCGGTCGAACTCGCGGCCGAAACCTCCGTCGAAGACATCATCGCCACGTTGCGCGAAGGCAAGACGCCGCGCCTCGTCGTCATTGATTCAATCCAGACAATGTGGACCGACACCGTCGAATCCGCACCCGGAACGGTCACGCAAGTGCGGGGCTCGGCGCAGGCCTTGATCCGCTTTGCCAAACGCTCCGGTGCTGCCGTCATGCTGGTCGGCCACGTCACCAAAGACGGCCAGATCGCCGGTCCGCGTGTCGTCGAGCACATGGTCGATGCCGTGCTTTCGTTCGAAGGCGAAGGCTCGCATCAATTCCGCATCCTGCGCGCGGTGAAAAACCGCTTCGGCCCGACCGACGAGATCGGCGTGTTCGAAATGACCGGGCTGGGCCTGCGCGAAGTCTCCAATCCCTCCGAACTGTTCCTGTCGGAGCGCGACCTTGGCTCGCCTGGCACCGCTGTCTTCGCTGGCATTGAAGGCACCCGCCCCGTGCTCGTCGAAATTCAGGCGCTGGTCGCGCCCACGTCCCTGGGCACGCCGCGCCGCGCCGTGGTCGGCTGGGACCAGAGCCGGCTGTCGATGGTGCTAGCGGTGCTGGAAGCCCACTGCGGCGTGAAGCTCGGCGGCCACGACGTCTACCTCAACGTCGCCGGCGGCCTTCGCATCAATGAACCGGCCGCCGATCTGGCCGCCGCCGCTGCCCTCGTCTCATCGCTTGCGAATGCACCGCTGCCGGCCGATGCGGTCTATTTCGGCGAAATCTCTCTTTCCGGCGCGGTCCGCCCGGTCGCCCAGAGCGCCGCGCGGCTGAAGGAAGCCGCCAAGCTCGGCTTTGCCCGCGCCATCATGCCGGAGGCGGCCCGCGGCGAGGCCGGCACCGACACCGGAATCAAGCTCACCGATGTCGGCAACCTCACGACGCTGGTGGCCGACATCGCCTCGCGCGGCTCGCGGCCTGCCCGCGCCAAACAGGCTTAAAAAACAGACTCAAAAGCCTGCGAAAAGCCGTGGACAAGACCGGTGACGGCACCGCCGAGGGCGGCTATACACGGGCCGTCTACATGGCTTTCGAGATCGCCATCGCCTTGCCTCGCCGCGGTTGAAAAGGGCGTAAAATTAAAGACTTAGACCTGATGATGCCGTTGACCTCCGGTCACCGCCGGCGCCTGCCGGATTCGTGTTGCCAAACCGCGGCCAAAGACCGCCTGAAGAACTGACGAGAGCCGATGCCGATCACGCTCCTCGACATCATCCTGCTGGTGGTCATGCTGATCTCCGGGCTGCTCGCGATGATCCGCGGCTTCATGCGTGAGATTCTGTCGATCGGCGCCTGGGGCATCGCTGCGCTCGTCACGCTCTATTCCTACGCAAAGCTGCTGCCGAGCGTGAAACCCTACTTCAACAGCGACACGGTCGCGGCCGGCGTCACCGTCGTTACGGTGTTCCTCGCGACGCTCCTGGTGGTGTCGATCATCACGGTGAAAATCTCCGACATGATTCTCGACAGCCGGGTCGGCGCGCTCGACCGCACGCTCGGATTTCTGTTCGGGCTGGCGCGCGGCCTCATCATTGTCGTGATCGCCTTCCTGTTTTTCGCCTGGCTGGTTCCCGATCGCAGCCAGCCGACGTGGGTCCGCGGTGCGAAATCAAGGGTCGTTCTGCAGAGTACCGGACAATGGCTGATGTCCATGTTGCCGGAAGACCCCGAGAGCACCATCTTAAAAAGACTGAAACGGCCGAAGCCTGAAGATCAGGACGCGCCGCAAGACACAGGCCCCGATCAGCCTGCGCAACCGGCGCCCAAGGGCGCGAACCCGGCTACCCGTTAACGAAGCGAGGCCCGATGGCTGAAACGTTCGATGGCGGCGCAGACGATGGAGTGTTCGATCCCAACGCCGACCGCCTGCGCGAGGAATGCGGCGTATTCGGCATCTTCGGCCACCCCGACGCAGCGGCTATAACGGCGCTCGGCCTGCACGCCCTCCAGCATCGCGGCCAGGAAGCCGCCGGCATCGTCACCTTCGACGGCAAGCGTTTTCATTCCGAACGGCGGCTCGGCCTCGTCGGCGACGCTTTCGCCAAGCGCGAAGTGATCGACCGCCTCCCCGGTACCAGTGCGATCGGCCACGTGCGCTATTCGACAACCGGCGAGACCATCATCCGCAACGTGCAGCCGCTGTTCGCCGAACTCGACGGCGGCGGCTTCGCCATCGGCCACAACGGCAATCTCACCAACGGCATCACGCTGCGCCGCAATCTCGTGCGCGAAGGCGCGATGATGCAGTCGACCACCGACACCGAAGTGATCCTACATCTGGTCGCGCGCGCACGGCGCAATCGTTTCGTCGATCGCTTCATCGAAGGCTTGCGCCAGCTAGAGGGCGCCTACGCATTCGTCGGCCTGACCAACAAGAAGCTTGTCGGCGCGCGCGATCCGCTGGGAATCCGCCCACTGGTGATCGGCAGGCTCGACGGCTGCCCGATCCTCGCGTCGGAAACCTGCGCGCTCGACATGATCGGCGCGCAATACGTGCGCGACGTCGAAAACGGCGAAGTGGTGATCTTCGACGAGGACGGAGCGCAATCGCACAAGCCGTTTCCGCCGATGGCGGCGCGGCCGTGCATCTTCGAATACATCTATTTCGCCCGGCCGGATTCGATCGTCGGCGGCCGTAACGTTTACGACGTGCGCAAGACGATGGGCGCGGAGCTGGCGCGCGAAGCGCCGGCCAACGCGGACGTCATTATTCCGGTGCCGGATTCCGGCGTGCCGGCGGCAATCGGCTACGCCCGGGAGTCCAAGGTTCCCTACGAGTTGGGCATCATCCGCAATCACTACGTCGGCCGTACCTTCATTCAGCCGACGCAGACGATCCGCGATCAGGGCGTGCGCATGAAGCACTCCGCCAACCGCGCGGTGGTTTCCGGCAAGCGCATCGTTCTCGTCGACGATTCAATCGTGCGTGGCACCACCTCGCGCAAGATTGTGCAGATGATGCGCGACGCCGGTGCCAAGGAAGTGCATTTCCGCATCGCCTCGCCGCCGATCACGCACCCGGACTATTACGGCATCGACACGCCGGAGCGCGACAAGCTGCTGGCAGCGACGCACGATCTCGAAAGCATGCGCCAGTTCATCGGTGCGGATTCGCTGGCCTTCCTCTCGGTCGAGGGCATCTACCGCGCCATGGGCGAAAAAGCCCGCAACGCGGAGCATCCGCAGTTCACCGACCACTGTTTCACCGGCGATTATCCGACCCTGCTCACGGACCAGAGCGGGCAGGACGCCTCCCCGCGCCAGTTGTCGCTGCTGGCCGAGGCGATCTAGTTCCGTCATTCCGGGACGCGCCCACAGCGCGAACCCGGAATCCATCCCCCCTCACATTTGATCTCCGCGAAAACCGTGGTTATGGATTTCGGCTCCCACGCTACGCACTCGGCCGGAATGACGGAGAAAGAAATGTCGAAACCCCTCACCGACCGCGTCGCGCTGGTAACCGGCGCCTCGCGCGGCATCGGCGCCGCGCTGGCGCTGCAACTGGCGCAGGCCGGCGCGCACATTATTGCCGTCGCGCGCACGGTCGGTGGCCTCGAAGAACTCGACGACAAGATCCAGGCCGCCGGCAGCACCGCCACATTGGTGCCTCTCGACATGAAGGATTCCGACGGAATCGCCCGGCTCGCGCTCGCAATCAATGAGCGCTACCAAAAACTCGACGTGCTGGCCGGCAATGCCGGCATCCTCGGCACGTTGTCGCCGCTCGGCCATGTCGAGCCGAAAGCATGGGATGACATTTTCGCCGTCAATGTCACCGCCAACTGGCAACTCATCCGCACGATGGACCCGTTGCTCAAGCGCGCCGCCGCGGGCCGCGCTGTATTCGTCACATCGGGTTTAAGCTGGCTGGCGAAGCCTTATTGCGGCCCTTACGGCGCCTCGAAAGCCGCGCTCGACGCACTCGCGCGCACCTATGCGAACGAATCCGCCTCGACCAATGTGCGCGTCAACTTGTTCAACCCCGGCCCGACGGCGACGCGCATGTATAAAAGCGGCTGGCCCGGCGTCGATCAGAGTACGCTGCCGACCGCCGAAGATGTCGCAACAAAGATCATGTCGCTTTGCCTGCCGTCCTGCACGGAAACCGGAAAGATGTACGATTTTCGCGCCGGAAAATTTCTAGACTTCCACGCACCGGAATAACGCCGGCCGAATCAGTTCTTGCGCTTGGCGCGGCCTTTGAACGGATTGGCTTTCTCGCGCAGCGTCAGGCGGATCGGCGTGCCCGGCAATTCGAACGTTTCACGCAAGCCGTTCACAAGATACCGCTTGTAGCTGTCCGGCAGCGCATCGGCGCGCGTACAGAACAAAATGAACGTCGGCGGGCGGCTTTTCGCCTGCGTCATGTAGTTGAGTCGCAGCGTGCGGCCCGATACCGCCGGCGGCGGATGCGCGCTTACTGCATGCTCGAACCATCTGTTGAGCGCGCTCGTCGTCACGCGCTTGTTCCAGACCGCGTAGGCATCGTTCACCGCTTTCATCAGACGTTCGAGTCCCTCGCCAGTCAGTCCCGACACCGCGACCAGCGGCACGCCCTTCACCTGCGTCAGCTTTTCGTCAGCCTGCTCGCGCAGCTTGCCGATCGCGCCCGCGGCTTTTTCCTGCAGGTCCCATTTGTTGACGGCGATCACCAGCGCACGGCCTTCACGCTCGACCAGATCGGCGATGCGCTGGTCCTGTTCCTCGAACGCGTTTTGCGAATCCAGCAACACGACCACGACCTCGGCAAAGCGGATCGCGTTGATCGCGTCCGCAACCGACAATTTTTCGAGCTTCTCGTCGATGCGCGAGCGCCGCCGCATGCCGGCGGTGTCGTAGAGACGAAACTTGTTCAAGCCCCATGTCAGCTCGACGGCAATCGCATCGCGCGTGATGCCGGCTTCCGGCCCGGTGACGAGGCGATCCTCACCGAGCAGCCGATTGATGAGCGTCGATTTTCCGGCGTTCGGCCGCCCAACGATGGCAACGCGTACCGGATGCTCTTCCCCGGGCACGCCTTCGTCTTCATCAGGCGCCGCCAGCAATTGCGGTGCGACTTCGCGCAACGCGTCATAGAGATCGACCATGCCTTCATTGTGCTCGGCGGAAATCGAAATCGGTTCGCCAAGGCCGAGCGCATAAGCCTCCACACGCCCGCTTTCGGCGGCAGAACCTTCGCCCTTGTTGGCGACCACTACCGTCGGCTTGCCGGAGCGGCGCACCAGTTCGGCAAAGGCGCGGTCGCCGGGAGTCAGTCCTGCGCGTCCGTCGATCATGAAGAAGACCGCGTCCGCCTCGGTGATGGCGGCTTCGGTTTGCGCGCGCATCCGGCCGGCAAGACTTTCATCAGCCGCCTGCTCCAGCCCGGCAGTATCGACCACGGTGAATTCGAGATCGCCGAGACGGGCTTCGCCCTCGCGGCGGTCGCGCGTCACGCCCGGCGTGTCGTCGACCAGCGCCAGCCGCCGGCCGACGAGCCGGTTGAACAGCGTCGATTTGCCGACGTTCGGCCGCCCTACAATCGCAACGGTGAAGCTCATGAACGATCTTTTCTCAATTCCTTGCCACACAATACAGTGTCAGTGCGGGGCGCGCCAAAAGCGCGAACCCGGAATCCAGATGCATGTATCTGGATTCCGGGTTCGCTCGCTTCGCGATCACCCCCGAGTGACGGCGGAAAAATCAGCGCGAAAACGTGCCAGGTGGCGGCGCGGCGGGCCACGGTGCGGACGAAGGCTGCTGCGTCGTTGACGGCCACGGCGACTGCGCGCCGGAAGCCTGCTGCGGCGGCTGTTGGGCGGGCGCCGGCCACGGCGCGCCTTGCGGCTGCTGTTGCTGCGGCTGTTCGGCAACCGGCTGGGCCGCCGGCTTCACGGTAATGCGCGATGGCTTGTGTCTGGCAACGCGTGGCTTCGGCTTTCTTGCAGGTTTCGATTCTCCTGCCGGCTCGATGGCGGCGGCGCGCTTTTCCGCGGCACTCTCTTCGCCGGGCAGCGCCGTCGCCGTTTCCGGCGGCGCCTGATAACCCTTCACCAGATCCTGCGGCACGCCTTGGGTGACGCCCGGCACGCCGCCCGGAAACACATCCTTTCGCTCGCCCGGAAGCTTCTTCTTGTCGTTCAAATGGAAGACGTCGAGCTTGTCCATGTCGAAGCCGTCTTCACAGCCGGCGAGCCCGAGACCGAATGCGAGTAGCACGCCGGCAAGCACGATCCGATTGATGCCGCGATGCATAAGTTCTCAGCCTTTTCCGTTGGCTGCGATCAGCGCCGAGAGAACGTCGATGCGCGCGCGCGTTCCGGCCGGCGTCTCCGCATCGTTCGTGATCATGTCGATGAAATGCTTGGCCGTTGCGGCATCGTGGTTGCGCCACGCCGACAACGCCAGCAATTCACGCGCGGTGTGGCGAAAGGTGCGGCCCGGCTCGGTCAGCGGTTCGAGACGCTGACGCATTTCGGAAAGCGGCGCGGTGTCGACCAGCAGCATGCCGGCGCGGACGGCCGCGATATCCTGCAAAGTCTGCCCGAGAGATGCGTCCGCGGCAATCTCGTCATAAGCCTTTACCGCCTGCTTGGGATCGCCAGCCGCGACTTCGGCAGCGGCACGCAAGCGCGCAAGCGCACGGTAACCGGCGGGGGCTTCGGCAGCGACCTTGGCGAAAGCAACCTCCGCCTCCGCGTGCTTGCCCTGATCGCTCAGTGCAACCGCGGATTCGAACCTGGTGCCGGCTTCGGCGGCCTTCTTTGCTTCCAGCCACTGATAGCCGCGCCAGCCGCCGACAGCGGCGACGATCAGCACGGCAGCCGCGATGATCAAGAGGCTGTAGCGCTCCCACAGCCTGTGCAGCCGTTCGCGCCTGACTTCCTCGTCTACTTCGTTGAAAATATCGGCCACAAATGGCTCCAGAACGATCCCACCCCGGGAAAGGCGCGGGGTAACCTACCGATGTGGCGGCGGCAAGGCAAAAATAACGCCACAACCGTTAAAATTCAGGGGCTTAGCCCGTGTCAGGGCCTCTTTGGCTTCATCGGGTAAGTGTGTTCGGTGGCCGGAAAGGTCCGCGCCCGCACTTCGGCGGCATATTCGGCCACCGCCCGGTCGATCGACGGCCCAAGGTCGGTGTAGCGCTTGACGAATTTCGGCACCCACGGCGACAGGCCGAGCATGTCCTCGAGCACGAGGACCTGTCCGTCGCAGGCGGCGCTGGCGCCGATGCCGATGGTCGGGATCGCGACCGCCGCCGTGAGCTTGCGCGCCAACGGTTCGGCCACCGCCTCGACCACCAGCGAGAATGCGCCGGCTTGCGCCACCGCGATCGCATCGTTTTCGATGCGGCCCCAGTCCGCCTCCTCGCGCCCTTGCGCGCGGAACGATCCAAGCGTGTTGATCGATTGCGGCGTCAGGCCGACATGCGCCATCACCGGCACGCCACGCTCCGTGAGGAAGCGGATCGTTTCGGCCATGCGCACGCCGCCTTCGAGCTTGATGGCGCCGCAGCCGGTTTCCTTCAACACGCGCGCAGCGCTCATGAACGCCTGTTCTTTCGAGGCCTCGTAGGAGCCGAACGGCATGTCGATGACGACAAGCGCGCGTTTCGACCCGCGCATCACGGCATGCCCCTGCAGGATCATCATGTCGAGCGTCACCGGCACGGTGGACTCCATGCCGTGCATCACCATGCCGAGCGAATCGCCGACAAGAATGACGTCGCAATGGTTGTCGAGCATGCGCGCGGTGTGCGCGTGATACGATGTCAGGCAGACGATCGGCTCGCCGCCCTTGCGCGCAAGAATGTCAGGCGCGGTAAATCGTTTGGTCTCTTTTTGCAGCGACATGGATTATCTCCCGAACACCGGCACGCCGATCACGATCGGATGGAAGGCATAGCCGAGCGCAAGATAGATCACGACGCCGAGCACGACGACAATCGCGTCGTTGCCCCAACCGGCCGGCGCGGTTGGTGGGCCGAGATCGCCGCGCCGCTTTGCGGCAATGCGCGCGTAAACGCCCCAGGCCAGGAACGAGCCGAACAACAGGATCGAACCGAGATCGCCGTTCGACAACAGATGCGCGAAAGCCCAGGTCTTGATGCCGGCCAGCATCGGATGCTTGGCTCTGGTGCGGATATGGCTTGGGATGTAGGTCGCGGTGACGAGGATCGCCGAAATGAGCATCAGCCCGATGGTGATGTGATGCATGAACGCCGGCGGCGTCCAGATTTGAATCCAGCCGGTCGCGCGGTAATGCGCGTAACCCCAGACAATCAGGACAAGGCCGAGCAGCGAGGTCAGCGAAAACAGCGCACGATACCCGAAGCCGAAACGGGCAATCGCGGCGGCGCGCGCTTCGCGGAACGACACAAAGGCGTGGGCGCCGAGAAAGACCACAAGCCCGGCGATGAGGAGAACAAGACCCATTGTTACGCTACACTCTTGAGACGAGGCCCGCTTTGTTCATCGCAGTAGAGGCGATGGCACAATCCTTGGCAAGGCGCGGAAGACCACAGGAAATCTTCGATGGCTGCAAGGCCTACTTATGTCGATGAACCGGCGCGGCAGGTCCCTGTCAGCGGCGACTACGAGGTCGTCGTGCTTGGCGGCGGACCAGCCGGAATCGCAGCCGCCGCGAGCGCCGCCCGGCATGGGTGCAAGACCCTGCTGGTGGAGCGTTACGGTTTTCTCGGCGGCATGGGAACAGCGGCAGGCGTGACGAATTTCTGCGGCCTGCATGCCAACGTGCATGGCGACATCCGCCGCGTCGTGCACGGCATTGCCGACGACCTGCTGCACCGCATCGATCGCATCGGCGGGCTGAACGCGCCGCATCTCGTGCTCGGCAAGACTTACGCGCAGGCTTACGACACCGCGGCCTACAAATGCGCGGCCGACGACCTGCTGTTATCGAAAGGCGCTGACGTGCGCTTCCACGCGCTCGCCGCCGGCGCGCTGATGGAAACGGACGGCGTGATCAAGGCACTGCTGATCGAAACGAAATCCGGACGCAGTGCCGTGCTCGGCCGCGTATTCGTCGATTGCTCCGGCGACGGCGATCTTGCCGCCTTTGCCGGGGCGGCCTTCGAGCAAGGCGACGAAGACGGCAACACGCTCTATCCGACCATGATGTTCCGCGTAAACGGCGTCGAGCCGGTGACCGCGGGGGAAGCGTGGCGCTCGATCCCCGCGCTGATGGAAGCCGCCGAGCGACGCGGCGTGCGTTTCCCGCGCAAGGGCGCAATCGTGCGGCCGCAGAAACATTCAGTCGAATGGCGCGTCAATGTCACGCAGGTAAAAACCGCGAACGGCCGCGCCATCGACGGCACCGACGCGATCGAGCTGAGCTTCGGCGAATCCGAAGGGCGCAAGCAGGCGCTGGCGTTCTTCGAATTCCTGCGGCGCGAGGTGCCCGGCTTCGGCAATGCCTACATCGTCGATATTCCGCCGCAGCTCGGCGTGCGCGAAACGCGGCGCGTCACCGGCCTGTATCAACTCACCGCCGACGATGTGATTTCCTGCGCCAGCTTTGCCGACACCGTCGGCGTCAACGGCTGGCCGATCGAAAAACACGTGTCTGGTGATGTGGAATGGCGCTGGCCGGATATTCCGGGCTCCCGTGGCTTCAATCACCTGCCCTACTGGATGCTGGTGCCGCGCGGCTTCCGCAATCTGCTGGTGGCCGGACGCTGCGCCTCAATGACGCATGAAGGCCAATCCGCCGCGCGCGTTTCGGGCGGTTGTTTCGTCATGGGTCAGGCGGCGGGAACCGCGGCGCATCTCGCCATTGCGGGCAACACGTCTTGCGCCGATATTGCCACCGGCAAATTGCAGGAGCTGATCGAGAACGACGGCGCCTATCTGGGGCGAGACGTCGCCTGATCGAACAAGGAAACCTCCGATGAAATTGCGTTTCATTCTGGCGTTGGCGCTGCTGGCCGCTGCGGCGCTTCCGGCAACGGCGCAGGAATGGCCGACAGGCACCGTGAAAATCATCGTGCCGTTCGGGCCTGGCTCGACGCCCGATACCGTCGCACGCCTGATCGCCGAGGAATTCAAGCACCAGCACCCGAACGCAACCTTCGTCGTTGAAAACAAGCCGGGCGCGAGCGGCAATCTCGGCACCGACGCGGTCGCGAAAGCGACGCCCGACGGCTCGACCATCGGCATCAGCATCGGCGGGCCGCTCGCGATCAACACGCTGCTGTTCTCGAAGCTGCCTTACGATCCCAAAACGGACATTGCGCCCATCACGCAATTGATCACGCAACCGAGCGTGCTGGCGGTCAATCCGTCGCTCAAGGTCAATTCGGTTTCCGATCTGGTGGCGGCGATCAAGCGCGAACCCGGCAAATACAATTTCGCATCGATCGGTACGGGCTCGCTGTCGCAGCTTGCGATGGAAGCTCTTGCGCTCAAATCCGGCACAAAGCTGGTGCACATCCCTTACAAAAGCTCGCCAGCCGCGGTGCTCGCGGTCATCCGCGGCGAGGCGCAGATGGCCTGCATGCCGGCAGTTTCGGTCGTCGCGCAAGCGAAAGCGGGCAAGGTCAAAATCCTCGCCGTATCGACCGCCAAGCGCTCGCCGTTCCTGCCCGACATTCCGACGCTGAAGGAAAGCGGCATCGATGTCGAAGCCGACGCCTGGATGGGGCTGATCGCGCCCGGAGGCACGCCAAAGGCAGTAATTAATGCGATCAACAGGGACGTGGTCGAAATCATCAAGCTGCCGAAGATCCGCGACAAGCTCGCGATCCAACTGATGGAGCCGGTCGGTTCGACGCCGGAGCAATTCCGCGCGCAGATCGACAGCGAAATCGCGCGCTGGGGGCCGGTGATCAAGGCCGCGAATGTGAAAGTGAATTAGCTTTCGCGGGGCATGACAGCTAAACAGCGGGCCGCCCCTTCACGTCCTTGATGTCCGTGAACGTCAAACCCGGCGCGCGTTCGCGCGTGTAATCGAGGATGAACTGATTGCGCGCCATGAATACGCGGTCGCCGTCGAGATCGTCGGCGACGCTGGAATAATTCGCCTGCACGAAATCGTTGAGCTTCCGGTCGTCCTCCGCTGAAATCCAGCGCGCGAGCTGGAATTCCGGCGTCTCGAAATTGATGTCGAGGCCGTACTCGCCCGCAAGCCGCACCTTCAGCACGTCGAGTTGCAGCGGACCGACGACGCCAACCAGCGCCGGCGCGCCGTCCAGCGGGCGGAATACCTGCACGACGCCCTCTTCCGCCATCTGCTGCAAGGCTTCCTTGAGCTTCTTTGCCTTCATCGGGTCGCCGAGCTTCACGCGCCGCAGGATTTCCGGCGCGAAGTTCGGCACGCCCAGGAAGGAAATCTGCTCGCCTTCCGTGAGCGTGTCGCCGATGCGCAGCGTGCCGTGGTTTGGAATGCCGACCACATCGCCGGCATAGGCCTCGTCCGCGACCGAACGATCCTGCGCGAAGAAAAACTGCGGCGCCGACAGCGTCATCGGCTTGCCGGTTCGCACCAGCGTTGCCTTCATGCCGCGGTCGAGCCTGCCGGAACACAGCCGCGCAAACGCGATGCGGTCGCGATGGTTCGGGTCCATATTGGCCTGGATCTTGAACACGAAGGCCGTCATCGCATTCTCGTGCGCGTCGACCGTGCGCGTGTTCGAGACCTGTGCGCGCGGCGATGGCGCGAATTCGGCGAGCGCGTCGAGCAAATCCTTGACGCCGAAATTCTTCAGCGCCGAACCGAAATAAACCGGCGTCAGATGCCCTTCGCGGAACGAATTAAAGTCGAACGGCCGGCACGCCTCCTTCACCAGCTTCAATTCTTCCTCGACCGCGTCCGCCTTGAGCATCGAGCCTTCCGGAATGATCGCAGGGATGTCGGCGCTGCGCGGCTCGCTGGTCTTGCCGTCGGCGCCGAGCAGCCGCACCGTTCCTGCCGCCAATTCGTAAGTGCCGACAAAGTCGCGGCCCTGCCCGATCGGCCAGGTCATCGGAGAGGTATCGAGCGCCAGCGTCTTTTCGATCTCGTCGAGCAGGTCGAACGGATCGCGGCTCTCGCGATCCATCTTGTTGATGAAGGTCAGGATCGGGATGTCGCGCAGCCGGCATACTTCGAACAGCTTGCGCGTGCGCGCCTCGATGCCCTTGGCGGCGTCAATCACCATCACCGCGCTGTCGACCGCGGTCAGCGTACGATAGGTGTCCTCCGAAAAGTCCTCGTGGCCCGGCGTATCGAGCAGGTTGAATACGCGGCCGTCATAGTCGAACGTCATCACCGACGTGACGACCGAAATCCCGCGCTCGCGTTCGATGGCCATCCAGTCCGAGCGCGTCGAGCGCCGGTCGCGCTTGGCCTTCACCTGACCGGCGAGATTGATGGCGCCGCCGAACAGCAGCAGCTTCTCGGTCAGCGTGGTCTTGCCGGCGTCCGGATGCGAGATGATCGCAAACGTGCGCCGCCGCTCCACCTGCGCCGCGAGTGGCGTCTGCGGGATCGAATCGTCGGGCCGGAGCGCCTTGTTCATGGGCGGCATGTGGCAGGGAAAACGGGCAGGATCAAGGGGCGCAGGCGCGTCAGGCCCCTGTTTTGAACCTGTCCGGAACGAAATGCGGCATGGCATGACCGCGGCGATAGGAATCCCGCAACGCAAATGTCAGAATCGCAAGTGTCAGCCACAGCCGCACCGAGGCAAAGCTGAAGATGAAAAGGAAATAAACCAGATTTTTCGCCGTCAGCGGCAGCGCCGAGGTGTGCCAGAAGACAACGACCAGGTGGCGCACCGCACCTTGAATTGCGTTCAAGCCAATATCGGCGATGGTCACAGCGACGATCGCCGGCACCATGCAGGCAGCGCGTTGTCCAAATTCAATGAATATTGAAAACAGACCGACGCTCCCGGTGCTTTCCGCCTTGAGCACCGTCAGCAGCAGAAGAGCGGCCAGAAACGCGCTCCATGCCATGCAAGGATACGTGTACTGATCGAAGGCAATGCCGTCAAAACCGAGCAGAAAATACATGCCGGTCCATCGCGCGCCGAGTCTGAAAACGACAATGCTCCCCACCACGACGAACGCGAAAATTGGAATCAGGACAATGCGCGCGAGTGTTAACTGCGCGCGGAAGTCGAGTCTGCCGAGCCCGGTCTTTCCGTTGGTGAATTCGACCATGCGGCGCGCGGCAAGCAGGAAGGCGAGGAAAATCGAAAGATTCGCGAGTCCTGCCGCGACAAGCCACTGTCCCCAATTAGACGACTCGAAGATTCGCATTGCTGTCGCAAACATCAACCACGGCACGGCCTCCATCAGTCGGTACGGCCCGAATGAGACATTTGGCAAAACGATCGGACGGACGGACGCGACGGCAACATCGGACATAAGCGAAAGTTAGCCCAGGACGGTCAACAAATAATTGAAACGATCGGCCAACTTTTCCCGAAGTGATTCATCCGCCGCATCACGCACCGCGCCCCGTGACGCGACCCATCAGTGCGTCCACGTCGGCAGGCAGCGCATCGCCGGTCCAGACCACGTATTGATCGGGCCGCACCAGGATCAGGTGCGCCTCATAAGACTCGCGTCCGCCGTCGTAACTGTCGCGCACGACCTTGAGCGGGATGCCTCGCGCCCGCGCCGCCTGCTCAAAAACCGCAACACCGTCCACGCCGAACGCCAGCAGCGTGAAACCCGCGCCCAGTTCCTCGAATACATTGCGGCCGGACGAGAGCGGCCGCGGCGTCAAATGGTGTCCCGCGCGAGCCTTCAGCATGTGCTGCCCATGCGCGCTGCTCACGCCGCCCGGCGGCCCCGCGATTACCGCCGAGCCTTCGTAATTCGGCTCATAGACCTGCGCGCGCGTGCCGAGTTCGCCTTCGCGAGCTTTCCAGGCCGCCTCGAAGTCGGCGCGGTCGCGTGCCGGATTGTGGCAATGCAGGAATTCCGCATCGTTGCGGATACGCCTGGCGATGAAATCCTCGGCGACTTCGTGGAAAATCGGCCGTCGTTCCTCGCTGTAAGATGCAAGCAGCGCATCGCCGCCCCAGCCTTGCAGCCGCGCGGCCAGTTTCCAGCCGAGATTGACCGCGTCCTCCAGGCCGTTGTTCAAGCCGAAACCGCCATAGGGCGGATGGCTGTGCGCGGCGTCACCGGCAATGAACACACGGCCGACCTGATATTTCTCCGCCACTGCGACGCGCAGATCCCAGAAGCCGACGTGATCGAATTCGGCGTCGAAGTCGAAACCGGCGGCCTTGCGGATCAACCCGAGGAAATCGCAAGTCTCTTTTGTCGTGCCCGCCGGCACCGGGCAATGGAAGAACCAGCCTTCACCGACATCGATGCGGCCGAAAAATTGCCAGTAACCGTTGAAGTCCGGGTGCATCGACCGATAGGTCGAGCGTTGCGGGAACCGCTTGAGGCCCTCGTGCAGTTCGCGCGAGCGGAATACCGCCAGCATCATCACCTGGTCGAAGTCGGTGCCGCCGCGCGCGATGCCGATCTGCTCGCGGACAAGAGAATGGCCGCCGTCGCAGCCGACAACATAATCGGCTTCGATGACCTCGCTTGCGCCGCTCTCCTGCGTAGCCGTGACACGAACCGTGTCGCCATCCTGCGCGATTCCGGTCGCGGTCCAGCCGAAACGCAATTCGACCGGCGACAGCGCCGCAAGCTTCTGCCTGAGCACAGCCTCCGTCTGGTATTGCGGCAGGCGATCGTTGTCCTGGAAATAGAACTTGCGCACCACTTCGCGTCCGGCCGGCGCCTGCCACCACTCGCTCATCAGATTGCCGTAGGCCGT